>JAJYTJ010000107.1 GCA_021793115.1 Actinomycetes bacterium | reverse complement strand
GCCGATCCCGCCACCGCCGCACGACCCGCCTCAACCGCCGTCGATTCAACCGGCGTTGTATCAGTCACGGCTGGAACATAGCACCTCGGCAGAACACCACCGACGGGACGTAGGTCCACGCGCCCACCTGCAGCCCCACGCCGTCCGGCGCCTATGCTTCAAACGTGGTTGACACGGTGGTAGCCCTCAACGATCCCGCGGTCCGCGCCCCGGAGCCGCCGAGCGCGGCGGCGCAGGCCGTGGCGCTGCTCACCGCGGTGGCAGACCCGATCCGCTGGGCGGTGCTGGCGGAGCTCGCCGACGGCAAGGCGTGCGTCTGCAACCTCCACGAGCGCATCCCGATCCCCGGCAACCTGCTGAGCTACCACCTCAAGGTGCTGCGGGAGGCGGGCCTGGTCACCGCCTCCCGCCGCGGCCGCTGGGTCGACTACGCGCTGGCCGACGACGCACGCGAACGGATGATGGCCGCGCTCCCGGGAGCAGCCTCGGCCTGACGAGCCAGCGCACTCCCGGCCTGGGCGCTGTCGAGACCTCGTGCAGGTCGTCGCTGCCCGGCGGCCGTGACCCGGGCGACGTCGGCCACGCTGAGGTGACGATCGCGGCGCCGCTCGAGCGGGACGGCTGACCGGCGACGAGCCGTGACCGAAGGCCGTGCTCGGCGCCCACACGGGGTTGACAGCCCTCGCCGAGGCATCGAGCCCGCGCGGGCCTTCGGCGTGGGCCCGGCCGTCGTCGAGCATGCGGGCGAACCCCGGTACGCACTCGGCGGATCGGAGAGGTACCGTCACCTTCGCACCAACGGGAGCTCGGGCATGGCCGGGCTGAGAGGGCGACACCAGGCGTCGCCGACCGTACGAACCTGACCGGGTAATGCCGGCGTAGGGAGGACATTGCCATGACAGCGGTCCAGGACCATCCGACGGAGGCTCCGCTCACCCTCGAGAAGCCCGCGCCCCGCGTGCTCGGCCTCGCGGACCAGCTCGGTCTGTGGGGCAACCTCGGCGTCAGCCTGCTCGGCTTCACCGGCGCGATCTTCGTGCTCGTGCCCGTTGCCGAGCCGGGCATGTCGCTCGGCGCGGCACTCGTGGCGGTGCTCGTCGGCACGGTGCTCGGCGCGCTCGGCCTCGGCGCGGTCGGGGTACCGGGGGCGCGGACCGGTGCGCCGTCCATGGTGCTGCTGCGGGGCCTGTTCGGCACCCGCGCGTCGTACGTGCCGACCGCGCTCAACATCGTGCAGCTGGTCGGCTGGACGACGTTCGAGCTGGTCACCATCAGCACCGCCCTCAACCAGCTCCTGCCCGGCGTGCCGCGCGCCGCATACGCCGTGGCGGCAGGGGTGCTCAGCACCGCGCTCGCGCTGCGGCCGCTGGCGTGGATCCGCGTGCTGCGCCGCTACGTCACCGTGGTCGTGCTCATCGCCCTGGCCTACCTGGCCGCCCAGCTGCTGCGGCACCCGCTGCCGGCCCTGTCCGACGGCGGGTGGAACGGCTTCTGGGTCGCGGTGGACACCGTCATCGGGGTGACCGTCTCCTGGGTGCCGCTCGTCGCGGACTACGCCCGGCACTCGCGCACCCCGCGCAAGGCCTTCGTCGGCACCTCGGCCGGGTATGCGGTGACCCAGGTCGCCTGCTACGCGATCGGCCTTCTGGCACTGGTCACGGTCGCGGGGCGCGACCCCGGCAAGATCTTCGGCTCCTTCATCGCGGTCCCGCTCGGTGCCCTCGTGTTCGGCGTGCTGACGATCCGCGAGCTGGACCAGTCGTTCGCGGACACGTACTCCACCGCGGTGTCGGTGCAGAACCTGCGCCCGCGCTGGGACCGTCGGGTGCTTGCCGTCGTCATCGGCGTCGTGTCCACCCTCGGGGCCGTGGTGCTGAACATTGCCGACTACGAGAGCTTCCTCCTGCTCATCGGCTCGGTGTTCGTGCCGCTGCTCGGTGTGCTCCTGGTCGACTGGTTCGTGCTGCGGCGCGGGCGCTGGAACCTGGGCAGCGCGAGCCGGACCCGGTGGGCGACGCTGGCCGCCTGGGCGGTGGGCTTCGTCGCGTACCAGCTGGTCAACCCGGGCGCGCTGGCCTGGTGGGTGCCCATCTGGACCGGCCTGGGTTCGGCGCTGCACTTCGCGGCGCCGCCGTGGCTGGGCGCGTCGATCTTCTCCTTCGTCGTCGCGGCGGTGGCGGCGGCCCTCCTCAGCCCGCTGCTGCCCGGTCCCGCGGCACCGGATGACGCAGCGTCGTCCACGCAGGTGGACGACGAGACCGGCGCCGAGGCGATCCCGGCCGCCGACGAGGAGGGCGCGCGATGACGGGGCGGACGGTGACCGCGGCCGCGGTCGGTGAGTCGCTGGCGGCGTTCCGCTCGGCCGCGCCCCTGGTGCAGTGCCTGACCAACATCGTGGTCGCACAGTGGACGGCCAACGTGCTGCTCGCCGCAGGTGCGGCGCCGGCCATGGTGGACAACGCGCACGAGGCCGGCGACTTCGCCCGGATCGCCGGTGGCGTCCTGGTCAACCTCGGCACCCCGTACGACGAGACGGCGGGCGCGATGCGCCTGGCCGCCGCGGCCGCGGCGGAGGCCGGCACCCCGTGGGTGCTCGACCCGGTCGCCGCCGGCGGGCTGCGCTGGCGCACCGACCTGGCCGTCGAGCTGCTGGGCGCGTCCGCGCCGACGATCGTGCGCGGCAACGCCTCCGAGGTGCTCGCGCTCGCCGGCGGCGCCGGCGGCAAGGGGGTGGACGCCACCGACTCGCCCGAGGAGGCCGCGGACGTGGCGCGCACGGTGGCCCGCGACCGGTCGACCGTCGTCGCCGTCAGCGGTCCCACCGACCACCTCACCGACGGCGACCGCATGGTGCTCGTCAGCAACGGGCACGAGTGGCTGACGCGCGTCACCGGCGTCGGCTGCTCCCTGGGCGCCCTGATGGCCGGCTTCGCGGCCGCCGTCGACGACCCGCTGCTGGCGGCCGTCGCGGCCACCGCGATGCTCACCGTCAGCGCGGACCGCGCGGTGACGGCCACCCGGGGACCGGGCGGGTTCGCCGCCGCGCTGCTCGACGAGCTGAGCCTGCTCACGCCGGCCGCCCTGGCCGCCGAGGTCAGGCTGGGCTGATGGAAAACGCGACCGCCGGCGGCTCCCGTCCCCCGCTCGACCTGTCCCTCTACCTGGTCACGGACACCGGCCGGTGCGGGGCGTTCGGCGTGGTCGCCACCGTCGCCGCGGCGGTGGCCGCCGGGGTGACCGTGGTCCAGCTGCGCGACCCCGACGCCTCCGACCGCGAGCTCGTCGTGCTCGGCCGCGCCCTCGTCGCCGCGCTCGCGGGCACCGACGTGCCGCTCCTCGTCAACGACCAGCTCGACCTGGTCCGGGCCATCGGCGCCGACGGCGCGCACGTCGGCCAGGGGGACGCCGGCGTGAGCGAGGCCCGTGCCGCGCTCGGCCCGGACGCCTACCTCGGGCTGTCGGTGCAGACGGCCGAGCACGTCCGGGCGGCCACCGCGCTGCCGCCGGACACGCTGGACTACCTGGGCGTCGGGCCGGTGTGGCCCACCGGCTCCAAGGCGGACGCTGCACCGGCCGGCGGGGTGGTCGTGCTGCGCGAGCTGGCCACGGCGAGCCCGTGGCCGTGCGTCGCGATCGGCGGCATCGACGCCACCCGGGTCGAGGCGGTGGCCGCCGCCGGGGCCGCCGGCGTCGCCGTGATCAGCGCGATCTGCGGGCAGCCGGACGTCGGCGCCGCGACGGCACGGCTGCGCCGGGCGTGGGACGAGTCCCGGGCAGGCGTGCGGTGACGCGCCCGCCCGTCGCGCTGACCATCGCGGGCAGCGACCCCTCCGGAGGAGCCGGAATCCAGGCTGACCTCAAGACGTTCAGCGCCCTGGGCGCCTTCGGCACCAGCGTCATCACGGCGCTCACGGCGCAGAACACGGTAGGCGTCACCGGTGTGCACGTGGTGCCCGCGCAGTTCGTCACGCAGCAGCTGGAGACCCTGGTCGCGGACGTGCGGATCGACGCCGTCAAGATCGGCATGCTCGCCGACGCGGCGGTCGCCACGGCGGTGCGGGGGTTCCTGGTGCGCCACGAACCCGGGATCGTCGTGCTCGACCCTGTGATGGTCGCCACCAGCGGCGACCGGCTGCTCGCCGACGACGCCGTCGCGGCCGTCCGTACCCTGCTGCCGTTCAGCTCGATCATCACGCCGAACCTCGGCGAGGCCGCGGTGCTGCTCGGCGACCCCGTCGCGACCGGCATCGACGAGATGAGCGACCAGGCTCGGGCCCTGCGTGTGCTGGGTGCTCCGCGGGTGCTGCTCAAGGGCGGCCACCTCGACGGCGCGACGGCCGTGGACGTGCTGGTCGACGAGCACGGGACCACGTTGCTCGCGGGGCCGCGCGTCCCGACGGCGAACACGCACGGCACCGGCTGCACGCTCTCGTCGGCGCTGGCGGCCCTGCGACCGCGTCGGCCGGACTGGGTGCAGACCGCCCGCGACGCGAAGGCGTGGCTCACGCAGGCGCTGCTCCGGGCCGACGAGCTGGAGATCGGCCACGGGCACGGCCCGGTGCACCACTTCCACGCCCTCTGGACGGACTGAGCCACCCTGAGCCACGCGGCCGAACGAGTGAACTGTGTCGTCGCCGCGTCACCACCGGGCCGCTTCCGGCGATAGCCCTGGTGACACGGCCGCGAGAACGTGGCCCCCCTGCATGGAGGCACGATGAGCACCCTGGCCGGAGCGTTGCTGACCAAAGTGGCCGGACTGAGCGTCGCGGGCAAGGCCGCGCTCGGCGTCGCGATCGCCGCGGGCGCCGCGGGCGTCGTGACGGCAGCACCGGCGGTGGCCCAGCAGTTCACCTCACCGACGACCGCGCCGGTTCCCGTCGTGTCGGCGTCGGCCTCCGCGGAACCGAGCGAGGGCGCCGACGCGCACGCCGCCCCCCACCCCGGTCCGACGGCGCTGCCCTCTGCCGCCGCGTTCGGCCAGAGCGTCGCGGCCCAGGCCCGCAACGGCGGCGTCGACGGTCACCAGATCTCCCAGGAGGCACACGCCAAGCCCGGGCCGACGCACAACGCGCGTCCCTGAAGCTGGGCCGGCCGGCGGTGGGCACTGACCCACGACGGGGCCACCGGCCGGTTCAGGCTCATACCCGCCGATCCACAGCCTGTGCTGCCACCATGCGGGGCGTCGCCGCGGATGCCGGGGCGGGAGAGGCGGTCCCATGACCGAGCCGGTCAGCGCTCCGATCCTCGAGGTCGACGGGCTCGTCGTGCGGTACGGCCAGCGCACCGCGGTGGACGGGCTGAGCCTCGCCGTCCGGCGCGGCGAGATCTTCGGGCTGCTCGGGCCCAACGGCGCGGGCAAGACGAGCACGCTGTCCGCCATCGAGGGGCTGCTCAACCCCGCCGCCGGTGCCGTCACGGTCCTCGGGCACGACGCGGCGCGCGAGCCGCTGGCCGTGCGGGCGCTCATCGGCGTGCAGCTGCAGGCCTCGAGCTTCCAGGCCGAGCTCACCCTCACCGAGATCCTGCGCCTCTACGCGGGCCTCTACGGCCTGGCGCTGACCGCCGGCGAGCTGAGCGAACGGCTGCACCGGGCGGGCCTGGCCGACGAGGCCGCGAAGCGGTACCGCCAGACGTCCGGCGGCCAGCAGCAGCGGTTCTCGCTGCTCGTCGCGATGCTCCACGACCCGCCGCTGCTGCTGCTCGACGAGCCCACGTCCGGGCTGGACCCGCAGGCGCGGCGGCAGCTGTGGTCGCAGATCGAGCGGGCGCGGGCCGAGGGCGGCTCCATCATGCTGACCACCCACTCGATGGAGGAGGCGCAGGCGGTGTGCGACCGCGTCGCGATCGTCGACCACGGCCGGCTCGTCGCGCTCGGCACGCCGGCCGAGCTCGTCGCGCAGCACCGCACCGACCCGCGCGTGCTGCGCGCCGCGCACGGCGACGTGACGCTCGAGGACGTCTTCATCGGCCTGACGGGGGACGAGATCCGTGACTGAGACGACCCTCCTGACGCCGCCCTCCGTGGGCCAGGCGCTGCGCACCCTGCTGCGCGCCGACGCCATCGTGCTGCTGCGCAACCGGCAGGCGCTGCTGCTGTCGATCGTGCTGCCGGTGGCGATGCTGCTCGTCACCGGCTCAGGCAAGCGGAACGTCCTCGAGCCCGGGTACCTCATCGGCCTGTCCATCACGTACGGGCTCATGGCGGCCGGCCTCTTCGGCTACCCCATGGCCGTCGCGCGTGACCGCGAGTCCGGCGTGTTCCAGCGCATGCGCGTGACGCCCGTGCCCATGTGGACCATCGCCGTGAGCCGGCTCGTGGTGCAGCTCGTCCTCTCGCTGGTCATGTCGCTCGTGGTGCTCGGCCTCGGCGGCGTGCGCTACCACCTGACGTTCGGTGTGGGGAGCTGGCTCCTGGTGCTCGTGGTGTCCCTGCTGGGCGCCGCGGTGTTCCTCGCGATCGGGCAGGCCATCGTCGGCCTGACCACCACGTCGGGCCAGGTCAACGCGTTCAGCCGCGTGCTCTTCGCGCTGCTGCTGGTGGTCGGGCTCATCGGGTCGAGCGGGCTGCTCGGGTCCACGTTCCGCACGGTCGCCGGGTGGACGCCGGTGGGTGGGCTGTCCTACCTCTTCAGCGCGGCCACCGGCAGCGTCGGCTGGGGCACCGACCAGCTGATCGGGCTGGTCGCCTGCGTGGCGTACGCCGCCGTGTTCGGCGTCATCGGCGTGCGCTACTTCCGCTGGACGGTCCGCTGAGCGGGCGCGGGGCCGCCGTGTCCGGTCGCGCTCCTCGTCGTACGCGTCGCTAGGGTGCTGGAGTGCCGCTCCGATCCCCACGACGCCTCTCCGCGCTGGCCGCGGCCCTGCGCACCGGTGCCCGCCGGGCGCCGTTCGTCGAGGACGAGGTGCTCGGGCTCGGCACGCTCGTCGGGCCCGGGTCCGTGTGCCTCGACGTCGGCGCGGAGTTCGGGCTGTACACGTGGTCGCTCGCGGACCTCGTCGGCCCGTCCGGGGCGGTGCACGCGGTGGAGCCGCAGCCCGACCTCGGCCGCCTGCTGCTGTTCGGCCGGTGGCTCGTCGCCGCGCACAACGTGACGGTGCACCGCCTGGCCCTGGGCGACGAACCCGGCGCCGGGCACCTGTCGCAGCCGAGCCGAGGGCTCATGCGCGTGCGCGGCCGCACGTTCCTCGCCGACGGGACCCGCGGCCTCGGGTCGAACGCCGAGTTCCGGCGGCACCGGAGCATCGACGTGCGGGTCGACACGCTCGACGAGCTGGTCGCGCGCCTCGGGCTGCCGCGGCTCGACCTCATCAAGGCCGACGTCGAGGGGGCCGAGGAGCGGCTGCTGGCCGGCGGCACCGCGACGCTCGGCCAGTTCCGCCCGCACCTGCTCCTCGAGCTCGAGGACAGGCACCTGGAGCGGTTCGACACGTCGGTCGACGCGATCGTCGAGCGGCTGAAGGACCTCGGCTACACCCCGTCGCACTGGGAGCACGGCGACTGGCGGCCCGGGATCCTCGGCCGCAACGTCCTGTTCCGCGCGCCGGCGGCCTGACGCCGTCGCGGCGGGTCGGCGTCGCCGAGCCCGTCCACCGGCCCCCGCGCCGCGCCGGTGGGTCCACGCCCCCGCCAGGTACGTCTCGACCGTGGCCGGCGTCGCCCCTACATGTCGCGGTAGCGCTTCGCGGCGGCCATGTCGGTGCGGAGCTCGTCGGCCGTGCGGCGCACGCCGTACGCCGGGGTGTCACGCTGGATGCGCCAGCCCTCGGAGAGGGGCGAGACCTCGACCGGGTCGAACCCGAACTCGTCGATGAGCGCCGCGACGCGGGCGCGGGCATCGTCGTGGTCCGAGGCGGCGACGAGCGCCCGCCGGCCCGGCGTCCCCGCGGGCAGGCCGTCCACCGTGAGGTCGCTGAAGACGATGTGGTTGAACGCCTTGACCACGGCGGACTGCGGCAGGTGCTGCTGCAGCAGCTCGCTCACGGTGGTCGTCTCGTCGTCCAGCTCGGAGATCTGGCCGTCGCGCTGCGGGTAGTAGTTGTTGGTGTCGACGACGACCTTGCCGGCCAGCGGCGCCACCGGGACCGTGCCGAGCGCGTGCAGCGGGATGGTGACCACCGCGAGGTCGCCGGCCTCGGCGGCCTCCTCCGGCGTCGCGGCGCGGGCGTGCGGGCCGAGCTCGTCGACGAGGCCGCCGAGCGTCTGCGGGCCGCGCGAGTTGCTCAGGACGACGTCGTAGCCGTGGCCGACGGCCAGGCGGGCGAGCTGCGAGCCGATGTGTCCGGAACCGATGAAGCCGATGGTGGTCATGTCCCGTGCAACGACGGGCGGCCGCTCAGATTCCCGCGCCGGCGCGCCGTCCCAGCGAGCCGCGCACGAACGCCGCCTGCCCCACGTGCTGCAGGTCGTCCGCGAGGACGCTCACGAGCCGCACGCCGAGCGTCACGTGAGGCGTCCAGCGCGTGTCCACGACGCGGTCCAGGCCGTCCTGGGTCACCGCGCCCAGCAGCTCGACCGTGCGTCGGGCGGTGGCCTGGTGATACCCCAGCAGCATGTCGCCGCCGACGCCCGAGAGCGCCCCCACCTGCTCGGACGTGTGCCCGTAGCCGTGGTCGGCCACCGGGAACGGCAGCGCGAACCGCTCCGCCCAGCCTTCGGCGGTCCACACCTGCTCCACGTCGAACGCGGCGGCGACGTGGTCGTCCTGCACCCGGGTCAGGTGCCAGACGAGCCACGCGATCGAGTTGGCGTCCGGGTCGAGCCGGGCACCCAGGGCGGCCTCGTCGAGCCCGCCGAGCACGCGCTCGACCCCCTCCCGGATCCGGCCGAACCCATCGATGAGCACGTCTGCGACCTGCATCGTCGTCCCCTCCTCGTCATGCGCCGGCGGCGCCGGCGGTCTCCTGCTCGTCGTCGGGCACCTGATCCACGACGCGCCGCAGCGCGTGCAGCACGCCGTCCGCGGTGAGCCGCCCGACGATCGAGGTGCCGTCGCTCACGTCCACCGCGTCGCGCGTGACCAGCGCGGCCAGCGCGGCGTCCAGCCGCTCGCCCACCTGCAGCACCGGGCCACCGGACGGGCCGGACGCCGGCTCCAGGTCGCCCGGCTCGATCGCCGTGATGGGCAGCAGCCGCGCGGTGCGACCGGCCCCGACGAACTCGGTCACCATCCCCGGGGCCGGGCGTGCGAGCAGCGTCACCGCGTCCGCCACCTGCTCGGTGCGCCCCCCACGGCTCATGACGACCACCCGGTCGCCCAGCCGCACCGCCTCGTCCACGTCGTGCGTCACGAAGATCACCGTGGTGCCCACCGCGCGCTGGATGCGCCAGAACTCCTCCTGCAGGCGGCGCCGGCCGATCGGGTCGACCGCGCCGAACGGCTCGTCCATGAGGAGCACCGGCGGGTCCGCCGCGAGCGCCCGGGCCACGCCGATCCGCTGCTGCTCGCCGCCCGACAGCTGGTGCGGGTACCGCCGGGCGTAGGTCGCCGGGGGGAGCCCGACGAGCTCGAGCATCTCCGCGGTGCGCTCCCGCACGCGGTCGCGGCCCCAGCCGAGCAGCGTCGGCACCGTGCCCACGTTGGCCGCGACCGTGCGGTGCGGGAACAGGCCGACGTTCTGGATGACGTAGCCGATGCGCCGGCGCAGGGCCACCGGGTCCCCCGCCGCCACGTCCTCGCCGCCGACGAGCACCTGGCCCGCCGCGAGCGGCACCAGCCGGTTGACCATCCGCAGCGTGGTCGACTTGCCGCAGCCCGACGGCCCGACG
Source organism: Actinomycetes bacterium (assembly GCA_021793115.1). The sequence goes on along the minus strand of JAJYTJ010000107.1, from coordinate 3,257 downwards.
AGCACCAGCAGCTCGTGCTCGCGCACCGCGAGGTCGAGGTGCTCGACGGCCACCGTGCCGTCGCCGTACTCGGCGCGCGCACCCCGGAACTCGATGGCCGTCGCGCCGCCGCGGGCGTGGGTCTCGGGGGTCACGGACGTCGACGCTACCCGGGCCGTCCGACATCTGTCGGTCGGGGCAGTTACCGTGCCAGCGTGGGTGCCCCCAACCCGTGGTTCTCGTGGGCCTATGTCCAGGCGAACCGCGCCGACATCACCACGGCCCTGAGCCAGCACGTGCTGCTGACGCTCGAGGCCGTGGCCATCGCCACGCTCGTCGCCCTCCCGCTGGCGCTCGTCGCGTTCCGCCACCCGAAGCTGTCCGGCCTGGTCATCGGCACGGCCGGCGTGCTGTACACCATCCCGTCGCTGGCGCTTTTCGCGGTGCTCTACCCGGTGCTGCGGGACCGGCGCACCACGGTGCTCGTCGGGCTCGTGGTGTACGCGCTGCTGGTGCTCGTGCGGAACATCCTCGTCGGGCTGCGCGGCGTGGACCCCGCCGTGACGGACGCCGCGCGCGGGCTGGGGCAGAGCCCGCTGCGCACCCTTCTCACGGTGCAGCTGCCCAACGCGCTGCCGTCGGTCGTCGTCGGGCTGCGCCTGGCCACCGTGAGCACGGTCGCGCTGGTGACCATCGGGGTGGTGGTCGGCTACGGCGGCCTGGGCCAGCTCATGTACCGCGGGTTCACCAGCCTCTACCGGGCGGAGATCGTCACGGCGACCGCCCTGACGCTCGCGGTGGCCCTGGTGGCGGACGTGGTGCTGTGGCTGGCCGGGCGGCTGGCCACGCCGTGGGCGCGGGGCCGGCGATGAGCGGCGACGGCGTCCTGGCGCAGACGCTGCGCTGGCTCAACGACCCGCTCAACTGGCAGGGGCCGCAGGGCGTGCCCGCGCTGACCGTGGAGCACCTCGGGATGTCGGCGGCGGCGGTGCTGCTCGCGGCCGTCGTGGGGCTGCCGCTCGGCGTGTGGCTCGGTCACCGTCCGCGCGGCGGCGGCCTCACGGTGGTCGCGTCGAACACGTCGCGCGCACTGCCCACCCTCGCGCTGCTGTTCATCTTCGCGACCACCGGGATCGGCTTCGGCAACCGGCCCACCGTGCTCGCCGCGGCGCTCTTCGCGATCCCGCCGATCCTGTCGCACGCGTTCACGGGCGTGCGCGAGGTGGACCCGGCCGCGCGCGACGCCGCCGGCGGCATGGGGATGTCCGCCGCGCGCGTGCTGGCCACGGTGGAGCTGCCGCTGGCGCTGCCCCTCATCGGCGCCGGCCTGCGCACCGCCGCGGTACAGGTGGTCGCCACCGTCCCGCTCGCCGCGCTCGTCGGGGGCGGCGGCCTGGGCACCATCATCGTCACGGGCTTCGCGACGCAGCGCTACGGGGAGGTGGTGGCCGGCGGCATCGTCGTCGCCGTCGTGTGCCTCGCCGTCGAGGGCCTGCTGGCCGCCGTGCAACGGGTGCTCACGCCCGCCCCGCTGCGGGTCACCGCGACCGCGCGCTGAGGCGGCCGGCGGTCCGTGCGCCGGCGGCGCACGACGAGGCAGACGCCGGGGCCCGCGACGGCGTTCCGGAGGTCCCGCGACACCGTCGAGCAGGTCCCGCGACCGCGTTCGGGAAGCCGATGTCGGACCTGGTGGTTACCGTGGCTACTCGCGTGACCGACGGCCACCGACCCCGAGGGAGTCCCATGCGTCGCCAGCCCGTCCTTGTCGCCATCGCCGCGTCCGTCCTGGTGCTCGCCGGATGCGGCACGCCCGGCTCGTCGGGCACCGGGAGCGGCGCCCCCACGCCGGGCGGTGGCAGCACCACCGGAGCCACCACCGCCGCCGCGACCGCCACGTGCGCGGCCATCCCCGGCACCCAGCTCGTCGCGCTGCAGGACGACAAGCACCTGCAGACCGTCGACAACGTCATCCCCGCGGTCAACGCCAAGGCCGCCGCGAGCTCGCCGCAGCTCGTCGGCGTGCTCGACGCGGTCTCCGCGACGCTCGACACCAGCAAGCTCATCGCCCTGAACAAGGCGGTGGACGTCGACCGGCAGACCTCGAGCCAGGCCGCGACGCAGTACGTCGCCGCGCAGAACCTCGGGACGCAGCAGCAGGTCGGCAACGGAGCGAAGGTGCTGGTCGGCGCGGCGAACTTCTCCGAGAGCGCCACACTCGCCGAGATCTACGCGGACGTGCTCAAGGCCGCCGGGTTCGACGCGACGACCCAGACGATCGGCAACCGTGAGACGTACGAGCCCGCTCTCGAGCGCGGTGACCTCACCGTCGTCCCGGAGTACGCCGGCACGCTCACCGAGTTCCTCAACCAGAAGATCAACGGCGCGGGCGCGCCCGCCAAGGCGAGCTCGAACCTCACCACCACCGTGGCGGCGCTGCAGGCGCTGGGCCAGAAGGTGGGTCTGACGTTCGGCAAGCCCGCCGCGGCGCAGGACCAGAACGCCTTCGCCGTGACCAAGGCGTTCGCCGACGCGCACTCGCTCACCACGTTGAGCGACCTCGCCAAGGCGTGCGGCGGGCTCGTGCTCGGCGGCCCGCCGGAGTGCCCGACGCGGCCGTTCTGCGAGCCCGGGCTCACCGGCACCTACGGGCTCGACATCACGAGCTTCGTCTCGCTCGACGCCGGTGGCCCGCTGACCAAGGCCGCCATCCAGCAGGGCAAGGTCACGCTGGGCCTGGTGTTCTCCTCGGACAGCAGCCTGGCCGGCTGACGCGGACGGGTGCCGGCGGCGGCCAGGTGCCGCTGCCGGCACGCGCCGCGGGCCCGGGCTCAGAGGCCGTACGCCTCGAGCAGCCGCAGCCACACCTCGCTGCGTGTCGGGTAGGCCGGCACCGCGTGCCACAGCCGCGCCAGCGGCACCTCGGCCACCACCGCGATGGTCGCCGCGTGCAGCATCTCGGCGACCTCGGGCCCGACGAACGTGGCGCCGACGATGATGCCGCGTGCCTCGTCGACCACGATCGACGCCCTGCCCGGTGCCGCCGACGAGAACACTGCCGCCGCCGTGGAGTCGAATCCCACGCTCACCACCCGCACGTCCATGCCCTGCGCGCGCGCCGCCACCTCCGCGAGCCCCACGGCCGCCACCTCCGGCCGCGTGAAGACCACCTGCGGCACCGCGGCCCGGTCGGCGCTCGCCCGGAACGCGGTCCACGGCGCGGCGTCGTCGACCGCGGCCGCGCCGGCGCCCGGCCGCCCGGCGGCGCCCGTCGGCGCGCC
>JAJYTJ010000106.1 GCA_021793115.1 Actinomycetes bacterium | reverse complement strand
AGCGTCCGCGCGGCCAGCACGCCCAGCCCGGCGCCGAGCACCCCGCCGGACAGGCCGAGGATCGAGGCCTCGGCGAGGAACTGGCGGCGGATGGCCCACGGCGGGGCGCCGAGCGCCTTGCGCAGGCCGATCTCCCGGGTCCGCTCCGTGACGGACACCAGCATGATGTTCATCACGCCGATGCCGCCGACGAGCAGCGAGAGCGCCGCGATGCCGGTGAGCAGCACGGTCAGCGTCTTGGCCACGGCGGTCGCGGTCGACACGAGCGACTGCTGCGAGGCGATCGAGAAGTCGGCGTTGGCCGTGCTCGTGATCCCGTGGAGGTTGAGCAGCGTGCTCTCCGCCTCCTGGTAGGCCGCCGACAGCTGGTTCGTCCCGGCCGCCTCGACGTAGATGCGGTTCACGGAGCTGCGCGACGAGCCGCCGACGAGCGTCTCGGCCTCGGTCGAGAGCGGCACCACGGCGAGGTCGTCGAGGCTCGTGCCGCTCGCCGAGCCGGCGCTGGCCAGGACGCCGATCACCTGGAACTGGACGTTGGAGATCGTCACCGACTGGCCGACGACGTTCGTGGTGCCGAACAGCTCGGTGGCGGTGTCCGAGCCGAGGACGACGACCGCGTTGCGGCCGGCGTCGTCCGCCTGGGTGATGAACGTGCCCGACGACAGCGTGCGGTTGCGGACCTGCAGCCAGGACGCGGTGGTCCCCGTGACGGTCGTGGTCCAGTTGGTGGAGCCGTTCTGGAGCTCCAGCGACGTCGACTTCTCGGCCGCGACGCCCTTGACGTCCGGCGCGTTGACGCTGGAGGCCAGCGCCTCGGCGTCGGCGCGCGTCAGCGTCGTGGCCGAGCCGAAGCCGCCCCGGATCCCGCCGGTCGTCGCCGACCCGGGCGTGACGATGAGCAGGTTGGACCCCAGCGAGTCGATCTGCGCCGAGACGTCCTTCTGCGAGCCGAGCCCGAGGCCGACCGTGAGGATGACCGCCGCGATGCCGATGAGGATGCCGAGCACCGTCAGCGACGAGCGCATGACGTGCGTGCGGACCGCCGACCAGGCCGTGGTGAGCGTCTGGTTCCAGGTCATCGGGCCACCCGCTCGTCGACCGTGACGAGGCCGTCGCGCACGTGGACCACGCGCTGCGCGTGCAGGGCCACCTCGGCCTCGTGCGTGATGAGCACCACGGTGCGGCCCTGCTCGTGCAGCTCGTCGAACAGCCCGAGCACCTCGTCGGTCGACGTGGAGTCCAGGTTGCCCGTCGGCTCGTCGGCCAGGATCAGCGCGGGGTCGGTGACCAGGGCGCGGGCCACGGCGGCGCGCTGCTGCTGGCCGCCGCTCATCTCGCCGGGCCGGTTGGCCGTCCGGTCGGCGAGGCCCACGCGCTCGAGCGCGACGAGCGCGCGCTCGCGGCGTTCGACGGCCCGCACGCCCGCGTACAGCAGCGGCAGCTCCACGTTGCGCCACGCGGGCAGCGACGGCAGCAGGTGGAACTGCTGGAAGACGAAGCCGATGCGCCGGTTGCGGATGGCCGCCAGCTGCACCTCGTCGAGCTCCTCGACGTCCTCCCCGGCGAGCCGGTACGTCCCGCTGGTCAGCACGTCGAGGCAGCCGAGGATGTTCATCAGGGTCGACTTGCCGGAGCCGGAGGGGCCCATGACCGCGACGTACTCCCCCGCGTCGATCCGCAGGTCCACGCCGCGCAGCGCCTCGAACTCGATGGTGCCGGTGGTATAGGTCTTGCGGGCGCCGAGCAGCTCGATGACGGGCGCGCCGGCGCCCGGCACCGCGGGCAGGCCCGCGACGCGCGTCGTGGTGCCCTCAGCCACGGGAGCCCGTCCCACCGTTGGTGATCGAGAGGCTGCCGTTGGAGTTCCGCTGGACGGTCTGGCCGTTGGGGAGCTGGAAGGAACCGGTGCCGCCGGTCCCGCCGGTCCGGTTGGTGCCGCCGCTCGTGCCCGTCGACGTGCGGGCGTACGTGGTCACCTGGACCTTGTCGCCCTGCGCCAGGCCCGCCGTGATCTCGGTCACCGTGCCGGAGGACTCGCCGGTGGTGACCGTCACCGTGGACGTGGTGCCGTCGGAGGCCACCTTGATGACGGTCGAGGAGCCGTCCGCCGCCTTGTGGATGGCGGCGGTGGGGATGGTGAGCACGTTGGCGCGGCGCTCGTAGACGATGCTCGCCGTGACCGAGATGCCGTCGTGGAGCGACTTCGTGTCGCCCGTGACGTCGGCCACCACCGGGTACGACGCGACGCCGGTGGACGTGGAGAGCGGGCCGACGGTCCGCACGACGCCGAACACGGTGCCCGTGACGGAGTCGGACGTCATCTCCACCTGGTCGCCCGGCTTGATGAGCGCGACGTCCGAGTCGTTGACCGACAGGCTCACGTCGTAGGCGTCCGTCCCGACGATCTCGAACTGGCCGCTGGACGTCGAGCTGCTCGACGACGACCCCGAGCCCGCGGAGCCGGCCGACGACCCGCCCGAGGAGCCGGCGGCCGACGAGCCCGACGTCGACGATGCGGACGTGCCGGTGACCTTGTCCCCGACCGACAGGCCGACGTTCGTCACGAGGCCTGCGACGGGCGCCAGCAGTGTGGCGTCGCCCAGCGCGGCCTCGGCCGCCGTCTCGGCCGACTGCGCGACGTCGACCTTCGCCGACGCGGCGGCGATCTGTGCGACCTCGGCCGCCGTCCCGGTGCTCGCCGCCTCGAGGTCGGCGAGCGCCGCCTGCGCGCTGGCCAGGTTGGCCTTGGCCGTGAGCAGGTCCGCGGTGAGCTGGAGCGTGTCGACCGTGGCCAGCGTCTGGCCGACGGTCACCGTGTCGCCCACCTTGACCGGCACGGACGTCACCGTGCCGCTCACCGCGAAGCTCACGGCCTGCTGCACCGTCGGCGTCAGCGTGCCGGTGGCGCTCACCGACTTCTGGAGCGTCGTCAGGCTCGCGGCCACGGTGGTGGTCGTCGCGGCCGCCGTCGTCGTGGCGCTGGCCTTGTCCCGTTGGGTGAACCACCGGATGCCCGTGCCGGCGCCCGCGAGCACCAGGACGGCCACGATGATGACGGCCACCCTCCTCGTCGGGCGAGCCGCCCTCCACCGCCTGGCCATGTCGTCCTCACGTCGATCGTCGGGTGCCGTCGACTGACGTTAGGGACGCGACCTGGGCCTTCGGCGAAGCCTGCCTGGAGCCTTCCTGTGAAGGCTCAGCCCAGACGCTGCAGGAACAGGGCCAACGCGTGCGCCAGGTGCTCGATCTCGCCGGGGTGCACGGACTCGTTGGGCGCGTGGATCGACGCCGCCGGGTCCTCGACGCCGAGCAGCACGATCGACGCCTCCGGCATGAGCGTGGCGAGCACGTTGCACAGCGGGATCGACGCGCCCTCGCCCACGGTGACCGTGGGCGCGCCGAACGCCTCCGCGAGCGCGTCCGACAGCGTCGCGAACGCGGCCGTGTCGGTGCGGGCCAGGAACGGCTCGCCCACGTGGTCGGCCTCGACCGTGACGGTCGCACCCCACGGGGCGACGGCGTGCAGGTGGGCGACGAGCGCGTCGCGCGCGTCGGTGGCACGCAGGCCCGGCGGGACGCGGAGGTTGAGCCGCGCCGACGCGCTGCCCTGGATCGCCGGCGTCGAGCCGACCACGGGCGGCACGTCGATGCCCACCACGCTGACGGTCGGCCGCGCCCACAGCATGTCGGCCACCGAGCCGGAACCCAGCACCTGGGCGCCGGGCAGCACACCCGCCGCCGCCGCGAACTCGGCGGCGTCCCAGCCGGCGCCCGGCCAGGTCTGCGTGGCGTCCAGGCCGCGGATCGTCGTGTCGCCGTGCCCGTCGCGCAGCGTGGCGAGCATCCGGACGAGGGCCGCGACCGGGTCCGGCGCCGCACCGCCGAACATACCCGAGTGCACCGCGCCGGCGAGCGTCGCGACGTGCACGACGACGTCGGCGGAGCCGCGCAACGACGTGGTGAGCGTCGGGCGGCCCACGGCCACGTTGCCGACGTCGACGACGAGCACCGCGTCGGCCGCGAACAGCTCGGGACGCGCCTGCGCGAGCTGGTCCAGACCGCCGCCGCCCTGCTCCTCCGACCCCTCGATCGCCAGCTTGAGTGTCACCGGGTAGCCGCCGTCCTCGTCCCGCAGCGCGCGCAGCGCGGTGAGGATCGCGGCGATGTTGCCCTTGCAGTCCGCGGCGCCGCGGCCGAAGTAGCGGCCGTCGCGCTCGGTCAGCTCGAACGGCGGCGTGGTCCAGGCGGCCTCGTCGAGCGTCGGCTGCACGTCGTAGTGCGCGTAGAGCAGCACCGTGGGCGCGCCGTCCGGGCCGGGGCGCCGGCCGACGACGGCGGCCGTGCCGTCGGGGGTCCGCTCCGGGCGGGCGTCGTCGATGCCCTCGGCGCGGAAGGCCGCGGCGACCCACTCGGCCGCACGGTCGCACTCGGACAGCGGGACGATCCGCTCGTCGGCGATCGACGGGATGGCGACCAGCTCGGCGAGGTCGGACAGGGCGCGGGGCATGAGCGCGGCCACGGCGGCGCGCAGGTCGGCAGGCATGGGACATCCTTCGGTTCGACGGTTGGCACCACCCTAGAACCGCCGCGCCGGCCCGATCCGCGGCCATGCCCGGGCCGCCGCAGCTGTCCGCCAACCGGAGGACGTGGGTGAGAACTCCACACGTCCGCCCCCTGCCCACCGATGGGTGGGCGTGTGGAAGCACGCGCTCGCCACGACGGCCTCGGCCATGGTGCTGGTCGTCGGCCTCGCCGTGCCCGGCGCGGGCGTGCAGCTGCCCGACACCGAGGCGGCGACCGCGGCGGCGCGCGTGGCCTCGGCGTCGGCGGCCGCCGCGGAGGACGAGCGCCGGGCACTGGTCGGGCGCGGGCTCGTCGTCACGAGCGCCACCGAGCTGCTCCAGCGCGAGCGCCAGGCCGCCGCGCGCGAGGAGGCGGAGCGCGCGGCCGCGCAGGCGGCGGCGGAGCAGGCCGCGAAGGAGGCGGCGGAACAGGCAGCCTCGGCGGCGACGGCTCAGGCGGCTGCGGCGGCGGCCGCGCAGGCCGCCGCCGAGGCCGCGGTGCAAGCGGCCCTCCGCACGGCCGCCACCACGCGGCCGGCGCCACCGAAGGCCCCGGCCGCGCCCCCCGGGCCGGCGGTGGCCTGGAGCACCCGAGTCGTCAACAGCGGCGGCCAGGACGCGGTCAACCGCTGCCAGGGCGGCCTCACCCACTGGTACGAGAACGTCGACGGCAAGCCGTACTACCCGATCCACCGCCGGTGCGGCGGCACCCCCGTGCTCGGGCTGCACCTGGGCGACCGGGTGCGGATCGACGGCGCGCTCTGGGTCGTCACGGACGCGCGCGACGTGCCCAACCCGGCGCACTACTCGGCGGCGGCCGGGATGTCCGGGCAGATCCTGCTGCAGACCTGCTACGCCGACGACAGGACGATGCGGCTCGTCGCGCTGGCCCCCGCCTGACCGCTAGCGCCCCTGACCGTGCCCGGCGCGCGCCTCCTCGTCGGCGAGCACCACGTCCATCGGCTCGGCGCCGGCCAGCGCGGCCTCGGCCTCCAGACGGCCCTCGCGGTCGGCCTTCGCTGCCCGCAGCCGGGAGACGACGACCGCGCCGAACGCCACTGCCGCGGCGAGCAGCGCGAGCGTCAGCCGCAGCGGCGTGCTGGCGCCCGACCCGACCGAGACCGTCACCACGGCCGGCGCGACGAGCAGCGCGACCAGGTTCATCACCTTGATGAGCGGGTTGATGGCCGGCCCGGCGGTGTCCTTGAAGGGGTCGCCCACGGTGTCGCCGATGACGGCGGCGGCGTGCGCCGCGGAGCCCTTCCCGCCGAAGTGGCCGTCCTCGACGATCTTCTTGGCGTTGTCCCACGTGCCGCCCGAGTTGGCGAGGAACACCGCCATGAGCACGCCGGCCGCGATGGCCCCGCCGAGGAAGCCGGCGAGCGGGCCGATGCCGAGCCCGAAGCCCACCGCGATGGGCGCGGACGCGGCCAGCAGCCCCGGCGTCGCCAGCTCGCGCAGCGAGTCGCGCGTGCAGATGTCGACGACCTTGCCGTACTCGGGGCGCTCCTGGCCCGTGAGGATGCCGGGGTGCTCGCGGAACTGGCGCCGCACCTCGAAGACGATCGAGCCGGCCGCGCGCGTCACGGCGTCGATGGCCAGGCCGGAGAAGAGGAACACCGTGGCACCGCCGAGGATGACCCCGACGAGCGTGATGGGCGAGATGATCTCGTAGCTCAGCATCGCCTTGACGAGGTCGCCCGTCGCGGCGCCCGAGACCCCCGCGACGGCGTGCGTCACCTCGTCGGCGAACGAGCCGAACAGCGCGGTCGCGGCGAGCACGGCGGTCGCGATGGCGATGCCCTTGGTGATGGCCTTCGTCGTGTTGCCGGCCGCGTCGAGGTCGGTGAGGATCTGCGCGCCCTCCTCCGAGACGTCGCCGGACATCTCGGCGATGCCCTGCGCGTTGTCGCTCACCGGGCCGAACGTGTCCATCGCGACGATGACGCCGACCGTGGTGAGCAAGCCGCAGCCGGCCAGCGCGATGAGGAACAGCGCGAGCGACACCGAGCCGCCCGCGACGAGGAACACGGCGCAGATCGCCGCGGCGATGATGCCGGCGGTGTAGACGGCCGACTCGAAGCCCACGCCGATGCCGGACAGGACGACGGTCGCGGGACCCGTGAGCGTGGTGCGCGCCACGTGGAGCGTGGGCTTGCTCGTCGTCTTGGTGAAGTAGCCGGTCACCCAGAGGATGACGCCCGCGAGGAGGATCCCGACGAGGACGGCCGCGCTCGCGACGAGCCGCGGGTCGCCGGGGTGGGTCTGCAGCCCGGCGGTGCCGCCGGTGAGCGCCGCGAACGACGACGGCAGGTAGAGGAAGGAGGCGACGGCCGCCAGCACCAGGCCCGCGAGCGCCGAGATGTAGAAGCCGCGGTTGATCGCCGTGAGCCCGGACTCGGTGCCGCGCACGCGCGTGATCGCCACGCCGAGCGCGGCCACCAGCGCGCCGATGCCGGTGACGATGAGCGGGAACACCATGCCCTGCTCGCCGAACGCCGCCCGGCCCAGGATGAGCGCCGCGACGAGCGTCACGGCGTAGGACTCGAACAGGTCGGCCGCCATGCCGGCGCAGTCGCCCACGTTGTCGCCCACGTTGTCGGCGATGGTCGCGGCGTTGCGCGGGTCGTCCTCGGGGATGCCCTGCTCCACCTTGCCGACGAGGTCGGCGCCGACGTCGGCCGCCTTGGTGAAGATGCCGCCGCCCACACGCATGAACATGGCCAGCAGGGCCGCGCCGAAGCCGAAGCCCTCGAGCACGGCCGGCGCGTCGAAGCCGAAGACCAGCTCGACCGTGACGGCGCCGAGCAGCCCCAGCCCCACCACCGACATGCCCACCGCGCCGCCGGTGCGGAACGCGATCCGCGCCCCCTCCGCGCGGCCGCCGGGGGCCGAGGCGGCCGCCGCGACCCGCAGGTTGGCACGCGTGGCGAGCCACATGCCGAGGAACCCGATGGTCGCGGAGAAGGCCGCGCCGACGAGGAAGAACACGGAGCGGCCGACCTTGACGCCGCCCGAGCCCGGCAGGAGCAGCAGCAGCGCGACGACGACGACCGCGAACAGCGCGAGCGTGCGCAGCTGCCGGCGGAGGAACGCGGTGGCGCCCTCCTGGACGGCCTTGGCGATGTCCTGCATGCGCGGCGTGCCCTCGTCGGCCGCGAGCACCTGCCGCGCGAGCACCGCGGCGAGGACGAGCGCGGCGAGCGCGAGCACGCCGACGACCGAGACGATGACGACGCTCGTGGCGCCCAGATGGAGCATGTGTCCTCCCCTGCACACGGCCGTGGCTCCGGATCGGGCGGCAGCCACGCAGTCGCAGGCAGCGGCGCCCGCGGAAGGCGGCAGTCTAACCGGGACACGTGACCTTGGTCCTAGCCGAGGGGCGCCGCGGACGCCGACGGCCGGTCCGCGCCCAGCGACGACGCGGCGCGCCCGCCCCCTCTCGCCGAACCCGCCCGGCCGAACCGCCCCCGTACCCCCAACCGATCGGCGACGCTGGACGTCTTGGCTGGTGACGGTGCACGGAGGTGACGTGGGCAACGGCGACGCCGACGACGCCCTGGCGGTGCTCGCGCGTGAGCGCGCCGGGGCGCTCTTCGGCTACGCCTACCTGCTGACGGGCAACCGTGACGCCGCCGCCGACCTGGTGCAGGAGGGGCTCGTGCGGACATTCAGCCGGACCCGGCGCGGCTTCATGCCCGACGACGCCGAGCGTTACGTGCGCCGGGCGATCCTCTCGGCCTACCTCGACGGCGCGCGCCGGGCCGCCCGGTGGGCGAAGGTGCGGCACCTGTTCGGCGCCTCGGACGACGAGCCCGTGGCCACATCGCCCGAGGCCGAGGTCGCCGCGGCGGTCGACGTGCGGCTGGCGCTGCTGCGCCTGTCCCCCACCGAGCGGGCCGTGGCGGTGCTCCGCTACGGCGAGGACCTGCCGCTCGCGGAGGTGGCGGCCCGGCTCGGCCTCGCCGAGGGCTCGGTGAAGCGGTACCTGTTCGACGCGCGGCGCAAGCTCGAGCCGCTCCTCGGTCCGCTCGCCGACGACGACGGCGTCGTCGTGGAGCTCACGACGAGGAGGGACCCGTGAGGGAGCCCGACGACCGCAACCCGATCGCGCAGGCGCTCGACGCCCTCGCGGCGGACCCCGCGGCGCACGCGTTCGACATCCCCGTCGCGGCGGTGCGGGCGAGCGCGCGGCGGCGGCGCGCGCGCCGCACCGGCGTTCGGTCGGGCCTGGCGGCGCTCGTCGTCGTCGCGCTCGCCGGTGGCGTGTCCGCGGGACTGCCCGGGTGGGAGGCCGCCTGGCGTTCCGGGCACAACCCCGTGCACCCGGGGCCCGGCGCGACGGGCTCCGCCGCCGACTGGCCCGCGCAGTTCGAGCGGTGCGGCAGGTCGCTGCACGACGTGCTGCCGAACGTCGGACCGCCGATGAGCCTCACGCTGACCGGGGGCTCGTCCACCATCGCGGCCGACGCGGTGTGGCAGGCCACCGTCGTCGCAGACGTGCCGGCGGCCACCGGTGAGTCCGCCGTCGTGTGGGGCACCGACCTGACGGTGGTGCGCGACGGCGTCGTCGTCGGCGTCCAGGGCGGCCCCGCGACACCGGACCTGTCGCTCGGCCTGAAGGACCGCCTGGGCGACGGTGCACTGCTGGTCAACCCCCTCCCGGTGAGCACGAGGGCCACGCACACGCTGGTCTCGTGCGCCCAGTACCCCACCGGCCAGGGCTCGTCGGAGCTCGCACCGGGCACCTACGAGCTCGTCGTCACGCAGACGCTCTCGTACACCGCCACGCCCGGGGTGGACCCGCCGATGACCGACGTGCGATCCAGCGTGGCGAGCACCCTGACCATCACCGCACCGGCCGGCGACGGGTCGGCGGCGAGTGCCACCCCGGCGACGGCGCAGCCGTAGCTCACCCGCTGCGGGCTGGTCGCCGCACGGGCTGGGCGCGCGGTCGGTGGGTGGGGGTGGCGAGCGTCGGTGGTCGTTAGTACATTTGTTCGTATGACGGTGATCGCGGAGGCGGACCGGCGGATGCCGGTGGCGGCGGGCATGTGCCTGCCGGACTTCCGTGACACCGTGCCGGGCGGGGACGTGGTCGCGCTGGCCGCGGCCCTGGTCGGGGTCGAGCCCACCGAGGCCGGCGGCGTGGATCTGTTAGCCCGGGCCGTGGGCTGGGAACAGGTCATCGGCATGGCACAGGCCGCCCAGGCCCGGCTGCTGGCCGAGCTGGCGGCCCGGCCCGGGGTCGGCTCCACCCGGGTCGCCGACGAGCTCCAGGCCGCGCTCTCGTGCACCGCCTACCAGGCACAACGCATGGTCGGCCGGGCCCAAGCGCTGGGCGACCACCCCGCCCTGGGTGATGCCCTGGCCGAGGGCGGGGTGGACCTGCGCCGCGTCGACGCGGTCCTGGACTCCCTGCCGCTGGACGGCGCACCAGGACGGTGGAACGGCGTCGTGGCAGCGGCGCTCGTCGACGCCCCGCTGTGGTCAGCACCCCAGCTGCGCCGCCTGACCCAACGCCTCGTGCTGGCCGCCGACCCCGCCCAGGCCCAGGCCCGCTGCGCCCGCGCGCGGGCCGAGCGCGGTCTGGAGCTGCAGCCCACCGGGGACGGCATGGCGCTGCTGACCGCGCTGCTGCCGGCACCCTCCGCCGTGACGGTCTTCACCGTCGTCGACGCCCTGGCCGGCACCACCCGCACCGACCACGACGAGCGCGACGTCCATCAACGCCGCGCCGACGCCTTCAGCACGATCTTCGAGTCGATCGCCGCCACCGGCACCCTGCCCGACGGCACCACCCTGCCCAGCAAGCACCGGCGGCGCGCCGAGATCCAGGTCACGGTCGCCGCCACCACGCTGCTCGGGCTGGACGACCTCCCCGGTGAGCTCGCCGGCTACGGCCCCATCCCCGCCGACATGGCCCGCCAGATCGCCGCCGACGGCACCTGGCGCCGCCTGCTCACCGACCCCGCCACCGGCGCGCTCGTCGAACGCGGCACCACCACCTACCAGCCCGGCGCCGACCTGACCGCCTTCGTCATCGCGCGCGACATCACCTGCACCTACATGGGCTGCAGCCAACCCGGCCATCGGTGCGAGCTGGACCACCGCACGCCGTACGACCCCACCCGCCCCGCCGAGCGGCAGACCACCGCCGAGAACCTCGACCTGCGCTGCAAGCACCACCACGAGCAGAAGACCCACGGCGGCTGGACCGTGCGCCGCATCCCCCAGTCCGGCGCCAGCGAGTGGACCGACCCCTGGGGCGTCACCTTCACCCGCCTGGCCATCCCGATCACGCTGACCGCCTCCGCACTGGCCCACGTGCGCGGCGGCGCGGCGTCCCACGGCCACAGCCCAGGCGACGGTCCCCCACGCCCGGCCAGCCCCTACCCCGACGAACCACCGTTCTAGCTGTGCTGTTCACGGACGTCGGCTTCACCCACGCGTCGGCTCACGCACGCGTCGGTTCACGCGCGCGTCGGCTCAGCCTCGCGTCGGCTCGCCTGCACGCCAGTTTCGCCGGGCCACTTCGGTGCGCCGCATCGGTGCCCGTGCGTGATGCTCACTCATGACGGGGCCTCGGGCCAGGAGCCGACTGCCGCTGCGACCCCGGTCACGCGGGCGTCGGAGGGTCAGCGCGGGCCGTCGAGAGACGGCCCGCACCGCGAGGATGCGGTCGACGTTGAACGTGCGGACCTCGTGTCGCAGGTGGCAGTACGCGACGAGGCCGGGGAAGCCGGTGCCGGAGTACGACATCGCGGCGAGGGACTGCGGCGTGACCACCCTCGTGGTGCGGGTGTTGTTGCCCTTGAGGTAGTCCATCTCAAGGTCGGCACCGGTCGCGATGGCACGCTCGAGGAGCTCGACGATCGCGTCGCCGTCCCAGGCGTTGCGCGCGATCTGGGCCTGGATCCCCGTGAGAAAGCGCACCACGCTGCGGTCCAGCCGCACGTCGCTCGCCCTCATGGGCCGCGCCAGCCCCAGGCCGTCCAGCCGCCGCGCACGGCTCAGCGCCACGTAGGCCTGGCCGTGCTCGAAGGTGGTGCGCTCGAAGTCGACGACCACGCGGTCGAACGTCTTGCCCTGGGCCTTGTGGATGGTCACCGCCCACGCCAGGCGCACCGGCAGCTGGGTGAACGAGCCGAGCGTCTCGCGCACGATGCCGCCGGCGGCCGCGTCCCACCGGTTGTACGTCGCCTCCCAGGTGCAGGGCTCGACGTCGACCTGGTCGCCGTCGTCGAGCAGCACGACGAGGCCGCCCGCCTCGTCGTCGAACGCGCAGACGGTGCCCATGGACCCGTTGACCCACCGGCCGGCGGAGTCGTTGCTCACGAGCATCACGCGGGCGCCGACCTTGAGCGTCAGCTCCAGGTCGGTCGGGCGGTACGAGTCGGGGAACTCCCCCGAGACCCGGGCCACCGACCGCAGCTCCGCACCCCCCAGCCGCGCCAGGTGCGCCGCGTTGATCTCGGAGGCTCGCCGGTTCGTCGTCGTGAGGAAGAGGGGCCCCGCGGGATCGGCCATCGCTGCGTCCACGTCGACGACGCGGGCGTTGACGAGCTCGAGGTCGGCGGTGTCGAGGTCCTTCGACCGCACCCGGTTGAGGAAGTCGATGAACTCCTGGTCCACCTGCCGGTAGATCCTCTGCAGCTCGACGTACGAGAAGTTGGCCAGGTTCTCCTCCTCGCGCAGCCGCGTGAACACGTGCGACGAGAAGAAGTAGGGCGACGGGTACTGCTCGCGGAACAGGGGGCGCTCCTCGGCCGTGACCACCGGAGGCAGCTGGTGGAGGTCGCCGAAGGCGATGATCCGCACGCCGCCGAACGGCTCGGCGGAACCCCGTGCGGCGCGCAAGAAGGAGTCGACCCCGTCCAGCAGGTCGGCGCGCACCATCGACACCTCGTCGACGACGATCGTCGTCAGCCGGCGATAGGTGTCGGCGTTCTGCCCCGTCGCCGCCCGGCGGCCGGCGGCCGCCGCCTCCTCCGGCGTCTGGCCCGGGCGCAGCCGGAAGAAGTGGTGGATCGTCTCGCCGCCCACGTGCAGCGCCGCGACGCCGGTGGGTGCCAGGACCACGGTGCGGGACAGGTCGGCGCCGTCGAGGTAGCGCAGCAGCAACGTGGACTTGCCGGTGCCCGCGCGGCCGGTGACGAACGCGTGCCGCGTCGAGTGCTCGAGCACCTCGAGGGCCGCGGCCACCTGCTCGTTCACCTCAAAGGCACCCGGCGAGAGGGACGACCCGCTCACGCCGCACCCGCCCCGGGTCGCACCGGGCGGCACGCCTGAGGTCCCGGCCGGCGGCTCACGGCGTCATCATCCGCGCCCGACCCGCACCGACGCCAGGGACCACTGCGGTCACCACGCCGGTCCGCGCCGGTCACCACGCCGGTCCACGCCAGTCACCACGCCGGTCACCACGCCGGTCACCACGCCGGTCACCACGCCAGTCCGCGCCGGTCCACGCCGGTCACCACGCCGGTCCACGCCAGTCACCACGCCGGTCCGCGCCGGTCCGCGCCAGTCACCACGCCGGTCACCACGCCGGTCACCGCGCAGGTCCACGCGGCTCCGCGCAGGCCCGCGCCGGTTCCCGCGCGCGTCCCCGGGCAGG
>JAJYTJ010000105.1 GCA_021793115.1 Actinomycetes bacterium | reverse complement strand
CGCGCCGGCCGGCGCCGGCGAGCCGGGGCCCACCCGCCCGCGCGGGCCGCTCGCGGTCGCCCCGGCGCCCGACGAGGCCGTCCCCGCGGTCCCGGACGACGCGGTCGACGGTCCGCAGCCGCCACCCAGGACGTCGCCGGCGCGGCGGGCCGGCACCGGTGCCGCGGCGCTCGTGCTGGTCGCGGCGGCCGTGGGGCTCGTCGCGGCGTTCTGGCACCAGTCCCCGGCGGACCCCCAGGACCCGGGGATCCAGGTGCAGCGCACCGCGCCCCCGGCCGTGGCCGTCCCGGCCGTCACCTCGCTGGCGGGCACGCGCGCCGCGGACGGCTCCGTGCGCTTCACCTGGACCGACCCGGCGCCGCAGGACGGCGACCGCTACCAGTGGGGCGTCGTCACGGCGACCGGCGAGGAGCCGCTCACGCTCGTGGCGGAGCCGACCGCGACGGTCCCCGCGGCGCACGCACCCGGCCAGGTCTGCATCCAGGTGCTGCTCGTGCGGGGTGACGGCCGGGTCTCGTCGGACGCCGCCCGCGGGTGCGCCGGATGATCCGGCTGCCGCGCCGCCGCCTCACCACGGCCGCCGCCGTGGTGACCATCCCGGTGCTGGTCGCGACGCTCGCGGCGCTGGACCGCGGGTTCCCGCTGGCCCGGCTCAACCTCGACGACGGCGCGGTCTGGGTCACCTCGACCGACCGGGGCATGCTCGGCCGGTACAACGTGCCCGTCGAAGAGCTCAACGCCGGGCTCGCCGCGGACTCCGCGCGCTTCGACGTGCTGCAGGACGGCTCCGACGTGCTGCTCGTCGGCGCCTCCACGGTGGCCGTGGTGGACCCGGCGACCGTCGCGACGGTCGCCGACGTGGCGGCCGCCGGCGTGAGCACGTCCCTCGGCGGCGGCACGGTCGCGTTCGGCGACAAGGACGGGAACGTGTGGGTGCGCCCGATCGGCGCGCTGTCCGGGCTGCACCTCGCGCAGGACCCGGCCGACCTCGCGCTCGGCCCGGGCGGGCAGGTGGTGGCCGCCACGACGGGCACCGCGCTGGCGGTCGCGGCGACCGACGGGACCGTGACCCGACTGACCCCGGCCGGGCAGCGGCCGGACGGCACGGTCGGGGCCGGGCCGGTCGACCAGCTGACCGCCGTGGGCGACGACCCGGTGGTGCTCTCGGGCAACCAGCTGCGAACCCGGCACGGCACCGTGACGCTGCCCGGCCAGGGGCTCGTGCTGCAGCAGCCGGGCCCCGCGGCCGCGACGGTGCTCGTCGCGAGCCGGACGGCGCTGCTCGAGGTGCCGCTGCGGGGCGGCGCGATCGTCAGCCATCGCTCCGGCGGCGCCGGCGCGCCGGCGCGCCCCGTCCGCGTCGCGGGCTGCGCATACGGCGCCTGGGCCACGCCCACGGGCTCGTCCCTGCAGTCGTGCGGGCACGGCGACGTGCGCCGTGACCTGGCCGACGTCGGCTCGGGCGGAACGCTCGTGTTCCGGGTCAACCGCTCGATGGTGGTGCTCAACGACACCGCGGCCGGCCGGCTGTGGCTGCCCGCCAAGGACAGCAACCTGCGGGTGCCGGACTGGGAGCAGGTGGCTCCCCAGCCGCAGCCCGAGCCGGGCACGCGGCAGACGCAGGGCACGCTGACCAAGGACCTGGTGGCCGAGTGCGGGCACGACTCGGGCGCGCCCCAGGCGGTGGACGACGAGTTCGGCGTGCGGCCGGGCCGCACCACCGTGCTTCCGGTGCTCGACAACGACACGACGTCGGACTGCGGCATCCTCGCGATCTCCGAGTTCGACCAGCTGCCCCCGTCGTTCGGCGTGCTGGAACGCGTGTACGGCGGCCGCGCGCTGCAGGTGCGCGTCGCCCCGGGGGCGCACGGCTCGGCGCAGGTGACGTACACCGTGACGGACGGGCGCGGCACCACGCCGCCCTCGACCGCCACGCTGACGCTGCGCGTGGCCGGTGGGGCCGCCAACGGCGCGCCGCGGCAGGTCCGGGTGCCCAGCGCCACGGTGGACCAGGGCGGCCGCGTGAGCCTGGACGTGCTGTCGAGCTTCGTCGACCCCGACGGCGACGACCTCCAGCTCGTCGGCGCGACCGCGGACCCCGCCGCCGGCACCGTCCGCGCGCGGCAGGACGGGACGCTGACCTTCCAGGCGGACGGCGGCACGCTCGGCCAGACGCGCATCTCGGTGACGGTCTCCGACGGCACCGACACCGCGCGGGGCGACGTGCTGGTCGACGTGCGGCCCGAGGGTTCGGTGCCGCCCCACATCGACCCCGTGCTCGTCACCACGTACGTGGACCAGCCGGTCACGGTCCACCCGCTCGACGCGGTGCGCAGCGGGTCGGCCCAGCCCGCGGCGCTCGCCGGCGTGGACGACGTGGTGGGCGCGACGATCAGCACCGACCTGCTGGCCGGGACGTTCACGGTCACAGCGCCGCGGCCCGGCACGTACTACGTGCCGTTCACCGTCACCGCGCCGCCGCAGCAGGCCGCCGGCCTGGCGCGCGTGGACGTGCTGGCGTGGCCCGACCAGGCGGCGCCACCGGTCGCGGTCCGGGACCGCGCGCTGCTGCCCGCCGGCGGGCAGGTGACAATCGACCCGTTGGCCAACGACCAGGACCCGAACGGCGGCGTCCTGGTGCTGCAGTCGGTCGACGTGCCGGACGGCGCCGGGCTGCGGGCGGCCGTGCTCGACCACCACCTGGTGCAGATCTCCGCCGACCGCGCGCCCGACGGTCCGGTGTCGCTCTCCTACACGGTGTCGAACGGCACCGCGAGCGCGACCGGCGAGATCGTCGTGCTGCCGGTGCCCGCCGCGGGCTCGTCGCAGGCACCCGTCGTCGAGAACGTCGACGCCTCCGTGCGCACCGGGGGCGTGGTCACCGTGCCGGTGCTGGACACGGCGTACGACCCCGACGGCGACCCGCTCACGCTCGACCGTGAGCTGCCGCAGCCGCTGGCCGCCGGGCAGGGCCTGCTCTTCGTCTCCGGCAGCGTGCTGCGGTACCAGGCGCCCCAGACGCCCATGACGGTCCACGCGACGTTCGCCGTCTCGGACAGCGCGGGCAACACCACGGCGGCCACGCTCACGGTGCACGTCCACGCCTCGTCGGCCGACTCCAAGCCGCCGCCGCGCCCGCGCGACCTGACCGCGCGCGTCTTCGCCGGCGACACCGTGCGGATCGACGTCCCGCTCGTCGGGATCGACGCCGACGGCGACGGCGTGACGCTCCTCGGCCTGGCCTCGGCACCCACCAAGGGCGTGGTCACCGCAGGCACCGACTCGCTGAGCTACCAGGCGTTCGGCGACGAGTCCGGCACGGACACCTTCACGTACGCGGTCGAGGACTGGACCGGGCGGCGCGCGGTCGCCACCGTGCGGGTCGGCATCGCGCCGCGCCCGACGACGGCCGCGTCCGTGGTGGCGCGCGACGACGCGGTAACCGTGCGCCCGGGCGAGCTGGTGCAGGTGCGGGTGCTGGCCAACGACGTCGACTCGTCGGGCGGGACGCTGTCGCTCGACCCGGTGCTGCAGGTACCCGCCGGCGTCCAGGCAACGGCGGACGTGACGACCGGGCGCGTCTCGGTCACCGCGCCGCAGACTCCCGGCACGGTGCAGGTGGTCTACACGGCCACGAACGCGCGCGGCGGTCGCGACAGCGCGATCCTCACCGTCACCGTGCGGGCGGACGCGCCCGTGCTGCCGCCCGTGGCCAAGGACGTGGTGGTCCCTGCGGCCGACACGTTCGGCAAGACCGAGGTGGCGGTGGACGTGCTGGCCACCGCCCAGAACCCCAGCGGGCCGATGAGCGACCTGGCGGTGTCCGTGCCGGACGTGACGGCGGACGTGGCCCACGTGGCCGCAGACCGGACCGCGGTGGTCACGCTCACCGACCACGCCCAGACGCTGCCCTTCCTGCTCACCAACACGCGCGAGCCCTCGGCGTTCGCCTACGCCTTCATCACCGTGCCCGCGCTCGGCAACTTCCCGCCCGTGCTGCGCCGGGACGCACCCGACCTCACGGTGGCCTCGGGCGAGCAGCTGGTGATCCCGCTCGACGAGCACGTCCAGGTGGCCCCGGGGCGGTCGCCCTCGATCGCCGACCCGGCGGGCGTCTCCGCGACGCGCTCGGACGGATCGTCACTGGTCAAGGACGCGAAGACGCTGCAGTTCACGTCCGCCGCCGGGTACGCGGGCCCGGCCTCGGTAACCGTGCCCGTCACCGACGCCACCGGCCCGGGGGACCCGCTCGCCCGCACGTCCCTGCTCACCATCCCCATCACGGTCATCGCCGTGGACGACCACCCGCCGACGTTCACGCCGTCGCAGATCCGCGTCGCACCGGGCGAGGCCCCGGTGGCGGTCGACCTGCTGACGTTCCTCACCGGCCCCGACGGGCGCCCCGCACAGCCCGGCGACGACACGTTCCGCATCACGTCCGCGGTGCCGGCCGGGTTCGTCGCGCCGCTGCGCGGGTCGGTGCTCTCGGTCTCGGCCGGGGCCGCCACGCCCAAGGGCACCACGGGGACGCTCGACCTGGCCATCGGCTACGGGCGCGCGGGCGTGCTCGACGTGTCGGTCGACCTCGCCGTCATCGCGAGCACGCGCCAGCGCGCCAAGGTCGTCGACCAGCGGCTGACGGACGGCGTGCAGGGGCAGGACCGCAGCGTCGACGTGCTGGCCGGGGCGTATGACCCCTTCCCGGACTCGCCCCTGACCGTCGTCGGTGTCAGCGTGCAGACGCCCGGCGCCGGGACGGCGTCGCTCGGCACGGGCGGCACCGTGGTGCTGCACCCGGCGGCCGACTTCGTCGGCGAGATGGTGACGACGTTCCGCGTCCGCGACGTCACGGGCGACCCGGACCGCGACGTCGAGGGCGAGGTGGTGCTCGTGGTGAGCGGGCCGCCGGCCGCGCCGTCGCCGCCGCGGGTAGACGCGGTCCGCGACCGCGCGGTGGCACTGTCGTGGACCGCTCCCGACAGTCGGGGGCAGCCGATCGACTCCTACCGCGTCACCGCCATGCCGGGCATGCTCGTCACGATGTGCCCGAGCACGGTCTGCACGGTCACCGGCCTGACGAACGACACCGAGTACACGTTCTCGCTCGAGGCGCACAACGCGGTCGGCTGGTCGCCGGTGTCCGCGCCGTCCGCGCCCGCGCGGCCCGACGCGGTGCCCGACCCGCCGACCAACCTCGCCCTGACGTTCGGCGACGGCACGCTCACCGCGACGTGGACCGCGCCGCCGCAGACCGGCTCGCCCGTGACGAGCTACACGCTCGAGCTCACCGGCTCGTCGGCCGGCGTGGTCAGCGTCACCGAGGCGTCGACCTCGCACACGTTCACCGGCCTGACCAACGGCACGCGGTACACCGTGCGC
Organism: Actinomycetes bacterium; assembly: GCA_021793115.1. The sequence continues at coordinate 7,846 of JAJYTJ010000105.1, read as the reverse complement.
GTGCGGGCCTCGAACAAGGCGCCGGACCCGTCGGGGTGGTCGGACAGCGCCTCCGAGGTGCCGGCCGGCGTCCCGGACGCGCCCGTGCCCGACGCCACCCGGCGTCAGGGCGCCCTGACGGGCAACACCATCGACGTCACCTGGCCCGCCGTCACGGGCCCCGCCGCGCACGGCGACGCGGTCGCCCGGTACGACGTCGTCGTCGACGGCGGCACGCCTGTCGATGTGGGCACGGCGACGACCTACCAGATCACCGACGCGCAGCGGCGGGCCTACCAGATCCAGGTGCGGGCCGTGAACAAGGCCGGGGCGTCGACCTGGGGTTCCGTCGTCGGCGAGGTGTGGAGCGCGCCGGGCGCGCCCACGGGCCTGGCGGCCGCGGCGTCGGTCGCCGCCGACGTGCGCGACCCCGGCAACGGGTCGGTCACGCTGACGTGGACCGCGCCCACCGACGCCGGCGCGGCGGACGCGACGATCACGGGCTACGAGGTCCAGGGGCACGGCACGGTGACCGGGACGAGCACGACGATCACCGGCCTGGCCGGCGGCTCCACGCCCACCTTCTCGGTGCGGGCCGTCTCCTCCAAGGGCGCGACGAGCGACTGGGTGCAGGTGACCAGCGGCGTCGTCGTCACGCGTCCGGCGACGCCCGTGGTCACCGTGACGCCCGGGCCGGACGTCGACTGCGTGACGATGACGGTGCAGCTCGGCTCGAACGGGGGCGCGCCGGTGCTGGAGACCCAGTACCGGCTGCTGCTGACGGACCCCTGGGTGACGGTGTCGCCGTCGCAGACCTCGAGCACGCCGTGGTGCGACAAGAACCAGCCGGCCACGCCCGACCTCGTCACGCTCGAGGTGCGGCAGCGCAACGCCGCGGGCGATGCCGCGTGGAGCACCGGGACCGGCTCGGCACTCACGCTCGCGCCGCGCGTGCCCGCCGTGGTGACGCTCGCGCTGTCGGCGCGTGGTGTCCGGGCCACGTGGGCCGCCCCTGCGAGCGACCGCCCGATCACCGGGTACGAGTACCGGACGACGCCCGACTCCGGGGCGACCTACAGCGCCCCGGCACCGGTCCCGGGCGGGGCGGGCGCGACGTCGCTGCGCTTCGGCGACGTCGGCCTGGCGGGCACGTTCGGCCTGCAGGTGCGGGCGCTCAACGTCAAGGGCGCGGGCGATTGGTCCGATGTCCTATCCGTGACGACGCCCTGACGGCGTCCGACGAGTGGAGGAAGCCCCCGATGACCCCCGAGCAGGCCACCCGCTTCGCGGAGGTGTTCGACGCGCTCGCCGACAACGTCGGCCAGGCGCTGCTCGGCACGCGGCGCACGGTCCGCCTCGCGCTCGTCGCGATGGTCGCCGAGGGGCACCTGCTGCTCGAGGACGCGCCGGGCACGGGCAAGACCTCCCTGGCCAAGGCCCTCGCCGCGAGCGTGCAGGGGACGCACCACCGCATCCAGTTCACGCCCGACCTGCTGCCGTCGGACGTCACGGGCGTCACCATCTGGGACCAGGGCACGCGCACGTTCGAGTTCCACCCGGGCCCCGTGTTCGCGTCCGTGGTGCTGGCCGACGAGATCAACCGGGCCTCGCCCAAGACCCAGGCGGCGCTGCTGGAGGTCATGGAGGAGAGCAACGTCACGGTCGACGGCGTGAGCCACCCCGTGGGCCGCCCGTTCATGGTCATCGCCACCCAGAACCCCATCGAGCAGGCCGGCACCTACCGCCTGCCCGAGGCGCAGCTCGACCGGTTCCTCATCAAGACGTCGCTCGGCTACCCGGACCGGGCCGCGTCGGTGGAGATCCTCGCCGGCGCGCGCGACCGGACGGCGCACCTGCGGCCGGTCGTCACCACCGAGCGCGTCGGCGAGATGTGCGACGTCGCCCAGACCGTCCACGTCGACACGTCCGTGCTCGACTTCGTCGCGCGCCTGCTCGAGGCCACGCGCGAGGACGGCCGCACAGCGGTGGGCGCGAGCGTCCGCGGCGGCCTGGCGCTCGTGCGCTGCGCCAAGGTGTGGGCTGCCGCTGCCGGGCGGGAGTTCGTGGTGCCCGACGACGTCAAGGAGCTGGTCCACCCGGTCCTGGCGCACCGGCTGGTGCTCGACGCCGAGGCGGAGTTCGCCGGCGTCACGGCCGCGCAGGTGCTCGACCGGGTGCTCGACGAGGTCGCGCCGCCCGCGCTGCGGGTCTACTGACGTGAGGGTCTCGCCGCTCGGCTGGTCGGTCGCGGTCGCGGCGGCGGCCGGGCTGCTCGTCGGGCGGCTGCTCGGCTGGACCGAGCTCGGGGCGCTCGGCACCGCGGCGGCCGGGGTGCTCGTCGCGTCGCTCGTCATGACCGCCGGTCGCGCCCGCTACCGCGTGACGTTGGACCTCGCGACGCGGCGGGTCACGGTGGGCGAGCGCGCCGTGGGCCGGCTCGTCGTGGGCAACGCCGCGCGGCGCCGGTCGCTGCCGTCTCGGCTCGAGCTGCCGGTCGGGCGCTCCGTCGCCGATCTCGCGGTGCCGTCGCTGGCGCCGGGCGCCCGGCACGACGAGCTGGTCGCGGTGCCCACCGACCGGCGCTGCGTCGTCGTCGTCGGCCCGGTGCGGTCCTGGCGCGGGGACCCGTTGGGGCTGGCGCGGCGCACCGTGCGCTGGACGGACCCGGTCGAGCTGTTCGTGCACCCCCGCGTGGTCGCCCTGGGCGCTGCCACGGCGGGCGTGCTGCGCGACCTCGAGGGGCAGACCGCGCGCGACCGCAGCGACACGGACCTCAGCTTCCACGCGTTGCGCGACTACGTGGCGGGCGACGACCGGCGGTACATCCACTGGCGCACCACGGCGCGCCGCGACACGTTGATGGTCAAGCAGTTCGAGGACACCCGGCGCACGCAGACGGCGATCGCGCTCGCCGACGCGCCCGCGGACTACGCGGGGGAGGACGACCTGGAGCTCGCCGTCAGCGTGACCGCGTCGCTCGGTGTCCAGGCGATCCGGGACCAGCGGGGCGTCACGGTGGTCGCCGGACCGGGCCGGCTGCGGGTCGCCTCGCCCCCGGTGCTGCTCGACGACTGCGCGGCGTTCATGACCGGCTCCGCGGGGGCGGGCGTGCACCTGCTGGGCCGGCGGGTGGCGCGCGAGGCGCCGGACGCCTCGCTGGCGGTGCTCGTCACGGGCGCGGTGCCCGACGATCGTGACCTGCGGCTCGGGGCGCAGCACGTGCCGTCCGGCGCGCGCACGCTCGTGGTGCGCTGCGCGCCGGGGGCGCAGGCGTCCGCGCGGACCAACGGCCTGCTCACGCTGGCGACGCTCGGCGCGCTCGACGACCTGCCCCGGCTGCTGCGGCGGGCGGTGCTGCCGTGACGGCCCCGCGCACGCGCGAGGAGGAGGCGTCGCGGCGCCGTGCCTCCGACGGCCGGCCCCGCACCGAGGGAGTGCCGGCCGGCTGGCTGCTCCCGGAGGAGGCTGCGCCGCCGGCGGCCTGGCGTGCCCTCGGCGACCTGCTGCGCCGCCGGCTCGACCCCGGCACGGGCGTGGCCCGGGCGGTCGCCCCGGTGCCCGCCGGGCCGCGCCGCGGCGTGCGTGCGGCGCTCGACGTCGCGTGCCTGCTCGTCGGGCTCGCGCTCGCGCTCACGCCGCTGCTCCCCGTGTACGGCGGCGGCACGGCCGTGCCCGCGCTGCTCGGCGGGCTGCTGCTCGGCGCGGGCGTCGCGGTGCTCGGGGCGTGGCGTCGGTGGTCGGGCCTGGGCGTCGTCGCGGTGCTCGTCGTCGGCTACGTGCTGGTCGGCGGGGCGCTCGCCGCGCGCGGCACCACGCTCGTGGGGTGGCTGCCCGGCCCGCGCACGCCGGCCGCGCTGGCGCGCGGCGCGGCCTCCGCGTGGAAGCAGGTGCTCACGCTGCAGCCGCCCATCGGCCCGGCGGGGACGGTGCTGGTCGCGGCGCTGCTGCTCGCGCTCGCCGGGTCGGCGGCCGCGGCGACCCTCGCGTTGCGGGCCCCGACGCCCGGCGTCGCGGCCGTGGCGGCCCTCGTGCCCGTCGCGGTGGCGCTGCTCGCCGCCCTGCTGGGGACGCGCACGCCGCCGCTTCCACCGGCGCTCGAGGGCACGGCGCTCGTGGTGCTGCTCGGCGGCTGGGCGTCGTGGCGCGCAGGGCGCCTGGGTGCACGGCGGGTCCTGGCCACCGGCGTGGTACTCGCGGTGGCCGTCGGCGCCGGGCTCGCCGGCGGTCCCGCCGTGACCCAGGGAACGTCGCGGTTCGTGCTGCGTGACCGGATCACGCCACCGTGGGACCCGGATGCCTACCCGAGCCCGCTCGCGGCCTTCCGGCAGTACGTCAAGGAGAAGGACGCGGTGCTCTTCACCGTCTCCGGCCTGCCGCAGGGCGCGCGCATCCGGCTGGCGACCTTCGACCGGTACGACGGCGTGGTGTGGAACGTGGCGGGGTCCGGGACGGTGGCGTCGTCGGGGGAGTTCCGGCGCGTGGGCGACGAGCTCCCGGCGCCGATCACCGGACCGGCCGCCGCCGTGCGGGTCGACGTCGGGGCGCTCGACGGGCCATGGCTGCCCACGGTGGGCGAGGCGACCCGCATCTCGCTCGACGCGGCCGAGCAGCCCGCGCTGCGGTTCAACGACGCGACCGGGGCCGCGGTGCTCGTCGACGGTCTGCACCAGGGACTGAGCTACACGGTGGACGCCGTGGTGCCGCCGGCCCCGTCCGTGACGGCGCTCGGCGCGGCGCGCCCGCAGTCGGTGTCCGAGCCCGCGCTCTCGGGCGTCCCGGCGCGCATCCGCACGCTCGCGCCGGACATCGCGCGCGACGCGGGCAAGCCGGCCGAGGTGGTCCAGTCGCTGGCCACCTGGCTCGTCGACCACGGCTACTTCAGCGACGGGCAGTCCGGCGAGCACCCGTCGCTGTCGGGGCACGGCGCGGACCGGATCGCCTCGTTCCTCGGCGCCGGCGTCATCGTGGGGGACGGCGAGCAGTACGCCGCCACCCTGGCGCTCATGGTCCGGGAGATGGGCCTGCCGGCGCGGGTGGTGCTCGGCTTCGTCCCCGGCTCCGGCGCGCAGGGCACGGCGGCCTCGGGGCCGCGGACGACGAGCGACGGCGCCGTCGAGGTGACCGGCGCGGACGTGCAGGCGTGGGTCGAGGTGCCCTTCGTCGGCTACGGCTGGGTGCCGTTCGACGCCACGCCGCCGACGTCGAAGACCGTCAACCAGGACCCCGACCCGGCCCCCTCGGACCCCAAGCCGCAGGTGGTGCAGCCCCCGCCGCCGCCGGAGCCCGACGTCAAGGCACCCGACGCCGACACCGCTCGCCCGTCGATGCGGCAGGACGAGCACGGCTCCGGCGCCGTCCCGACGTGGCTGCGCGTCGTCGGCTACGCGGGCGCCGGGACCGGTGGCCTGCTCGTGCTCGCCGGCCCGTTCCTCACCGTCGCCGGCCTCAAGCTCGTACGGCGGCGCCGGCGGCGCCGCGCCCTCGACCCGGTCCACCGCGTGGCGGGCGGTTGGGACGAGGTGATGGACGCCGCGCGCGACCTGCGCCGACCACCCGGGCCACGCGGCACCAGGCGCGAGGGCGCCGCCGCGGTGGGCCGGGCGTTCGCGACGGGCGCCCCCGAGCAGGCGGGAGCAGTGGCCGTGCGGCTCGACGGCCTGGCCCGCAGGGCCGATCGCGCTGTGTTCGCCGCGGGCGTCCCGAGCGACGCGGAGGTCGCCGCGTACTGGCTCGACGTCGACGAGGCGCTCGGCGCCATGCGTGCCGCCGTGCCGTCGCGGACGAGGTGGTGGGCCCGCGTCTCGGCCCGATCGCTCCGCGGACGCGTTGCGGGCGCGGCGCGGCGCGGGGGTATGGTGCCCTTCGTGCGGCGCAACCTCCTCCTTGCTCGCCGCGGCGGGGCCCTCTAAGCCGGTCCCTCGCCGCGGAGTCCGCCGTGCCGGCTGACCTTCCCGACGACGAGCGAGGACCCACCTATGAGCTACATCGAGCGAACCCCTCAGCAGCCCTCCGGCATGCCGGTCCACAAGTACCGGCCCTTCGCCGAGCAGATCCGCGTGGACCTGCCGGACCGCACCTGGCCCTCCCGCACCATCACCAGGGCGCCGCGCTGGTGCGCGGTCGACCTGCGGGACGGCAACCAGGCCCTCATCGAGCCCATGAACCCGGCACGCAAGCTGGCGATGTTCGAGCTGCTCGTCGAGATGGGCTACAAGGAGATCGAGGTCGGCTTCCCGTCGGCGTCGCAGACGGACTTCGACTTCGTCCGCATGCTCATCGACGAGGGGCGGATCCCCGACGACGTCGTCATCCAGGTGCTGACGCAGTGCCGCGAGCACCTCATCGAGCGCACGTACGAGGCGATCGCGGGCGCGAAGCAGGCGATCGTCCACTTCTACAACTCGACCTCGGTGCTGCAGCGGCGCGTCGTCTTCCGGGCCGACGAGGACGGCGTGCTGGACATCGCGGTCTCCGGCGCCCGGTTCTGCAAGAAGTACGAGGAGCTCGTCCCGGACACCAAGGTGCTCTACGAGTACTCGCCCGAGTCGTACACCGGCACCGAGCTGGAGTACGCGGTCCGCGTGTGCAACGCCGTCATCGACGAGCTCGACCCCACCGACGACCGGCCCGTGATCATCAACCTGCCGGCCACGGTCGAGATGGCCACGCCCAACGTCTACGCGGACTCGATCGAGTGGATGAGCCGCCACCTGCACCGGCGCGACCGCGTGGTGCTGTCGCTGCACCCGCACAACGACCGCGGCACGGCGGTGGCGGCCGCCGAGTTGGGGTACCTCGCGGGAGCGGACCGCATCGAGGGCTGCCTGTTCGGCAACGGCGAGCGCACCGGCAACGTGGACCTGGTGACGCTGGGCATGAACCTGGTGAGCCAGGGCATCGACCCGCAGATCGACTTCTCCGACCTGGCACGGGTCCGCTCCGTCGTCGAGCACTGCAACCAGATGCCCGTCGGCGAGCGCCACCCCTACGGCGGCGACCTCGTGTTCACCGCCTTCTCCGGCTCGCACCAGGACGCGATCAACAAGGGCCTGGCCGCGATGGAGGCGGAGGCCGCGGCCACCGGCAAGGACGTGGGCGACCTGGTGTGGGCCGTGCCCTACCTGCCGATCGACCCGCGCGACGTGGGCCGCACGTACGACGCGATCATCCGCGTCAACAGCCAGTCCGGGAAGGGCGGCATCTCGTACCTCATGAAGTCGGAGCGGGACCTCGACCTGCCGCGCCGGCTGCAGATCGAGTTCTCCCAGGTGGTCCAGCGCCACACCGACCGCCTGGGCACCGAGGTGACGGCCGACGACCTGTGGCGCTTCTTCGTCGACGAGTACCTGCCCGCCGAGTTCACGGGCATGACCCCCGCGCACGTGCGGGCGGGCGCCACGCCGGCGTCCGACGCCGAGCCGCTGGAGGAGTGGGGCCGGTTCTCGCTGCGCGGCACGCGGACGACGAGCACCGAGGGGGGCGCGGACACGCTCGAGGTGGACGTCGTCGACCGCGGCGTCGAGCGGACCATCACGGGCACGGGGAACGGCCCGGTGGCGGCCTTCGTCGCGGCGCTCAGGACGCTCGGCGTGGACCTGGCGGTGCTCGACTACGCCGAGCACGCCCTCTCGGCGGGCGGCGACGCGACGGCGGCCGCCTACGTCGAGTGCGCCATCGGCGGGGACATCGTCTGGGGCGTGGGCATCGACCCGTCGATCACCACCGCGTCCCTCAAGGCGATCGTCAGCGCGGTCAACCGCCACCAGCGCTGACCCCCCCCACCACCTCCAACCCCCGCCCCCGGCCCCCGCCACTCCGCCCCCCGCCTCCCCGGCCCGCACCCGCACCCGCGCCCGCGAGCGCATCG
>JAJYTJ010000104.1 GCA_021793115.1 Actinomycetes bacterium | reverse complement strand
CCCGGCCTTGCCAGCGGGACTCACGGAACCGACGGTATCAAGTACCATGCGTCCTGCACAGTGTTTGTAGGACCTTGGTCCCTAGCCTCTGCCGCCACCTGGCGCGGCCCGACATCGACGGTGATGTGGAATGAGCAGTCCTCGACCGGCCTACGTGCTCGGCGGCAACCGGATCCCCTTCGCGCGCGCCGGCGGCCCCTACGCGCACGCCAGCAACCTCGACCTGCTCACGGCCGCGCTCGACGGCCTCGTCGCGCGGTTCGGGCTGCAGGGCGAGGTGATCGGCCAGGTCTCCGCCGGGGCCGTCCTCAAGCACAGCCGGGACTTCAACCTCACGCGCCAGGCCGTGCTCGGCTCGCCCCTGTCACCGCGCACGCCGGCGAGCGACGCCCAGGAGGCGTGCGCCACGGGCGTCGAGACCGTGGTGGCCCTCGCGAACAAGATCGCGCTCGGCCAGCTCGAGTCCGGGATCGCGGGCGGCGTCGACTCCGCGTCCGACGCGCCGATCGTCGTCGGCGACCGCCTGCGACGCGCGCTGCTCGACGCGAACCGCGCCAAGACCGCGCCGCGGCGGCTCGCCGCGCTCGCCCGGATCCGGCCCAAGGATCTCGCGCCCGTGGCCCCGCGGACCGACGAGCCCAGCACCGGCCTGTCGATGGGCGAGCACCAGGCGATCACCACAGTGCGCTGGGCGATCAGCCGCCAGGCCCAGGACGAGCTCGCGCTCGCCTCCCACCAGCGGCTCGCGGCCGCGTGGGACGCCGGGTTCTTCGACGACCTCGTCACGTCCTACCAGGGGCTCACGCGCGACGGGAACCTGCGCCCGGACACCTCCCTGGAGAAGCTCGCCGCGCTGCCGCCGGTGTTCGGCAAGCGCCTGGAGGCCGCGCCGACCATGACGGCCGGCAACTCCACGCCGCTCACCGACGGCGCCTCGACTGTGCTGCTCGGGTCGGCCGAGTGGGCCGCCGCGCACGACCTCACGCCGCTGGCCGCCGTGGTCGACGCGGAGGTGGCCGCGGTCGACTTCGTCCACGGCGACGAGGGGCTGCTCATGGCCCCGGCCTACGCGGTGCCGCGGCTGCTGGCGCGCCACGGGCTGACATTCGACGACTTCGCGCGCATCGAGATCCACGAGGCCTTCGCCTCGACCGTGCTGTCCACGCTCGCCGCGTGGGAGTCCGACGACTTCGCCCGCACCCGCCTCGGGCTGCCCACCGCGGTGGGCGCCGTGCCACGGGACCGCCTCAACGTCCACGGCTCGTCGCTGGCGGCGGGGCACCCGTTCGCCGCCACCGGCGGCCGCATCGTCGCGACGCTCGCCAAGCAGCTGCACCGCCTCGCGGCCGAGCGGACGGACGGCAGGCCCGTGCGGGGCCTCGTCTCGGTGTGCGCCGCCGGCGGCCTCGGCATCGCCGCGATCCTCGAGGCGGCCTGACATGGGCGACACCTACCTCGACCTGGTGAACCGTGGCCCCGGCGCCGCGATCGCCGCCCGGCTCGGGCTGCCGCGCCCGGCACCGCTGCCCCGGTACCGCCCGGGCTCTGCCCTCCTCGGGGGCCCCGCGCTGGTGCTCGGCAGCGGGCCGGACGCCGACGCGGCAGCCCGGATCCTGTCCGGCCCGCCCCGCGGCGCCGACGGCGTCCCCGACGGGTGGGGGCTCGACGTCCACCGGCACGCCGTGCCCGACGAGCGGTACGCGGCCGTGCTCGTCGTGCTCACCGACGTGACCCACCCCGACCAGCTCGCCGCGCCGGTGCTCGAGGCCGCCTCGACGCTCAAGCGGCTGCGCCCCGGCGGGCGGGTGGTCACGGTGTCGCGACCCGCGAACGCCGACGACGCGCCCGCCCTCGCCGCCGCCCGGCAGGGGGTCGACGGCCTGCTGCGCTCGCTCGCCAAGGAGCTGCGCGGCGGGGCCACCGGCAACGGGATCGCCCTCGCCGACGGGGTGCCGGTCACCGCGCCGAGCGCCGTCGCGGCCCTGCGGTTCCTCCTGTCGACGCGGTCCGCGTTCGTCGACGGCCAGCTCATCGACGTCGACCTCGACGCCGGCCGGCTGCCCGACGACTGGGACCGCCCGCTCGCCGGGCGCGTCGCCGTGGTCACGGGCGCGGCCCGCGGCATCGGCGCGGTCGTCGCCGAGGTGCTGGCACGCGACGGGGCCACCGTGGTCTGCGTCGACGTGCCGGCCGCCGGGCAGGCGCTGGCCGCGGTGGCCAACCGGGTGCGCGGCACCGCGCTGCAGCTCGACGTCACCGCGCCGGACGCAGGTGAGCGCATCCTGACGCACGCCACCTCACGGCACGGCGGCCTGCACGTGATGATCCACAACGCGGGCATCACGCGCGACAAACTGCTGGCCAACATGACGGCCGAACGCTGGGATGCGGTGCTCTCGGTCAACCTCGCCGCGCAGCTGGCCATCAACGAGACCCTGCTCACCAGCGGCGAGTTCGTCGACGCCCCGCGGATCGTCGCGATGGCCTCCACCAGTGGCATCGCCGGCAACCGCGGCCAGACGAACTACGCCGCGTCCAAGGGCGGCATCATCGGCGCGGTGCGCGCGACCGCGCCGATGCTGCTGCCCTTCGGCGGCACCGCCAACGCGGTGGCGCCCGGCTTCATCGAGACCGAGATGACCGCGCGGATGCCCGCGCTCACCCGGCAGGTGGCGCGCCGGCTCAACTCGCTGCAGCAGGGCGGCCAGCCCGTGGACGTCGCCGAGGCCGTGGCATTCCTCGCGTCGCCCGCCGCGGGCGGCATCGTCGGGCGCACGCTGCGGGTGTGCGGGCAGAACCTGGTCGGCCGATGAGCGCCGACGTGGAGCTGCCCGCGGTCCCGCCGCTGGGGCCGCTGTACGCGCGCACGCTCGCGGGCACCGTACGGCGGGCCGTCGGGCGCCGCTCCGAGGATCGCGCGGGCGCACTGCCCGACGTCGGCTACGCGGTGCACGGCGTCGCCGTGGACACCGTGCGGCTCGCGGCCTACCAGGCGCTCATGGGCCTGCGGGCCGCGGACCGGCTGCCCGCCGGCTTCGTCCACACCGTCGCGTTCCCGCTCCACCTGGCGCTCATGGTGCGCGGCGACTTCCCGCTCGCGCCGGCCGGCATGATCCACGTCGCCAACCGCGTGACGCAGCGCCACCCGCTGTTCCGCGACGACCGGCTCGACGTGCGCGTCCGGGCCGACCGCCTGCGGCCGCACCGGTCGGGGACGCAGCTGGACCTCGTCGCGGAGGTGCGGCTCGCGGGCACCGCAGACGTCGCGTGGGAGGGCGTCTCGACCTACCTCGCACGGGGTGTGCGGCTCGCGGGCCCGCTCGGGTCGGTGCCGCCCGGCGACGACGGGCCGGACGACGAGGCGCCGGACGGCGACGCGTGGCACCCGCCGGTGCCGACCGGCTCGTGGCGGCTCGGGGCGGACACGGGCCGCCGCTACGCCGAGGTCTCCGGCGACCGCAACCCGGTGCACCTGTCGCGGCTCACCGCGCGCCTGTTCGGGTTCCGGCGGCCGATCGCGCACGGCATGTACACGGCCGGCCGGGCGCTGGCCGACATCGGCCCGGCGGCCGGGCACACCTTCGTCTGGACCGCGGAGTTCACCAAGCCCCTCCTGCTGCCGGCCACGGTCGCCGTGAGCGTGGCCGCGCGCGACGACGGGTACGCCTACACGGTCTGGCACCAGGGCGCCGGCCACCCCTACCTCACAGGCGAGGTGCGCCCGCTGGGGACCGACGGCTGAGGCGACAGGCGACGGTGCCTACTCGAGGAACATCGTCCGCAGCCGCCGCGTGGTGAACGTCACGCCGAGCGCGATCATCACCACGTAATAGGCCACGTGCCCCCACAGGGCACCGGTCATCGCGCCCGTGGTCAGGCCACGGATCAGCTCCACCCCGTGCCACAGCGGCAGCGCCTTGACCAGCCCCTGCACCGGCCCGGGGTACACGGTCACGGGGTAGAACGTCGCGGAGAACAGGAACATCGGCAGCATGACGAAGTTGATCCAGTCCATCTGCTGGAAGGTCTTCATGTAGCTGGTGATCGCCATGCCGAGGCTGGCGAACCCGAACGCGACGAGCACGGCGGCAGGCAGCGCCAGCAGGGCCCCCCAGGAGCTGGTGAGGCCCATCGCGGCCATGACGGTGAGGAACCCGCCGGCGTACAGGGCGCCCCGCAGCAGCGCGTACGAGATCTCGCCGAGCGCCACGTCGAGCGGCCCCAGCGACGTGGCCAGCATGGCGTCGTAGAGCTTGCCGAAGTGCATCTTGAAGAAGACGTTCCACGTCGAGTCGTAGACCGCGCCGTTCATCGCCGAGACCGCAAGCAGCGCCGGCGCGATGAAGGCGGCGTACGAGACGGTGGCGCCGGTGCTCGTCTGCACGTCGCCGATGTACCGGCCCAGCCCGATGCCCATCGCCAGCAGGTAGAACACGGGCTCGAAGAAGCCGGTGACGACGATGAGCCACGTGGTCGACCGCGCGGAGCGCAGGTTGCGCCCGAGCACCGCGCCCGCGTTGCCGGACCACAGGCCGCCCAGCGCGTCCGCCCACGGGGCGCGCGGTCGGCGCGAGGGCGCCGTCCCCGTCGTCGTGGTGCTCATGACGCCATCCGCCGCACGAAGGACCGCCAGGCTAGCGCCGCGCCGCCGGCGATCATGACGAGCAGCACCAGCAGGTGGGTCCACCAGGGCCACTCCCCCGGACCGGTGCCGAACGACAGGGCTCGCCCCAGCTCGGACGCGTGCCACACCGGGCTGACCCAGCCGATCCACTGCAGCCACAGCGGCAGGCTGGCCAGGGGGTAGAACGTGCCCGAGAACAGGAACAACGGCGTGAAGATGAACCGCTGGATGATGCTGAACTGTCCCCGGTCGTCCTTCATCCGCGCCGCGAACGCCATGACCGGCAGCCCGAACGCGAGGCCGCCGAGGATGCCGACGAGCGGCATCGCGAGGGCCGCCACCGGACGCCCGATGGCGGAGAACGCGACGGCGATGGCGTAGTACGCCAGCCCCGTCACGAGCATCCGCGCGGCCACCGCCAGCACGATCCCGTTGCACGTCTGCCGCGGCGTCACGGACGTGGCGTTGATCGCCCAGAAGGTCTTCCGCCAGCGGAAGCCCTCCATGATGACGTAGGTGAACTCCTCCATCGCGACGCCCACCGCCGCACTGGCCAGCAGCGCGGGCGCGACGAACGCGGTGTACCCCACCGTGCCCGACGGCCCCGCGGCGATGGGGGCCTGGATGAACGCGGCCAGCCCCACGCCCAGCCCCAGCAGGTAGAGCAGCGGCTGCCCCACGGAGCCGATGACGATGGTCCAGCCGTACGCGCGCATCGACCGGATGCGGTACTCGGCGACGTAGAGCGAGCCCCACCGCCGCGCCGGCGCCGCGGCCGCGCGGGCCTCGTCGCGCCAGGCCGCGACCTCGTCGGCGGTCGTGATCGTCGTCGTCACGGCGTGCTCATTCGATGAGGCTCCGTCCGGTCAGCCGGAGGAACACGTCCTCCAGCGACGACCTGCGCACCAGGCTCGTCGCCGGCTCGAGGCCGAGCCCCGCGACACGTTCCAGCAGGCCCTCGCCGTCGTCGGTGTAGCAGAGCACGCGGTCCGGCAGCACCTCGACGCGGTCGGAGAGCGGGTCGAGCAGGGGCTCCACCTCGGCGTTGCGGCCCGAGCCGAAGCGCAGCTCGACCACCTCGCGCGACGAGTACTGCCGGATGAGCTCGGCCGGGCTGCCCTCGGCCATGATCCGACCGTGGTCCACCACGACGAGCCGGTCGCACAGCTGCTCGGCCTCGTCCATGTAGTGCGTGGTGAGGACGAGCGTGGTGCCGCGCTCCTTGAGCCGGAACAGCCGGTCCCACAGCACGTGGCGGGCCTGCGGGTCCAGCCCGGTCGTCGGCTCGTCGAGCATGAGCACGCGCGGCTCGTTGACCAGCGCCCGGGCGATCGTGAGCCGCCGCTTCATGCCGCCCGACAGGTCGTCGGTCTTGGTCTTCGCCTTCTCCTCGAGCTGGGCGAAGGCCAGCAGCTCGGCCGCGCGCCGGTGGCACTCGGCACGGGGGATGCCGAAGTAGCGGCCGTAGACCACGAGGTTCTCGTGGACCGACAGCTCCATGTCGAGGTTGTCCTCCTGCGGCACCACCCCGAGCCGGGACCGGATCGCGGGCCCCTCGGTATCCGGGTTGAGGCCCAGCACCCGCAGCTCCCCCGACGTGCGCTGCGACACCGCGCCGATCATCCGCATCGTCGTCGACTTGCCCGCGCCGTTGGGCCCGAGCAGCCCGAACGCCTCACCGGAGGCCACCTCGAAGTCGATGCCGTCGACCGCGACGAGGTCCCCGAACCGCTTGGTGAGCGCGCGGGCCTCGATGACGGGGGTGGGGGTCACGGATGACGAGCCTAGGCGGCGCCACCGACACGCGTCGTCGGGTTTCTCGACCGCCCCGCCGCCGCCCGTGCCGGAACGAGTGCATCTCCCGCGTGTCCGCCTGCTGTGCGCCCAGCAGGCGGACGCGCGACGAGAGAACCGATCACGTGGCCGCTCGGCGTGCCCGCAGCAGGCGGACATCCAGGGTGGCCGATCGCCTGCCCGCCTGGTGTGCGCCCACCATGCGGACGCGCGGGGAAGACCGATCGCGGGCGCCTCTGGTGTACGCCCAGCGGGCGGACGCACGAGGCGAACCGATCGCAGGCCGCCTGACCGCTACGCGTCGAGGCGGGCCAGCAGGCCGGCGCGCACCGCCGGCCACTCGTCGACCGGCACCGAGAAGTACGCCGTGTCGCCGCGCGTGCCGTCGGGACGGACCCGGTGGCTGCGCAGCACCCCCTCGGGTACGGCGCCGAGCCGCGTCATCGCGCCGATCGACCGGGTGTTCGTCGCATCGGCCCGCAGCGCGACGCGGGCGCAGCGCCACTCGTCGAAGGCCTGCGTGAAGAGAGCGAGCTTGCACGCCGGGTTGGCGCGCGAGCCCCATACCTGCCGCGCGTAGTACGTGAACCCGATCTCGGCCCGGGCCATGGCCGGCACGTGGTCGTACAGGCTGGTCGAGCCGATCACGTCACCGCCATCGGAGAGCACCGCGAACGCGGTCCGGCTCGGTTCGCCATGCGCCGCCCGCACCTGCGCGACGACGTCGGCGACCGAGCGCGGCACCGGGGTCGTCATGCCCGCCCACAGCTCGTCGTCGACGAGGGCGAGCAGCGCCGGGGCGTGCGCCTCCTCGAGCGGGACGAGCAGCACCCCGGGCGCGGTGAGGACGAGGTCGTGGCGCACGTGCCGACTCTCACCCGGGGCGCCGACACCGCGCAGGCCGCGCCCACACGCCGAAGTGCGGGCGCAGCCGCGCCCCTACGGGGGTCACTGCGGAAGCGGCGCGCCACCACGGGTCAGTGCGCGGCCCGCTTCTCCTGCGCGTAGGCCCAGAGCTTGCCGACGTTGAGCGTCCACCCGACGCCGAAGACGCGCGGGCTGACGACGCTCGGCGCGTCCGGGTTCCACAGGCGCTCCTTGGCCCGCTCGAACGTCGGCACGCGGAAGTCGTAGGGCACCACCATGGCGACGGTGCCGTGCCAGGTGCGCTCCTCCTTCGGCCGGCGCAGCTCCTTGGCGACCGCGGCCGCCACGAGCGCGAACGAGATGAGCCTCACCAGGTCCATCGGGCCGCCGCGCTTCTTCGTCGCCGTCCCCTTGCCGGACATGTCGCCCTCCTCGAGCTCGTCCCTGCCCGTCCCCGGCATGCCGCCGGTCCCCGCCCGGTCCCGGCATGCCGCCGGTCCCCGCCCGGTCCCCCGGCGCGGCCCCGGGCCCATCGTGGCCCATCCGAGGTCCGGCCGCCCCTCGCCCGCCCCGCGCCCGGGTCGCCCGCTCCCGCCGCTCCCCGTCCCGCACCCCTCCCGCGGGCACGGCAGCTGACGCCGAGCACGGCAGTCCCACCTGACGTGCTCGGACGCAGCTGCCGTGCTCGGGCGGGCTGCCGTGCTCGGACGGGGCTGCCGCGTCCGGCGCGCCGCGTGCGGTTCACTGGGCACCGTGACGACCAGCCATCGGATCTCCCGGGCGCTCGACACGCCCGTCTGGGTGCGGCTCGCCGTGGCGGCCGTGGTCGGGCTGCTCGTCGGCCTGCTGCTGACGTGGACCTCGGGGGCCGCCGCGGCGCTCGGCGGCTGGGCGGCCGCAGGCTTCCTCTACGTGCTGTGGACCATGCTCGTGGTGGTCCCGATGGGCGCCGAGGAGACTCTCGAGCACGCGCTGCGGGAGGAGCCGACGCGCGTGGCGGGCCACACGATCGTGCTGCTCGCAGGCCTGGCGAGCCTGGCCGGCGTGGTCGTCGTGCTGCTCGACGGCGGCCTCAAGGGCTCGCCCGTGACGAGCGCCGCGGTGCTCGCCGCCATCGTCTCCTCGTGGGCCACCACGCACACGGTCTTCGCCATGCGGTACGCCCGCATGTACTGCACCGAGCCGATCGGCGGCGTCGACTTCCACCAGCGCGAGCTCCCCCGGTACACCGACTTCACGTACATCGCCGTCACGGTGGGCATGAGCTTCGCCATCTCCGACACCGACCTCGGCGCGTCCGCGTTCCGGCGCGTCGCCCAGGTGCACGCGCTGCTGTCGTACCTGTTCGGCACGGTGATCGTCGCGCTGCTCGTCAACCTCGTCGCGGGCCTGGCCGCCTGAGGGCTACAGCGGCTTGGCGAACCAGAAGAGGCGGCCCTGCTCGGGCCACCGCTCGCCCACCGGCGCCACGATCCGGTAGCCCGACGAGAGGTACAGCCGCAGGGCCGGCAGCTGCCGGTAGCCGGTCGACAGGCAGACCGTGGACAGACCCCGGCCGCGCGCCTCGTCCTCGGCGGCGGCCAGCAGCAGGCGCGCCACGCCGCGGCCACGCGCCGCCGGCAGCACGAGCAGGCGCTCCAGCTCGCCCCAGTCCGCCGGGCGGTCCTCCGGCGCCGCGGACAGGCTCAGCGTCCCCACGGGCTGCGTGCCGTCGCGCACCACGAGCACGACGAGCGACCGCCCGGCCTCGGCGAGGTCGGCCGCGGCGAGGGACTCGTCGTCCGCGAAGTAGCCCACGGGTCCGTAGAAGCCGCGCAGGGTCTGCGCCATCAGCCGGCGCAGCGCCACCGCCTCGTCGTCCATCCAGGCCAGGCGGTCGACGACGAGCCCGGCGACGCCGTCGGTGCGAGCCTCGTCGAGCACGTCACCCTGCGCCGAACCCGGCAGTCCTGCCTGCCGTGCTCGGGCCGTGCTGCCGTGCCCGCGCGAGGCGAGGTCCTTCGCCAGGCACCGCGACGTCGGGACGCCCTCGTACGGCGGGAACCGGTCGATCGGCACGTAGCCGGCGGAGAGGTACAGGCCGATGGCAGCCGCCTGCAGCGCGCCCGTCTCCAGCACCAGCCGGGACAGGCCGTGCACGGGCGCGACGCGCTCGAGCTCGTCGAGCACGCGCCGCGCGAGGTGCCGGCCCCGGTGCGACGGCACGACGTACATCCGCTTGAGCTCGCCCGTGCCGGCGCCGAGCTCGGGAGCCGCGCGCAGCGCGCCGCACGCGACGGGCAGGTCGCCGTCGCGCAGCAGCACCGTGGCGAGCACGCCGTCGCCCGTCATCTCGTGGCCGATGTCGTCGTCCCCGTACAGCGCCCGCAGCTCGGCCTGCTGCGCGGCCCGCAGCGCCGCGACCTCCGGGTGGTCCCAGGAGGTGGCGTGCGCCGTCGTCACGCGACGAGCGCGTGGAGCACGGACGTGAAGAACGCCAGGCCGTCGGTGCCGGTGCGCGGCCCGTTCGGGCCGTCCGGGCCGAAGCCGGGCTCGGTGGCGTGCTCCGGGTGCGGCATGAGACCGACGACGTTGCCCTTCTCGTTGCACACGCCGGCGATGTCGCGGCGCGAGCCGTTGGGGTTCCAGCCGGAGTAGCGGAAGACGACGCGCCCCTCGCCCTCGAGCTCGTCGAGCGTGCGCTCGTCGCACACGTACTGGCCGTCCTGGTTCTTCAACGGGACGGTGATGTGCTGGCCCCGGGCGTACTCCCGGGTCCACGCCGTCTCGTTGTTCTCCACCACGAGCTCCTGCTCGCGGCAGACGAAGTGCAGGTGGTCGTTCTTGATCATCGAGCCGGGCAGCAGGTGCGCCTCGGTGAGCACCTGGAACCCGTTGCAGATGCCGAGCACGGGCAGGCCGCGACCGGCGGCCTCGACGATCTCGCCCATCACCGGGGCGAACCGGCTGATGGCGCCCGCGCGCAGGTAGTCGCCGTAGGAGAACCCGCCCGGCAGCACCACGGCGTCGACGCCCTTGAGGTCGGCGTCGGCATGCCAGAGGCTCACTGCCTCGCCGCCCGCGAGGCGCACAGCGCGGGCCGCGTCCCGGTCGTCGAGCGTGCCGGGGAAGGTGACGACGCCGATCTTGCCCATCAGGCCGCGCCCTCGCCGCCGTCGGCGACGCTGACGACGTCTTCGATGACGGGGTTGGACAGCACCTGGACCGCCGCCTCGCGGGCCGCCGCGAGCACCTCGTCGGTCACCGGCCCCTCGACGCTCAGCTCGAACCGCTTGCCCTGCCGCACCGCGGTGAACTGGGCAAACCCGAGCCGCGGCAGCGCGCCGGCGACGGCCTTGCCCTGCGGGTCGAGGATCTCGGGCTTCGGCATGACGTCGACGACGACCAGTCCCACAGCAGTCTCCCGGGGCGCGGCGGTGGATTCGGTGGTCATCTTAACGGCGCCGCGCAGGCACCCTCAGGCGACGCCCGGCGTCGGCGGCGCCGATGACGGCGCGGCCAGAGACCCTCCTGCGGCTGCCTCCGGCGAGAACCACGAGGCCGGAAGGACGCCGCGCTGCAGCGCATCGACCGGGAGCGGGCCGGTGCCTGCCAGGAGACGCCAGACGTCGACGAAGGCAAGGTCGTCGGGCCCGCGGCGGGCCAGGATCCACCCCACGACGAGCGAGGGCAGCACGAGGGCGGTCGGGACGAGCAGCATCGACGCCCGGCCCGGCGGCGGGACGAGGCCGCTGAGCGGCCACGACGAAGGCGATGTCATGGCGACCGCACCCCAGCACCACGCAGACACCCACCACGACCGGCCCGCGACCCGCAGCCGGCGTGCCGGTTGCGGAGGGCGCGCCGGCACGCGTCGGCGCCACCGCGCGACGAGCCTGAGGGCTCCCGCCGCGCCCACCGCGGCAGCCCCGGCGAGGGGCGCGACAGGCCCGGGCCCCAGGATCACGGCCGTGGCGACGCCGCCCACGGCAACCGTGCCCACGACGAGGGTGAACGTCGGCAGCAGGGAACGTCCCGTGACGCGGTCGCGAAGGACCCACGCCGCGCGCTGGTCCCACGGGGTCGGCGGCTCGCCGGGGCGCCCGACGAGGTGGCGGGCGGCCTCCGCGCGCCGGACGGAGTCGCGGGGGCCCACCCAGCAGGTGAGCCCCAGCGCGCCGGCCCAGACCACGTCAGCAAGGGCTGCGTCGCCCTCGTAGCTCCGGAGCACCGCGAACCCGAAGAAGTAGAACGCCAGACCGAGGAGCGGACCCCGGTTGAACAAGGGGCCGGCGATCCGGTCGGCCATCCAGCCGCGGTACTGCCAGGGCAGCGGAGCGTTGACCAGGGCGTAGCGGGCCACGTGGCGCAGCGGCGGTCGCATGCGCCGGCGCGTCCTCAGGCCGTGGATCACGAGCCCGAACCCCGACCGCAGGTCGAGCCTCG
The DNA here is from genome assembly GCA_021793115.1 of Actinomycetes bacterium. Next base: position 1,557 of record JAJYTJ010000104.1, on the reverse strand, counting down.
TCGCGCCGGGCCCGGCCAGGTCCGCCAGCGTGCCGACGACCTCGTCTGACCGCGCCCACCGCCACCGCCGTGGGTAGGCCCACAGCCACCGGCGCACCGAGCGCTCGAAGCGGGGATCGACACCCCGCGGACCTGCGGCGACCGGCGAGCTCCCGCGATCCCGCCCGCTGCGGGCCAGCCGCTCCGGCTCACGCCGACCGGTGTGCGGCGCGCCGTCCGGCCGGTCGTCGCCGCCCTGCTCGCCACGGCGCTGCCACCCGCCGAACGCGTCTGCCGGCCCGCGCCCCCCGCGCGCCGATCGCATCACGCACTGCCGAGCGCTGGTCGGGCCGCGAGGGCGCGCCGGGCACGGGCGGCCAGGGCGGCGAGCTGCGCCGTGTGGGCCGTCGCGGCCGCACCGCCCTCGTCGGTCAGCTCGTAGTACCGGCGGAGCCGGCCGTCGACGACCTCCTCGCCGGAGACCCGGGCGTAGCCCGCCTCGACGAGCCGGTCGAGCACGCCGTAGAGCGTGCCGGCGCCGAGGTGCACCCGCCCGTCGGACAGCGTCACCACCGCCTGAACCACGCCGTAGCCGTGCCGCGGGCCGTCCGCCAGCGCGAGCAGCACGAGGTAGGCCTGCTCGGTCATCCGGAACGCCATGAACGATATATATCGCACAGCGACGCATCGCGCAGGCGAACCAGGCACCGATCCGTCACCGGGTCTCCCACGACGACACCGAACGCACCCCGCCCGACCTCTCGAGCCGGGCGGCGTCCGGCCGCTCGGGCGGCACGGCGCACGGCCGCTCCAGCCCCAACGGCACACGGCCGGTCGGCGCACGATGGCGCCCGACCGACGGCGGCCTGCCACGACGGCGTCTTCAGGCGCTCCCGTCGGCACCTGGCCGCGCGCGATGGCGCCCTCGGCCCCGACGCTGCCGCACCGGCGCCCTGACGAGCCCACCTCCCTGGGGCCAGGCCATCGAGGCACGGCCGAGGACGGGCCCGCCGGCGAGCTCGTGACGGCGCTCGCCGTCGACCGAGTGCGACAAACCGGGTCGACTCGTGTCAACCGATAGTTGACGCAAGGGCCGTCGTCAAGCAATGATTGACGCATGACGGACCCCACGCTCCGCGACCTGCTCGCCGGCGCGCTCGACGAGGCGCGGCCCGACCTCGCCCCCCGCCTCCAGGACGACCCCGAGGCGTACCTCGAGCTGGTGGCGCTCGCGCGCGACGCCCACGGCGAGACGGCGCAGCTGCTGCGCGCGGCGGTCGTCGCCGCTCGTCGGGCCGGCGCCACGTGGGAGCAGGTGGGCGGCGTGCTGGGCATGACCCGGCAGGCGGCGCAGCAGCGCTACGGGGCGCCCGACGAGCCGGCCGCGGCGGACGGCGCGGCCCGCCGCGCCACCCTCACGCCGCTCACGGCGTTCAACGAGATGCGGATCCTCGAGCGGGCCGGCCGGTACGGCTGGCACGCCGTGGCCTACGGCCCCTTGTACTTCGTCGTCGAGCAGTCGGACCAGCAGTGGGAGCACCACCGGTCCTACGTCGGCGCCGGCCCGCTGCGCGCGGG
>JAJYTJ010000103.1 GCA_021793115.1 Actinomycetes bacterium | reverse complement strand
CGGTCGGGACGCCGGCGGCGGCCATGACCTCCTTCGCGAACGCCTTCGACCCCTCCAGGCGCGCCGCCTGCGCGGACGGTCCGAACACGGGGACGCCGGCCGCGCGCACGGCGTCGGCCACACCGGCGACGAGCGGCGCCTCCGGGCCGACGACGACGAGGTCGACCCCCAGGGACACGGCGAGGCGGGCCACCGCGGCGCCGTCCAGCTGGTCCACCGCGTGCAGGCGCGCGAGCGCGCCGATGCCCGGGTTCCCGGGCGCCGCGTGCAGGCCCGTCACGGCGGGATCGAGGGACAGGGCGCGTACCAGGGCGTGCTCGCGGGCACCGCCGCCGACCACCAGGATCTCCACGGGCGCCGAGCCTACCCAGCGCCGCTGCCGCGGCGCGGTGCCCGTCCGCCCGCGGGAGGCCGACTCCCCCCGAGGCAGGGACCGTGACGCACGGTCCCGAGCTCTCGGACGTCAGGCCGACGGCGTGATGACGGGCGGGGCGTCGTCGACCAGCGGAACGACGTCGAAGAAGATGCGCGTCCGGCGCCGACCCTCGACGTCGCCGGCGGCCGCGCGGGCCGTGGCCCGGTCCGCGTGCTCCTTGATGAGCACCTGGACCGCCTCGATCAGGTCCTTGGCCTCCGCCCTGGTCAGCAGCTCGGTCGTGGTGTCGGTGCCTGCCGACTCCGCCTCGTCCGCGACCTGCGACATCGCCGCCTCGAAGAACTGCCGGAGCACCCGGACGCGGTCCGCGACGACCAGGTCGACCATCGCGCGCATGGCCGGCGCCTGAGCCGGGTCGGCGATCAGCTCCGGGTCGGCCACGCTGAACCCGACGGCCCGCCACCAGCGCTCGCGGCCGCCGGTGTGCTCGGGGTCGTCCTCGACGAACCCGTGCCGCTCGAGCTGGCGCAGGTGGTAGCTCGTCTGCCCGCTGCTCTCGCCCAGGCGTCGCGCGAGCTGGGTCGCGGTCGCCGGGCCGTAGTCGCGCAGCGCGCTGTACATGGCCATGCGCAGCGGGTGCGTGAAGGCCTTGAGCTCCTCGCCGCCGATCGGGCGCGCGCGCAGCGGGCGGCCACCGTCCGGGCCGGGGAGACCCGGGCCCGGTGCCGGCGCAGCCGCCGGCGGCCCCGGCGCAGCCTCCACGGGCGTGGCAAAACGGGGTGCGGCGACCGGGGCGTCCGGGGCGTCCGGGGCGTCCGGGGTATCCAGAGCCTTGCCATCCACCATGTGCAGAGATACCTTTGCAGAGTTCTCTTTGCAAAGACTTCCTTGCAAAGTCGGGTCAAGACTAGCGATGCGGGGTATCGATGAGCACGCAGCCGCACGGCGACGCCGCGTCCGGCCCCGCGGGCGCCGCGACGCCGACGCTGGACGACGAGCCGGGCACGACGACCGACGACGCGACGACGGCGGGCACGACGACCGACGCGACGACGGCGGGCACCACGGCCGGCACCGGGCGCCGCACGCTGGGCGGCCGGTTCACCGCGCTCCTCACCTCCACGGCCCTCGCCAACCTCGGCGACGGCGTCGTCCAGACCGGCGCGCCGCTCATCGCGATCACGCTCACCCGTTCCCCCGCCCAGGTGTCGCTGCTCACCGCCGCGGCGTGGCTGCCGTGGCTGGTGCTCGGCATCCCCGGCGGTCTCCTCGTCGACCGCGTCGACCGCCGCCACGCGCAGATGACCGCGCTCCTCGCGCGCGCCGCGCTGCTCACCGCCGGCACCGTGACCGCCGCCACCGGGCACCTGACGATGCCCGTGCTCATCGGCCTCGTGCTCGTGTACGGCGCCACGGCCGTGGTCGCCGAGCTGGGCGAGGCCGCGATCGTGCCCGACCTCGTCCGGCGCGACCGCCTCGCCGCCGCGAACGGGCGCGTGCTCGCCACGCAGCAGGTGGCGAACTCCTTCTTCGGCATGCCTGTCGCTGGCCTCCTGGTCGCGCTCGGCGCCGGCTACGTCTTCGGCGTCCCGGCGGCGCTCGGCGTCGGCGCGGCGCTGCTGCTCCTCGTCGGCGTCCGGGGCCGCTACCGGCACCTGCCGTCAGCCGTCGGCGAGAAGCGCAACGCCTACGCCGAGGTCCGCGAGGGGCTCTCGTTCCTGGTGCGGCACCCCGTCATGCGGCCGATGCTCGTCGCCGGGAGCCTGTTCAACATGGGCAGCACCGCCTACACGGCGGTCATGGTCCTGTGGATGGTGGGCAGCGGGTCACGGATGGGCCTGAAGCCGGAGCACTTCACGCTGCTGGTCACGCTCATGGGCGTCGGGGCGGTGCTCGGCTCGATCGTCGCGGAGCGCGTGATCCACCGCGTGGGCGAGGTCCGTCTGCTGTCGATCACGTTCCTCACGGACGCGCTCCTGCTCCTGGTCCCGGTCCTCGCGCCGCACCCGGTGCCCGTCGCCGCGGCACTCCTCGTCATGGGCGCCACCGGCAACGTCGGCAACGTGATCACGCAGTCGGTGCGCCAGCGCATGACGCCGAAGAACATGCTCGGCCGCATCACGGGCGCGAGCCGGACCGTGTCGTTCGGCCTCATGCCCCTGGGCGCGATCGTGGGTGGCGCAGTGGGTCAGGCGTTCGGCCTGCCCGCGGCGCTCCTCACCGGCACGGCCCTGTGCGTCGTGTCCTTCGGCGTGATCGCGGCCACGGTCCGCCAGCGTGACATCGACGCCCACGAGCTGGCCGACGAGGACGAGGCGCTCAGTCCAGCAGCTGGTGCCTGACGATCGTCGCCTCGCGCCCCGGCCCGACGCCGATCGACGACACCCGCACGCCGCTGACCTCCTCGAGCCGCAGCAGGTAGCGCTGCGCCGCCGCGGGCAGCTCGTCGAACGTCCGCGCCTGGGAGATGTCCTCGGTCCAGCCGTCGAGGTACTCGTAGACGGGCTTCGCGTGGTGGAAGTCGGACTGGTCGTACGGCATCTCGTCGAACCGGGTGCCGTCCACGTCGTACGCGACGCACACCGGAATCTTCTCCCAGCCTGTGAGCACGTCGAGCTTGGTGACGACCAGGTCGGTCAGGCCGTTGACGCGCGCCGCGTAGCGCACCACGACGGCGTCGTACCAGCCCGTGCGCCGCGGCCGCCCGGTCGTCGTGCCGTACTCGCCGCCGGACTCGCGCAGGCGGTCGCCGTCCGCGTCGAGCAGCTCGGTGGGGAACGGCCCCTCGCCCACGCGCGTGGTGTACGCCTTGGCCACCGCGACGACGCGGTCGATCCGCGTCGGGCCCACGCCGGAGCCGGTGCACGCGCCGCCGGCGGTGGCGGACGACGAGGTGACGAAGGGATAGGTCCCGTGGTCGACGTCGAGCATCGTCGCCTGGCCGGCCTCGAACACGATCGTCCTGCCCTCGTCGAGCGCCTGGTTGAGCACGAGCGGCGTGTCCGCGACGTGCGGGCGCAGCCGCTCGGCGAAGCGCAGCAGCTCCGCGACCGTCTCGTCGACCGTCACCGCGCGCCGGTTGTAGATCTTGACGAGCATCTGGTTCTTCGTCGCGAGCGCGCCCTCGACCTTCTGGCGCAGGATCGACTCGTCGAACAGGTCCTGGATGCGGATGCCGATCCGGTTGATCTTGTCGGCATAGGTCGGGCCGATGCCCCGGCCGGTGGTCCCGATGCGGCGCGAGCCGAGGAACCGCTCGGTCACCTTGTCGATGGTCCGGTTGTACGGCGCGATGACGTGGGCGGCCGACGAGACGAGCAGGCCCGAGGTGTCGACGCCGCGGGCCTCGAGCGCGTCGATCTCCTCGAACAGCACCTCGATGTCGACGACGACGCCGTTGCCGATGACCGGGACGACGCCCGGCGTGAGGATGCCGGAGGGGATGAGGTGCAGCGCGTACTTCTGCCCTCCGACCACCACGGTGTGCCCGGCGTTGTTGCCGCCGTTGAACTTCACCACGTAGTCGGTGCGGTCGCCGAGCTGGTCGGTCGCCTTGCCCTTGCCCTCGTCGCCCCACTGGGCGCCGAGCACCACGACGGCGGGCATGTCAGTCCCCACTTCTGTTGGCGGTCGCGCCGGCCTGGCCGCTCCGGTGCACGGACGAGGCTAGCCCAGCGCCGTGCGGGTGAAGGTGTTGACCAGCGCCGTCGCGTCTCTCTACCGTTCACCCCGTCCACGCAACCACCCAGGGGGGTCCGTGATCGACGACACCGGGCCGTACCTGCCCACGGGCGACGACACCGCGGCTGGTGAGCCGTCGGCGCCGAGCGAGCCGGGTGCCGTGCAGGTGCTGGTCGGCAAGGACCACGTGCGCATCGTGCTCTCGGGCGACGTGGACTCCGACCTGGGGGACGACCTGGTCGAGGCCGCCGCCGAGGCCGAGCGGCACGACCTGCCGGTGGAGGTCGACGCCCACCACGTGACGTTCATGGACTCGGCCGGCGTGGCCTTCCTGGCACGCCTGTCCATCCGCAGCAAGCGCCGCGTCCGGCTGCTGCGCGTGCCGCCGACGGTGAAGTTCCTCCTCGAGGTCACGCGCATCGGCGAGCTCGTCGACGTGGCCGGGGACGACGAGGCCGCCCCCTTCCGACCGCTGGCGGAACCCCAGCAGTAGCGGACGAGGGCGGCCCCGGTGGCGCCGCGCTAGCGGGTCACTTGCCGATCGTGTGGCCGGCCGAGCCGAGCTGCTGCGCGGCCTCGATGATGCGGGCGGCCATGCCGCCCTCGGCGAGCTTGCCCCAGGCGCGCGGGTCGTAGGCCTTCTTGTTGCCCACCTCGCCGTCGATCTTGAGCACGCCGTCGTAGTTGGTGAACATGTGCGAGACCACCGGGCGCGTGAACGCGTACTGGGTGTCGGTGTCGATGTTCATCTTGATGACGCCGTTGGCGACGGCCTCGGCGATCTCGTCGGCCGTCGAGCCGGAACCACCGTGGAAGACGAGGTCGAACGGGTACTCCTTGCCGACCTTCGCGCCCACCGCCTTCTGGATGTCGAGGAGGATCGACGGGCGCAGCTTGACCGCGCCCGGCTTGTAGACGCCGTGCACGTTGCCGAACGTCAGGGCCGTCAGATAGCGGCCCTTCTCGCCCGTACCCAGCGCCTCGATCGTCTTCAGGCCGTCCTCGGGCGTGGTGTACAGCTTGTCGTTGATCTCCGCGGAGTGGCCGTCCTCCTCGCCGCCGACGACGCCGATCTCGATCTCGAGGATGGTGCGGGCGGCCTGCGACAGCTCGAGGAGCTCGGCCGCGATGACGAGGTTCTCGCCCAGCGGGACCGTCGAGCCGTCGAACATGTGCGACTGGAACGTCGGGTCCTCGCCGCGCTTGACCTGCTCGGCCTCGAGCGCGAGCAGCGGGCGGACCCAGCTGTCGAGGTTCTGCTTGGTGCAGTGGTCGGTGTGCAGGGCGACCGTCACCGGGTAGTTCTTGGCGACCTCGCGCGCGTACGCCGCAAGCGCGAGCGAGCCGGTCACGCGCTGCTTGATGGTGGAGCCGGAGGCGTACTCCGCGCCGCCGACCGACACCTGGATGATGCCGTCGCTCCCGGCCTCGGCGAAGCCCTGGAGGGCCGCCGTGATGGTCTGGGACGAGGTGACGTTGACGGCGGGGTACGCGAACTTGCCGGCCTTGGCACGGTCGATCAGCTCGGCGTACACCTCGGGGGTTGCGATGGGCATCGCAGCTTCTCCTGTGGGTGGTCGGGGGGGATGTCACCCCGATCTTTCCACGCTTCCCTCACGGTCGGCCCGGGACCTGCGGGGATCGTCGCCTACCCTGGGCACGTGCTTCTCGCTGCGGCCGTCCAGGCCAATGTCCTCGACCCGACCCCGATCATCCAGCACCTGGGCACCTGGGCCCTGCTCGGGGTCATGGCGATGATCTTCATCGAGGTCGGGCTCCTGTTCCCCATCCTGCCGGGGGACTCGCTGCTGTTCACGGCCGGCGCCGTGGCCGCGCAGCCGGGGTCGCACCTGCCGGCCGTCGGGTGGCTGTCGGTCATCCTCGTCGTCACCGCGTTCGCGGGCACCCAGACCGGCTACCTGCTCGGCCGGCTCATCGGCAACCGCCTGTTCGACCGGCCCGACGGCCGCATCTTCAAGCACCGCTACATCGAGGAGACGCAGGCGTACTTCGAGCGGTACGGCGGCCGCACGCTCGTCGTGGCGCAGTTCATCCCGTTCGTCCGCACGTACGCCGCCGCCGTGGCCGGGGTCGTCCGGATGCCCTACCGGCACTTCGTCACCTACAACGCGATCGGCGTGGTGCTGTGGGCCGGCGGCGTCACGTGGCTCGGCTACGCGCTGGGCGGCATCACGTTCGTCAAGAACAACATCGAGGTGCTCCTCGTCCTCGTCGTGCTCGTCTCGGTGCTGCCGATGATCGTCGAGGCGCTGCGCCGGCGGCAGCGCGCGCGGCGCGCAGCCGCTGCTCTGGACGCCTGACCAGGTCCGAGGTCCTTCGTCCCCCCTCGTGACAGGCTTCACGAGGGATGCTGAGGCATGCGGCCGAGCGAGCTGGCTCAGGTGCTGCGGGGGGCCAACCCCTGGTGGTCCCGTCACCACCGCGTGACCTGGGTCTCGGACGACCCGGAGCTCGAGCAGCGGGAGCGACACGAGTGGGTCCCGGCGACCCGTGCCGGGCGCACCGTGCTCTCCGAGATCGGCTCCACACCGCGGCCGGGCAGCGCCACCGTGCTCGTCGGACCGCGCGGCGTGGGCAAGACCACGGCCGCGAAGGACCTGGTGCTGCGCGTGCTGTCCAACCTGGTCGTGGACCCGCGGGCCGTGCTCTGGGTGCCCGTCGAGCCCGATCCCGAGCAGCCCGAGCGCGACCCGCTCGAGCCGGCCGACCTGGACCGCGCGCTGCGGCGGCCGACGAGGGTCGGCGCCCCGGCGTGCGACGGCCCACGGCTCGTCGTGCTCGACGAGGCGTCGGCGTCCGAGGACTGGATCGAGGTCGTCGCCGACGGCGCGCCGAACGCGCAGCTCGTCGTGACGGCCTCGGTGGCCGGCGCCGTGGTGGAGGACCTGCCGAGCCGCTACCCGGGTCACATGTCGGTGCGGCACCTGCGGCCGTCGACGCTCGCCGAGCTGCTCACCGCGGTGCCGGGCACCGACCCGGAGGCCACTCGCACCTCCTTCATCCAGCACGGCGGATACCCGCGGGCCCTCGCCGAGTACCGCGACCTCGGGCGCGTCAGCCAGGAGTTCGTCGAGCTGCTCGAGGAGGGGCTCTTCAAGGACATCGGGGTCTTCGCGCTGCACCCCGTGCAGCTCGACGAGGTGATCACCGCGCTGTGCGCCACCGCGGGTCGGTTCATCGAACCGGTGCCGCTGGCCGCCGCGCTGCGGATGTCCACCGCCGAGGTGGCGCACCTGCTGGAGCGGATGGCCGACGCGGGGATCATCGACCCGCGGCGCGGCCTCGTCGACCCGCTGCTGCACCAGCTGCCGGCGCTGCACGACCCGACGGCGCAGGCCCCGAGCGAACGGCACGTCGCGGCGTTCACGTTCTGACGCGCGGCGCCCGGCGGCCGAGTCACGGCGCGCGGTCGCTCGCACGCTTCGCCGCGGTGCGGGTCTCTCGCGAACCGTCGAGGCGGGGCACGGTGCGCGCCGCCTGAGGCAGGACGTGGCGCCCCTGGTCCGAGGCGGCACGTGGTGCGGCCAGTCCGAGGTGCGGCGCGATGCGCGCCGTCCGAGGTGCGGCACGGTGCTCACCGCCCGCCGACTCCCACGTCCGGGGGATGTCCCTGCTCAGCACGGCCTTCCCCCTTGTGCGGGCGCACGTAGACGAGTAGTCTTCGAACACACGTTCGATGCTGCGCAGGGGGTGCACGGCGATGATGACTGAGGTGCTGTCCGCCGTGCCGTCGCGCGCGGAGATGGCCGGCCGCTGCCCTGATGGGTCCTCGAGGTTGCCGGCCGAGTGCGCCGCCGCCGATGCCGCGCTGCGCGCCGTGCTCGCCCGCGCCTCGGCCGCGGACGAGTGGGACGCCCCCACGCGGCAGGGAGTGCTGACCTGGCTCGCGCAGCACCGGGACCTCGTCGCCGCCGTCGAGGGCACGGTGCTGACCGCCGAGCGGGAGGCCGGGACGTGGGCGCTGCGCGGCGACCGGGACCTCGCGAGCTTCGTCGGGCGCCACACGCGCGCGGGCCGTGGATCGGGCCTGGCCGCGGTGGCCCAGGCGGGCACGCTCGCGGCGATGCCGCAGGTGGCCCAGGCCCTGGTCGACGGTCCGGTGACCGCCGCGCACGTCACGCAGATCACGCGCGCCACCACCGCGTCGCCGGCCCTGGCCACGGAGCTGGCCACGCCCGAAGGTCAGGAGCAGGTCGTCGCGCTGGCCCGCCGCCTGGACGGCTCGGAGTTCGGCAAGGCGTTGGCGCAGCTGTCGGCGAGCATGGACCCGGCCGGCCGGCAGCGATCGCACGACGAGCAGCGGGCCGGCCGGTCGTTCGCATGGACTCACACGCCGTCCGGCACCCTGGTCAAGGGCCGGTTGGACACCGTGGCGGGGCACAAGCTCGCCAAGGCGATCGCTGCGCTGTGCCCCCGCCCGGGAGCGGACGACGGCCGGTCGCGCGAGCAGCGGCAGGCCGACGCGCTCGTCGCGATGGCCGAGCGCATCGCCACCGACAGGACCACCACCCCCGGCGCCGTCGCCCCCGTGCAGGCCGTCCTCACCCTCAACCAGGAGACCTGGGCCGCGCTGCGCGCCGTGCCCCGCGGCCGGCAGGCGGGTGCGACCGATGGTGCCAGGCCGGCCGCCGCGACCGACGACGTACGGGCCGGTGCGACCGACGATGGGCCGACCGCGGGAGCCCCGGGGACGGCTCTCGAGCTGGTGCGACGGCTGACGGGCATGACCCCCGTGGTCGACGAGACCGGTCAGGCGTGGCCCGCGTCCGAGGTCGCCCGCGCCCTGTGCGACTGCGCCCTGACCCGTGCCGTCGTGGGCACCAAGGACGCCGAGCTGAACCTGGGCCGCGAGTCGCGGACGTTCCGCCGCCAGCACTGGCTGGCCCTGTACGCCAGGGGCGTGGTCGGCTGCTCGATCGCGGGCTGCGGCATGCCGCTGGCGTACTGCGAGCTGCACCACGTCGCCTGGTGGTACGAGCACGGCGGCCCGACCGACATCGCGAACTGCCTGCCGTACTGCTCGTTCCACCATCACGAGCTGCACCGCCACGGCATCGTCATCGATCGACGGCCGGACGGGCGCGTCGAGCACCGCTACCCGGACGGCCGCCGGTACGGCGCCGCACTGCCAGATGCCGTGGATGCCACCCCGTCGGGCGGCAGCTCGCCGGACGGCACCTCGTCGGACGCCAGTCCGTCACTCGGCACCTCGCCGGACGCCAGTCCGTCACTCGGCACCTCGCCGGGAGCCGGTCGGGCGCTCGGCACCTCGCCGGGTGGCGCCGCCTCACGCGGCGCGCCGTCGCTCGGTGCGCGGACAGGTGACCCAGCGGGCACTGCGAGGTCGCCCGGCCGCCCCGCCTCCACCGGCGGATCGTCCGCCGGCGGATCGTCTGCCGGCAGGGCATCGGCTGGCGGATCGTCAGCTGGCGGACCGCCCCGCGGTGAGCCGATCGAGAGCCCACCGAATACGCTGCCCGCGGCGTCGGGTGATCCACCGACCGACCTGCTCGCGCTGCTGTCTGCCTGAGGGCGAGACTTTGCCCGAGGGCGAGATGGGACGAGGCGACGCCGCGGAGCCGGCGGTCAGAACTGGACGGTCGGCGCCTGGCGTACCTGCGGGTCCTCGGCCTCGAAGTACTCGGCGCGGGCGAAGCCGAACATCCCGGCGATGACGTTCGACGGGAACGACTCGACCTTGGTGTTGAGGGCTCGCACGTTGGCGTTGTAGAAGCGCCGGCCGGCAGCGATCCGGTCCTCGGTGTTGGAGAGCTCGGCCTGCAGCTGCTGAAAGTTCTCGCTCGCGCGCAGGGTCGGGTAGTTCTCCGCGACCGCGAACAGCCGGCCGAGCGCCTGCGTCAGCACGTTCTCCTGCTGAGCCTGCTGCGCGGGCCCGACCCCGGGCTGCGCGGCGGCGGCCCGGGCCGCGGTGACCTCGTCGAACACCCCGCGCTCGTGGGCGGCGTAGCCCTTGACGGTCTCGACGAGGTTGGGGATGAGGTCGTGCCGGCGCTGCAGCTCGGTGTCGATCTGCCGCCAGGCCTCCTGCACCAGGTTGCGGAGGCGGACCAGGCCGTTGTACTGCGTCACCGCCCAGAGCAGCACGAGGACGACGAGCGCGACGATGACGAGCAGGGCGACGATGCCGCTGGACACGAGGCGGGCCTTCCTTCGGTCGGGACGGTCACCGCATGGTAGCGAAAGGGCTGCTCAGAGGGTCGCCGTCGGCGGTGCCGTCGGGTCCCAGCCGGCCGTGTCGATGCCGTACTGCTGGAACACGTGCGGGCGGATCGACCCGGCGACCGCCGAGAGCAGGCCGAGCCGGCGCAGCAGCGAGTCGAGGTCGGTCGCACCCGACTGCCACGACAGCACCCAGGTGCCGTCCGTGCGCCACGCGATGCCGCGCGCGTCGTCGCGCAGCAGCCGCTCCATGAGCACCGGCTGGATGAGCGCGTACGCCGCCCGCTCGTCGCGCGCCTGCACGCGGTAGGCGCGGTTGAACTGGTCGGACTCGAACTGGAGGTCCTGCGCGCCGGTCGCCTTCTCGACCTTGACCCCGAAGGTCTCCGGGACCACGTCCACCATCGGGAGCCACATCGGCAGCCGGACGGCGACCACGTGGAAGCTCACCTGCTGCCGGCCGAGCCCAGAACCCAGCGCCACCTCGTCGAGCGCACCGAGACCGGGGCCCAACGACGCGCCGCCGAGGCCACCGAGGCCGGAGACGAGCGAGTGACCCTCCCGTCCGGCGACGTGGACGACGAACGACGCCGCCTCGCGCCCGCCGTAGGTGCCGCGCATCACCTCCGACACCTTCCGAGGACCGGTGAAGGGGTAGTGGTGCGACATCTCGGCGAGCGACTGGTCGTCGCCGCCCCACCAGGCCCATCCCGTCGACCTCGCCCAGGCGCGCAGGCGGCCCTCCCGGTCACGCGTGCGCCAGGCGAGACCCGCGCCCACGACGACCACGGCCAGCAGCACCGGCAGGGCGATGCGCGACGGCGCGAACCGGAGCACCAGCAGCCCGACGGCCACCGCCCCGGTGATCGACCCCGCCTGCCAGCCCCTCATCCGCGGCCTCTCCTCCGCTCGGCGCGCCGCGCACCCACCCGGCGCCGAGCGGCGACCGGCCCGCACCCCGGGCTCATCGGCATGCGCCTGACGCGACCTGAGGGTGCCGGTGGCTCACGCGAGCCCAAGGTCGGCGAGGCCGTAGAGGTAGTGGTACGGCAGGCCGAGCGCCTCGACCTTCTCGCGCGCGCCGGTGTCCCGGTCGACGAGCACGGCCACGGCCAGCACGTTCCCACCCGCCTCACGCACCGCCTCGACCGCGGTCAGCGCCGATCCGCCGGTCGTGGACGTGTCCTCGACCACCACCACGCGCCGCCCGGCGACGTCCGGGCCCTCGATGCGCCGCTGCAGCCCGTGGGCCTTGGCCTCCTTGCGCACGACGAACGCGTCGAGGTCGAGCCCGCGCGAGGCCGCCGCGTGCATGAGCGCGGTGGCCACGGGATCGGCGCCGAGGGTGAGGCCGCCCACAGCGTCCACCTCGCCCGGGCCGAGCCCGACCTCCTCGAGCCGGTCCAGCAGCACGTGCCCGACGAGCGGCGCCGCCTCGTGGTGCAGCGTGATGCGCCGCAGGTCGACGTAGTAGTCCGCCTCCCGGCCGGAGGCCAGCGTCACGCGGCCGCGCACCACGGCCAGCTCGGTGATGAGGTCGCGCAGTCGCTCGCGGGTGTCGGTCACGGCGGCAGGTTACCGGGGGTCGGGCCGACGGGTCGGCAGGCTTCCGGGCGGCCGTCGGCTCGTCGTGCCGCCGGGTCAGGCCCCCGGGTCAGGCCGTCGGCTCGTCGTGCGCGTCCTGGAGCTCGCGCCGGTACCGCCCGACGGCCCGGATCGCCCACCGCGGAGCCAGCCGCGCCGAACCGGCGGCGAGCTTGTAGCGCAGGGACGGCGTGGAGATGACGGCGCCCCGTCGGACGTCCGCCAGCGCCGCCGCCACGACGTCCTCCGGGTTGAGGAAGGTGGCCGACGGGAACGAGGCGACGTCGATGCCGCCGCGCTCGTGGAACTCCGTGTGCACGAAGCCCGGGCACAGCGCCGTCGCGGTCACGCCCGTGCCCCGCAGCTCCACGGCGAGCCCCTCGGTGAAGGCCCGCACCCAGGCCTTGTGCGCCGAGTAGGTGCCGGACGCGAGCAGCGCCGCGATGGAGGCGACGTTGAGGATCGCCCCCCGCCCCCGCGGCACCATGGCGCCGGCCGCGGCGTGCGAGAGCACCAGCACCGCGCGGACCATGACGTCGAGCGCGACCTCCTCCCGGGCCAGGTCGCCGCCGACGAACGGCTGGGCGATCCCGAAGCCGGCGTTGTTGACGAGCAGGCCGACGGGGCGGATCGGGTGCTGCAGGCGCTCAACGAGCGGGCCGAGCTGGTCGCGCTGCGACAGGTCGGCGACGATGACCTCGGTGCGCACCCCCGCGGCGGCCTCGAGCTGCCCGGCGAGGCGGTGCAGGCGCTCGCCGTCGCGTGCGACGAGCACGACGTCGTGGCGCGCGGTCGCCAGCTGCCACGCGAATTCCAGCCCGAGGCCGGCGCTCGCGCCGGTGACCATGGCGGTACCCATGGGCCCCACCCTACGGACGGGCGCGGCCGCTGTGGAGAGGAGCGCGCCGGGCGTGGGTGGCGTTCCGTACGCTGACGGCGTGCCGCCCACCACCGCCGCCACCTCGTCCGCGCCGTTGCACGGCCCGGGGGACGGCACGGCCCACGGCGAGGGCACGGCGCGCGACGCAGCGCACAGCCTGCTGCGGACCGTCTTCGGGTACGACGAGTTCCGCGGCTTCCAGGCGGAGGTCATCGACCACGTCGCGGGCGGTGGGGACGCCGTGGTGCTCATGCCCACCGGGGGCGGGAAGTCGCTGTGCTACCAGATCCCGGCGCTGCTCCGCGACGGGACCGGGATCGTCGTCTCACCGCTCATCGCGCTCATGCACGACCAGGTGGACGCCCTGACCACGGCCGGCGTGCGCGCGGGCTTCCTCAACTCCACGCAGGGGTACGACGAGCGCGCGGCCACCGAGCGGGCCTACCTCGCCGGCGAGCTGGACCTGCTGTACCTCGCGCCCGAGCGGCTGCTGGCCTCCGAGACGCTCGAGCTGCTGGGCCGCGGCCGGCCGGCGCTGTTCGCGATCGATGAGGCGCACTGCGTCTCGCAGTGGGGCCACGACTTCCGGCCCGAGTACCTGCGGCTG
>JAJYTJ010000102.1 GCA_021793115.1 Actinomycetes bacterium | reverse complement strand
CGGCGCTCACGCTCTTACCGCAGAACCCCTCATCAACGCCGAAGCCCGCGCCATCCTCGACCGCCTACCCCCGATCAACGGCCCAGGGCACTAAGCCCGTGCAAGTCAGGTCCAGGTGCACCGGCTGTTGATCGCCGACTCGGTTGATCAGCGAATGCTGGAGATTCTTGGGTCGAAGCAGGCGCTGTTCGACGCTTATGTGCGAGATTCCGCGGTGACCGCGGCCGCACCTGCTGCGGTCGACATCTCGGAGCTCCAGCTCGCCCGGATGGTCGTCGAGCAGGAGCAGGAACGGCTCGCGCTGGAGGCCATGACGCAGCGGTCCTGAAGGGACTACGCCTGCACCCACCGCTCCGTGAGGGCGTGCGTCGCCCGGCCCGCCGTCGCTGCCGGGCCGGGGGACCAGGTCGCCGGCACCACCTGGTTGGTGACCAGGTCGGTGAGCTCGGCGGCGTAGACGTCGGTCTCGTAGAGGCCCGCCTCGACGCGCACCAGCCCCAGTCGCTCGGCGCGCTCCAGGTCGTCGCCCAGGTGGGACACGCGCGCGACGACGTAGCGCTGCGCGTCCTGCCACTGGTCCACCACGCGCACCGCGAGGCCGTTCCAGCGCGCCGTCAGGTCCAGCTCGAAGAGCTCGGTGACGTCCTCGCGCGGCACGCACCGGTACCACCGCCCGGCCGGCGACTGCTCGAAGCCGGTCTCCGACAGCGGCGGGTTGGCCAGCGCGAGGACCACCGTGTGACCGTCGTCGACCACGTCCGCCTCGAGGTACGCGCCGTGCCACTTGGCCACGGGCCCCACGCAGCGCGAGAGCGACGCCATGGGCGGCCGGGCGCCGCGGTGCGCGGCGAGCGTCCAGCCGGTGCCGATGTCGCCGTAGCGGGCGAGCACCTCGCTGCTGCCGTCGCGGTAGACGCGCACCAGCTCGGCCTCCGGCGGGATCCGCGAGTGGCGCAGCCACCACAGCGGCACGATGTAGCCCGGCACGTCCCGGTACTGCAGCTGCGGCGCGGACCAGAACCGCAGCACGTCCATGTGGTCGTCCCAGCGGTGGAACGGCGAGCCCAGGTAGCCCAGGCCGTGCACCTCGTACAGCTGCTCGGGCGTGGTGGCGAACGCGACGTCCGCCGCGCGGACCACGTACCCGCCGATCCGGTCGTACCCCTGCGTCAGGTGGGCCGCCGTCAGGTCGGGCGTCACCGCCTTCTGCATGAGGATCACAGCGCCGCCTCGCCACTGTCGGAGATTCGGAGGAACCGGAGAAACCGGACGCAACGGGCCCGATCCTGCCGCTCGCGGCGCGGGCATGTCCAGGTTTCGCCCGTTCGCGGGCCGCGATCACCCGTTCGGCCTAGCGGTGGCCGGAGGCGCCGGCGCGCCGGCCGCCGGCCGTCCCCGTCAGTCCCGCAGGTGGTCGACGAGCTGGGCCGCCAGGCCCGTGTACGCGGCGGGCGTCAGTGCCGACAGCCGCGCCGCGAGCTCGTCGGGCAGCCCCAGCGAGGCGATGAAGCCGCGCATGTCGTCGGCCGTCAGGCGGCGCCCGCGGGTCAGCTCCTTGAGGCGCTCGTAGGGGTTCTCCATGCCCGAGACACCGGCCACCGCCGCCGCGCGCATCGCCGACTGCACCGGCTCGGCCAGCACCTCCCAGTTCTCGTCGAGCTCGCGGGCCAGCAGGTCCGCGTCGACGTGCAGCGCGGACAGGCCGCGGCGCAGGTTGTCGATCGCCAGCAGGCTGTGGCCGAACGCCGGGCCGATGTTCCGCTGCGTGGTGGAGTCGGTCAGGTCGCGCTGCAGCCGGCTGGTGACGAGCGTCGCGGCGAGCGCGTCGAGCAGGGCGCACGAGATCTCGAGGTTGGCCTCGGCGTTCTCGAACCGGATCGGGTTGACCTTGTGGGGCATGGTGGACGAGCCCGTGGCGCCCGCGACCGGTACCTGGACGAACACGCCCCGCGAGATGTAGGTCCACGCGTCGGTGGCCAGGTTGTGCGCGACCCGGTTGAAGCGGGCGACGTCCGCGTACAGCTCGGACTGCCAGTCGTGCGACTCGATCTGCGTGGTCAGCGGGTTCCACACCAGCCCGAGGTGCTCGACGAATCCGCGGGACACCGCCTGCCAGTCCGCGCCGGGCACGGCGGCGAGGTGCGCGCCGAACGTGCCGGTCGCGCCGTTGAGCTTGCCGAGCACCTCGTCGGACGCGATGCGGCGCAGCTGGCGCCGCAGGCGGTGGGCGAGCACCGCGAGCTCCTTGCCGAGCGTCGTCGGCGTGGCCGGCTGGCCGTGGGTCAGCGCGAGCATGGGCAGCGCGCGGTGCTCGTCGGCCAGCGCCGCGAGCTGGTCGGCGAGCGCGGAGGCCGCGGGCAGCCACACCTCGTGGACCGCGCCGCGCACCATGAGCGCGTAGCAGAGGTTGTTGACGTCCTCGCTGGTCAGCGCGAAGTGCACGAGCTCGCCGACGGTCGGCAGCACGGACCCGGCGGGCGCCGTCGCGAGGCGCCGCTTGACGAAGTACTCGACCGCCTTGACGTCGTGCACCGTGGTGCGCTCGATCTCGGCGAGCTCGGCGATCTCCGCCGCGCCGAACGTCTCGGGGACGGCGCGCAGGTACGCCTCGTCGGCCGGCGTCAGGCGCGGGGCGCCGGGGACCACGCCGTGGCCCGCGAGGTAGACGACCCACTCGACCTCCACGGCGACGCGTGTGCGGTTGAGCGCGGCCTCGGACAGGTGGTCGACGAGCGGGGCGACGGTGGCGCGGTACCGCCCGTCGAGCGGGCCGAGGGCGATGGGCGGGACGACGTCGGCGAGGCGGACCATGCGCCCAGTGTCCCAGAGCCCCCGCGGCCGGCTGGGGCGTGCCGACGAGTGGACTCCGCCCCGTCGGGCGGACCTCCGGCCCATGCGCGCGCCGCGCCGTGCGTGGTTGCCTGGCGCCGTGGCTGACCGCAAGGCCCGTCCCTCGCCCGCGCAGCGCCGCGCCGGGTACGTCGTGTCGATCGCGGTGGACGCCGTGCTGCTGTGGGCCGCGCACCGGATCCTCGCCTGGGGCTGGTTCCCGTTCCTCACGCCCGCCTGGACGCAGGTGCTGCCGGTGCTCACGGCGTCGCTCGTGGTGGCGATCGTCGTCACGGTGCTCTACCTCGGCTACGACGGCGTGTGGTTCAAGGCGTCCGGCGACATGGTCCAGGCCGGGTTCGGCGTCGCCGTGTCCGTGAAGCTGTGGCGCGTGTTCCCGTTCGACCTCGCCGGGTACGCCTTCCCGTGGGACACCGTGGTCCGCGTGCTCGTCGTGCTGTCGGTGGTGGGCAGCGCCGTCGCCGTCGTCGTGTCGCTGGGGCGGCTCGTCCGCGCCGCGTCGGGCGGGTCGCAGCCGCCCCCGGCGGCCGCCCCGCGGTCCGACGAGCCCGCGTCGCCCGCCGTCTGACCTCGGCGGCCGCCCTTGTCGATCCCTTCGCACCGACCCGCGCTCGTCCACCCGCCTTCGTCGGCCCGCGCACGCCGACCCGCCTGCACCGAGGCGTCCTCGTCGGCCCGCGCACGCCGACCCGCCCCCAGCCCGGGCGTGCCGCTGCCGGCCCCGACGGCCCGCCGGGCCGCGGCACCGGCAGTCCGTCGCCCGGCCTAGCGTCCGCGCCGTGCCCTGGCCCGCCCCGACCGATCCCGCCGCCGTGACGCGGGCCGGCGCCGTGGTGGCGCACGACGACGTCGACCTCGCCCGTGCGGGCGTCGCGGCGGCCGCGCGGGTGCCGTGGGTGGGCGCGGCGGCCGACTCGTACCGCGCCGCGGTGGCCGAGCAGCAGGCCCTCCTCGACCGGTTGCGGGCGGCGCTCGAGGCCCTGCTCGCCGACCTCGCCGTCCCGGGATCGCCCGGACCCGGCCCCGCGACGTGGGGCCGCGTCCTCGCTGGGGCCACCTGTTGGGGCGGGTCCGGGCGCTCGTTGCGGCTCGGCGCGGGCACGTTCGTCGCCGTGGACCCCGAGGCGCTCGCGGACGCCGCCGGCCGCCTGGCGAGGGCGTCCGACGCCCTCGACGGTGCGTCCGCGGCACTCGTCCGCGCGCTGTGGGCGCCGGGCACGTCCGGGCTCTCCCTCCGCGCGCCGGCCGGCGGGCCCGCCGCTCGCGTCGGCGACCTCCTCACCGGGCCGCTCGCGCCGGGCCGTGCCGCGGCACGGCTGCGCGAGCTCGCGGGATCGGCGCGGGCGGCGGCGCAGCTGCACCGGGACGGGGAGAGTCGGGCTCACCAGCGGCTGCGCGGCGCGGCGGTGGCGGCCGGCCACGTGCCGCTGGCCGGCGTCGTCGAGGCGTGGGCGGTCGGGACCACCGGCCTGATCCGGGCGGGGTGGCGCGTGGGTCTCGCCGCCGCCACGGGCGACGACCCGCTGGCGGGCGCGCGCCGCGAGGCGGGAGAGGTGTGGTCGGAGGCGGCGGCGGCGGGCGCGGTCGAGGTGATGCTGCAGGGGGTCGCCGGGGCGTTGACGTCGGCCGTGCCGCCCGTGCTGCCGGACGCCGTGCCCGTCGCCTCCGGCGGCCTGGCGGTGCTGCTCGCGCGCGGTGGGGCGGGCGTGACGCTGGTGCCGCGGGTCGACCCGCCGCAGCTGCCGGCGCCGCACGGGCTGGCGGGGATCCTCGCGGTGGTCGCCACCACCTACGACGACGGCCAGCCCACGGGCCTACCGGGTACGCCCACGGCCACCCTCACCGTGCAGCGGCTCGACCACCCCGACGGGTCCCGGTCGTGGCTGGTCGCCGTGCCGGGCACGCAGTCGTGGGGGTTCGATCGCGACGTGGCCACCGACATGGGCACCAACCTGCGGCTCGTCGGCGGCCTCCCGGACCCGATGACCGCGGGCGTGCTCGCCGCCCTGGGCGCGGCGGGCGTCGGGGCCGACGAGCCGGTGGTCCTCGCGGGGCACAGCCAGGGCGGGATGGTGGCGCTGGCGGCCGCCGCGGCGGCCGCGGGGACCTACCGGATCGGCGGCGTGGTGACCGCGGGGTCGCCCAGCGTGCCGGGGGGCACGCCCCCGGGGGTGCCGGTGGTGCGCCTGGAGCACGACGAGGACGTGGTGCCGCAGGCCGACGGCGAACCCACCCGCGCCGGCGGGGACGTCACGCGCGTCACGCGCTCGCTGGCCGACGACCACCCGGTGCTGCCGACCGAGGCGCATGCGATCGCGGGCTACGTGCGGACGGCCGGGCTGACGGACGCCGCCGTGGCGGCGGCGCCGGGCTCGTCGCCGGGCGTGACCGCCGTCACGGGGCTGCTCGGCGCCGACGGCACCACCGCGACGACCTGGCAGTACCGCGTCGAGCGCGCGACGGGTGGCTAGCGGTCAGGCGTGACGATGGCGGTCGCGCCGCCCGACGAGCACGGACAGGAGGAACGAGAGGACCGAGACGATGAGCGCCGCGACGATCGCGATCCCGAAGGAGCCGATGTGCAGGCCCCAGTGCGTGAAGCGGGTGAGCCACGCGGTGAGCAGCAGCATGAGGGCGTTGACGACGAGCGTGAACAGCCCGAGCGTGAGGATGTACAGCGGCAGCGACAGCAGCCGGACCAGGGGCTTCACGATCGCGTTGACCAGCCCGAAGATGAGGCCGATCACGAGGAACGCCACCACGGTCTTCCACGTGGTGCTCGAGTCCGCGAGCACCACGTCGAACCCGGGCCGCAGGATGAGCGTGGCCAGCCAGATGGCGACGCCGTTGATGATCACTCGCAGCACGAAGGCCATGCGTCGATCCTGGCAGAGCGGCCCTGGGCCGGCCATGGCACGGGCCTCAGGGTTTGCCCTGGTCGGACCCTGGTTCCTGCGTTCGCCCGGCCGCCCGCCACCGGCCCGCGGGCCCGGTGGCATGCTGTGCGCGTGACGCGCGTGCCCACCCGCAAGGCCCTCGACACCCTGCCGCCGTACGTTCCCGGAGCCCGTGTGCCGGTGGGCGCCGCGGCGTTCAAGCTGTCCAGCAACGAGAACCCGTTCCCGCCGCTGCCTTCGGTGATGGCCGCGATCGCGGACGCCGGCGTCGACGTCAACCGGTACCCCGACATGTACGCCTCCGAGCTGGTCGAGGCCGTCGCCGCGCACCTGGCCGTGGAGCCCGACGAGGTGGTGATGGGCGGCGGCTCGGTCGCCGTGCTGGGCCACGTGCTGGCCGCCGTGTGCGAGCCGGGCGACGAGGTGGTGCTCCCGTGGCGCTCGTTCGAGGCGTACCCCATCTACGTGACGGTCGCGGGCGCGACCGGCGTGCGCGTCCCGGTGTCCGCCGACGGCCGGCTCGACCTGCCGGCCATGGCGGCCGCGGTGACGCCGCGCACCCGCGTGGTGCTCGTCTGCACCCCGAACAACCCCACCGGGCCGGCGGTGCACGCCGACGAGCTCGAAGCCTTCCTCGCCGCGGTCCGGGGCGACGTGCTGGTGGTGCTCGACGAGGCGTACGTCGAGTTCGTCCGGGACCCCGCGGCGGCGGACGGGCTGGCCGTGTTCGCGCAGCACCCCAACGTGGTGCTGCTGCGCACGTTCTCCAAGGCGTACGGGCTGGCAGGGCTGCGGGTGGGGTACGCGGTGGCGCGGCGTCGGCTGGCCGCGGCGATCCGCGCCGTGTCCACGCCCTTCGGCGTGTCCAACGTCGCGCAGCTCGCCGCGGTCGCCTCGCTGCACGCGCAGCGGGAGATGGCCGAGCGCGTGGCGCACCTCGTCGACGAGCGTGCCCGCATGCTCGACGGGCTGCGGGCGCAGGGGTGGGTGGTGCCCGACTCGCAGGCCAACTTCGTCTGGCTCGGCATCGGCGAGAACGCCACCAAGCTCGCCGAGAGGTGCACCCGCGCCGGCGTGCTCGTGCGCCCGTTCGCCGGCGACGGCGTGCGCGCCTCGGTGGGCGAACGCGAGGCGACCGACCTCCTGCTCGAGGTCACCCACGAGGCGCTGGAGTACCGCCCCGTCCCGTGATGCGGCGACACCCGCACGCGCCCGAGTGGAGCCGTTCGACCGTGAGTGGAGCCATTCGACCGGCGGGTGGAGCCATTCGACGGCCGGGTAGAGCCCCCTGGCCTCGAGTGGAGCCAACCGCCTCAGGACTGGAGCCGTTCGACCTCGAGTGGAGCCGGTCGGCCAGCGCGTGGAGCCATCTGACCTCGAGTGGAGCCAACCGCCCCAGGACTGGAGCCGTTCGACCTCGAGTGGAGCCAGTCGACCGCGACACGCCGAGTCCGGGTGTCAAACGGCTCCACTGACTTCCACTGGGTGGGTGTGGAGAGATGCACGGGCCGGGCAGATCCGCGGGCGGGGGAGATGCACGGGCAGGGCAGATCCGCGGGCAGGGCAGATCCGCGGGCGGGGGAGATGCACGGGCCGGGGAGATCCACGGGCCGGGCAGGTTCATGGGGCACGGGGTGATTGGGGCTCACCCGGGCGGCGCGGCAGTGGGCTCCCCACAATCCCGGGGCGGGCGCTTTGTCGCCCACGCTCGCGAGAAACCTACGGGACCGTAGCCTACGCTGGCGTAGGTTCGTCGCCCCGTCAGTCCGGAAGGAGCACCACGTGACCGCCTCCCCGCTCGGTCCCCTCTCCGAGGACGGCCTCGTCCGCCTGCTCAGCCCCGAGGGCGAGCGCCTCGCCTCCGCGGCGTACGACGAGCGCGCGGCCGCCCTCACGCCGGAGCAGCTGCGCGGCATGTACCGGGACATGGTGCTCGCGCGCCGCTTCGACGTGGAGGCCACGGCGCTGCAGCGGCAGGGCGAGCTGGCGCTCTTCGCGCAGGCGCTGGGCCAGGAGGCCGCGCAGATCGGCTCGGCGTACGCGCTCGCGCCGCAAGACCACGTGTTCCCCTCCTACCGCGAGCACGGCGTCGCACTCGTGCGCGGCGTCGACCTCGTCGACGTGCTGCGGCTGTTCCGCGGCGTGGAGCACGGCGGCTGGGACCCGGTGGCGCACGGCTTCCACCTCTACACGCTCGTCGTCGGCGCCCACCCGCTGCACGCGACGGGCTACGCCATGGGCGTGCAGCGCGACGGCCTCGTCGGCACGGGCGACCCGGCCCGGGACACCGCGGTCGTCACCTACTTCGGCGACGGCTCGACGAGCCAGGGCGACGTCAACGAGGCGATGGTCTTCGCGGCCGTCACCCAGGCTCCGGTGGTCCTCTTCTGCCAGAACAACCAGTGGGCCATCAGCGAGCCGACGACGAGCCAGGCGATCGCCCCGATCGCCAACCGTGCCCCCGGCTTCGGCATCCCGTCCGTGCGGGTGGACGGCAACGACGTGCTGGCCGTCTACGCCGTGACCGCCGCGGCGCTCGAGCGGGCGCACACCGGCGGCGGCCCGACGTTCGTCGAGGCGCTCACCTACCGGATGGGCGCGCACACCACGTCCGACGACCCGAGTCGCTACCGCACGTCCGACGAGGAGCAGCACTGGCGCCGCCGCGACCCGATCGAGCGGCTGCGGGCGTACCTCGACCGGCTGGGCGAGCTGCCCGAGGGGTTCGAGGAGGGGGTCGCCGCCGAGGGCGACGCGCTCGGGGAGCGGCTGCGCACCCAGGTGCGCGCGATGGGCCGGCCGGCGGCCGACCGGATGTTCGAGCACGTGTACGCGACCCCGCACGCGGTGGTCGAGACGGACCGGCAGTGGTTCGAGGCCTACGAGGCCTCGTTCGAGGGGAGCGCGCGATGACGACGACCGAGACCCGGCCTGCGATTCCCGCCCCCGTCGGCGGCGTCCAGCGACTGACGTTCGCGAAGGCGATCACCGCCGGCCTGCGCCGGGCCATGGCCGACGACCCGACCGTGATGATCATGGGCGAGGACGTCGGCCGGCTCGGCGGGGTCTTCCGCGTCACCGACGGGCTGCACGCCGAGTTCGGCCCGTCCCGGGTGGTCGACACGCCCCTGGCGGAGTCCGGCATCGTCGGCACCGCGATCGGGCTCGCGCTGCGCGGCTACCGGCCCGTGGTCGAGATCCAGTTCGACGGGTTCGTCTTCCCCGCGTTCGACCAGATCACCACACAGCTGGCCAAGATGCACTACCGGTCGCGCGGCCAGCTGACCGTGCCCGTGGTCATCCGCATCCCCTACGCGGGGGGCATCGGCGCGGTGGAGCACCACAGCGAGTCCCCCGAGGTGCTCTTCGCGCACACCCCCGGCCTGCGCGTCGTCTCGCCGTCGTCACCGGCCGACGCGTACACGATGATCCGCGCGGCCGTCGCGTCGCCGGACCCCGTGATCTTCTTCGAGCCCAAGGTCCGCTACTGGGACAAGGGCGAGGTCGACCTCGGGCCCGACGAGCCCGCGGGTCCCGACGGCGCCCGCGCGGCGGCCGACCCGTCGATCCTCGACACCGCACGCGTGGTGCGCCAGGGCACCGACGCCACGCTCGTGGCCTACGGGCCGACCGTCGCCACGGCGCTCGCCGCCGCGGAGTCCGCCGCCACGGCCGGCACGTCGCTCGAGGTGGTCGACCTGCGCGCGCTCTCGCCGCTGGACCTGCCGACGGTGGCGGCCTCGGTGCGCAAGACCCGTCGCTGCATCGTCGTGCACGAGGCGCCCGTGCTCTACGGCGCGGGCGCGGAGGTCGCGGCGCGGATCAGCGAGGAGTGCTTCTACCACCTGGAGGCGCCCGTGCTGCGCGTCGGCGGCTTCCACGTGCCCTACCCGGTGGCCAAGAGCGAGCACGACTACCTGCCGAGCCTCGACCGGGTGCTCGATTCGGTCGACCGGGCGATGGGGTTCTGACAGATGCCGGTGATGCAGCAGTTCCTCCTCCCCGACGCGGGCGAGGGCCTGACCGAGGCCGAGATCGTCGAGTGGCACGTGGCCCCCGGCGACGCGGTGACGGTCAACCAGGTGCTCGTCGAGATCGAGACGGCGAAGTCCCTCGTCGAGCTCCCCTCGCCGTGGGCTGGCGTCGTGACGCGCCTGCTGGCCACGCCGGGCGACACGGTCCCCGTGGGCACGCCCATCGTGGAGATCGACACCGACCCCACGGGCGCGGCGCCCGCCGACCCGGCCTCCGAGGACGGCTCCGCGGCCGCCCCGGCGAGGCCCGTGGAGGCGTCCGGCGCCGAGGCCGACGAGCCCGGCGGTGCCGTGCTCGTCGGGTACGGCACGTCCCCGGCGACGTCGCGCCGGGCCCGGGTGGCTCCGGCGGCCTCGTCGGCCACCGTCACTCCGGCCTCGTCGGCCTCGGTCACGGCTGCGGCCCCGGTCCCCGCGTCGGCCGCGGTTCCGTCCCGGGTCCCCGCGTCCGCCTCGGTTCCGTCCCGGGTCCCGGTTCCCGCGTCGGCCTCGTCGGCCCCGGCCGCGGGCGCGGCGGTCGCGCGGGCCTCGTCGGGCCCCGCCGCGGGCGGCGCGGCCGGCCACGCGTTGGCCAAGCCGCCGGTGCGCAAGCTGGCGCGCGACCTGGGGGTCGACCTCGATGGCGTCGCGGCCACGGGGCCGGGCGGCATCGTCACGCGCGAGGACGTGCTCGAGCACGCGGCGCGCGCGCAGGCGAAGGAGCTGGCCACCTACCCGGAGGACGACCAGCCGTGGCTGGCCAGCGGCACCGTCTCGGCGGACGGCCGCCAGACGCGGGTCCCCGTCCGGTCGGTGCGCAAGCGCACCGCCGAGGCGATGGTCACGAGTGCGTTCACCGCCCCTCACGTCACGGTCTTCCAGACGATCGACGTCACGCGGACCATGAAGCTCGTCGAGAAGCTGCGGGCGGACCGCGAGTTCGCCGACGTGCGCGTCACGCCGCTGCTCATCACCGCGAAGGCGTTGCTGCTGGCCGTGCGCCGGCACCCCGAGGTCAACGCCTCGTGGGACGAGGCCACGCAGGAGATCGTCTACAAGCACTACGTCAACCTCGGCATCGCGGCGGCGACGCCGCGCGGGCTCGTCGTGCCCAACGTCAAGGACGCGCACCGGTTGTCGCTGCTGGGCCTGGCCCGCGGGCTCGCCGAGCTGACGGCCAACGCACGGGCGGGCCGGACGAGCCCGGCGGAGATGGCCGACGGCACGATCACCATCACCAACGTGGGCGTGTTCGGCATCGACACGGGGACGCCCATCCTCAACCCGGGCGAGGCTGCGATCCTGGCGTTCGGGGCCATCCGGCAGCAGCCGTGGGTCCACAAGGGCAAGATCAAGCCGCGCTACGTGACGCAGCTCGCGCTCTCGGTCGACCACCGCCTGGTGGACGGCGAGCTCGGCTCGCGCGTGCTGGCCGACATCGCCGCGATCCTGCAGGACCCGGCGCAGGCGCTCGTCTGGGGCTGACCGTCGCACCGGCCCCGTTCCGGTGATACCCGTCCGCGCGCTCCGGCCCCGGTGGTTCCCGCCGCGGCGGCGCTTCGCGTCTCTCTCGTCGGCCCGCTCGGACGTCCCGGCGCTCCGCGCCGCCCCGTCGCCGCCCAGCTCCGTCCTCGTCAGCGCGGCAGGGCGCCTTCGTCGTGCCACGGTCCGACGAGGGCGCCCTTAGGCGCTGTAGAGCCGGGCTGACCGCGCGCCATGGCGCCCTGGCGACGGGGTCTCCGCCGGGGGCGCGAAAGTGCTCGGCATCAGCGGCGGCGCGACGGGGTGGCGGAAGGTCCGTGATCCCGACGACCACTCACGGGGCGTCGCCCACTCACGAACGCGTCCGGGTGCCCCGTCCGCGTTCGACGACCAGAGCGACCACGCCGAGCACGATCGCCACCGCTTCGGTCACGGCGCTCGTCCACTCGGCGGCGCCCTGCCAGCGCGAGTGGACGCCGAACAGCCCCACGGGCGAGGTGGCGACGATGAACGCACCCAGCGTCGCCGCCCCGAAGCCGAACGCCAGGAACAGCGGGACCCAGTGGCGCCAGGTGAGGAGCAGCACGCCGATGACCAGGCCGGCGACCGCGTTGACGAGGAACGCCGGACCGACGATGTCGATGTACCGCATGCCGGTGTGCCAGCGCGCGTAGTGCACCACGCCGGAGACGACGACGCAGATCGCGAGGACCACCCGCAGGGCCCATGCGGTGCGCCCCACGGGGTGTCGCGCGGCGTCCGGCGCCGCCGTCCGCGCGGTTCGTCCCGCCTCGCGAGGCACGGCTCAGCCCGCCCCGGGGAGCACCTCGCCGCTCACCACGTGCACCGGCACGGGCGGCAGCGGCGACGGTGCCGGTCCGCTGACGTTGGATCCGTCGAGCGCGTAGACCGAGCCGTGGCACGGGCAGAGCAGCCGGTTACCGCGGGGCAGCACGGTGCAGCCCTGGTGGGTGCAGATCGCCGAGAGCCCGACGATGGTGCCGGCCTTCGCCTGCGTGAGCAGGATGGGCTGGCCGTCGAGCGTCGCGGAGGCCGCGCCGCCCACGGGCACGTTCGCCACGGCCGCGAGGGGCCCGGTGCTCTGCCCGCCGGGCGCGCCACCGTTCCCGCCGGGGGCGCCACCGTTCCCGCCGGCCGCGCCGCCGTTCCCGCCGGCCGCGCCGCCGTTCCCGCGACCGTTCCCGCTGCCGTTCCTGCCGCCGGTCCCGCTGCCCGACGATCCCACGCCGCACGCGGCCAGCGCGCCGACGCCGGTGAGCAGGCCCGCGCCGGCCAGCACCTCACGCCTCGTCGGCCCGGTCCCCATGCGGCACCTCCACGGCTCGTCCGACGGACGCTAACCCGGCCCCGAGGCCGCGGCGAGGCGAGGCGCCTGTGCGTTTGCTGGGAGGGCTCGCGAGGGGCCGCGCACTACGGTGAGGCCATGGCGACGCGGGGACGACGGGTGCGGCGCGCGCTCGCGGTGCTGGCCGGCGCGGCGGCGGCAGTGGCGCTCGCCGCGGGTCCCGCCGCGGCGCACGACGAGATCGTGAGCACCTCGCCCACCGACGCCGCGACCATTGCCACGGCCCCGGCGCAGGTGGTGCTGACGTTCGCCGAGCCCGCCATCGCGCTCGGCACCCAGGTCCTCGTCACCGGGCCCGACGGGGCCGTGGTGTCGCAGGGGAGCGCGGTGCTCGACGGCGTCACCGTGGTGCAGCAGCTCGTGCCGTTGCGCCCCGCCGGGAGCTATCGGGTGGAGTGGCGCGTGACCTCGGCCGACGGGCACCCGGTGACGGGCTCGTTCACCTTCACCGCGACGAGCGCGGCGCCGGCGGGCACGGGCACCGAGGCGACGACGGCGCCGGGCGCGACGCCGCCGACCGCGACCCCAACGGCCACCACGCCGGCCACCACGCCGGTCACCACGCCGGCGTCGAGCACCCGGCCGGCCGTGCTCGGCGGCATCCTCGCGCTCGTCGTGCTGGCCCTGGTCGTCGCCCGCATCGGGCGCGCCCGCAGCGAGCGGCGCCTGGCCGCCGGGCGCGACGCGGGGGGACCGGCACCGCACGGCGGGGATGCGCGGCGACCTGGCCCGCGCGGCGGCGGCGCGGAGGGACCCG
>JAJYTJ010000101.1 GCA_021793115.1 Actinomycetes bacterium | reverse complement strand
CGGCCGCTCGGGCGGCATGCCGTTCGGGCCCGGATTCGGCCCCGAAGGCCCCTTCGGCCCAGACTTCGGCCCCGAGCGGGGGTTCGGCCCCGGCTTCGGGCCCGACCAGCGCCACGGTCGCGGCTTCCGTCACGGCCGGCGCGCCGGGCGGGGCGACATCCGCGCCGCCGTGCTGCTGCTGCTCGCGGAGCAGCCGCGCCACGGCTACGAGCTCATCCGGGAGATCACCGAGCGCACCGACGGTGCGTGGACGCCCAGCCCGGGCGCCATCTACCCCGCGCTCTCGCTCCTCGAGGACGAGGGCCTCATCACCATCGCCACCGAGGGCGGCCGCCGGCTGGCGAGCCTGTCCGAGGCCGGCCGCGCCTACGTCACGGCGCACGCCGACGAGCTGGGCGACCCGTTCGCCGACGCGACGGCCCGCACGCCGCGGTCGCGGTGGGCGCTGCGCGATGCCGTCCGCGGCCTCATGGGCGCGAGCATGCAGGTGGCCCAGGACGGGGACGAGGCGCAGGTCGCCCGCGCCCTCGTCGTGCTCGACCGGGCCCGCAAGGACCTCTACCTGGTGCTCGCGGGGCAGGAGCCGACCGCTCCCCCGGCGGCCGCCGACGAGCCCGAGGCCTGAGCCCACACCGCACCGAGGCGCCCGGTCACCGGCACCCGCCGGGCCGGGCGCCTCGGTCGCGTCAGGACGCGGTGAGCCAGGCGACCTCGCGCCGCAGCAGGTCCACCCGGCCCGCGGACTCGAACGACCGGGCATCGTGCCCGAGGGTGTCGACGATCACGCGCGAGGCGGACAGCCCCTGCCACACCACGGGATAGGGCACCCCGTCGTGCTCGACGACGAGCAGCGGGCGGATGCCCTCGTCGAGGTCGAGCCCGGCGTAGCCCTCGTCGTACGCGGTGAAGGACGCCAGCCCCGCGCTCACCGGGTGCTCGTCGTCGACGGCCCGGAAGGTGATCTCACCGAGCGGCGGGTGCCAGGAGTGCTCGCCCCACCGGCCCCCGACGGCAGCGGCGTAGGCGCCGCCGAACGCCCCGGAGCCCTGGTGCAGCGCCAGCACCGGCACGCCGTGGGCGACGACCTCGTCGACCCGGCGCCGCAAGGCGTCGAACGTGCCGTCCTCCGGCGCGACCCCGGACGCCTTGACGACGAGCAGGGCCAGGTCCGCGGGGTCGACGCCCTCCAGGGTGTCGGGCATGGTGCCGCGGAGCACCACGTCGAACCCGGCCGCCGCGAGCTCGAGCGCCACCACGTGGCCCACCGCGGCGTCGTCGTGCCACGGGTCGGTGAACGGGTGGTGACCCACCAGGACGAGGGCGGTGCGCGGCATCGGGCTCCTTCGGCGTCGACGCGCTCGTCGGGCTCCCCCGGCGCGCCAGGCCGGGGACGCGGGCGCGCCTGCGAACGTACCAGCAGGCCAGGCCCCCACGCCCCGGACCATCGGGCGCCGCCCGCGGGGCCCTCGCGGCGCCCCGTCCGGACACCCGGATTTGGGGTGGGCGCCGCCGTGGCGTAACCTGTACCAGCCGACGCGGGGTGGAGCAGCTCGGTAGCTCGCTGGGCTCATAACCCAGAGGTCGCAGGTTCAAATCCTGCCCCCGCTACTTTGGAAGTTCGCGAACGCTTGGTTGCACGAAGGCCCCTCACCTGACAGTTGGGGGGTCTTCGTCGTTCCTGGGGCCTTTGGCTGGCCCCTCGCTGGCTCAGGGTCCCGCCCAAGGACGTCCGGCCCGTGAGCCACGGCCTCGTTCTGCCCTGGCACGGCACACCCCGGGCACCCCGCACAACCGCTGCACCGTGTCGCTGCTCGGCGGCACGGACGCGGACTCCATGACCACTGCGGAGATCGGCACGCCCGGTACCGTGACGCTCAGCGGCGGGCTCAACACGGTCGGACAGGTCGCCGGGCACCTGCACGCCGACGGCAACCTGACCTTGACGTCAACCGGGGCACGAAGCAGCTCGGAGAGGATCCGCGGTGAGCCAGCAGGCACCGACGTCGAGCGATCGCCAGTTCCCTTGGTGGCAGAGCCTGCTGCTGGTCGGCGCCGGCACGCTCGGCGGGCTGTGGGTAGCTGCGGGCACAGCGTTCTTTGGACGGTTGGCCTTTGGCGGCATCGCGGGCGCGGACCCGTTACCCGTCGTCGGCACGCTCTTGTGGGTGGTGTCCGCGGGAGCCCTCGGCGGCGGCGTCGCGGGCCCGCCGGGCTGGGCGCGTCGTCCAAGGGTCGTCGTTGGCGTCATGCTCGCGGTGGCGTGGTTCCTGTACCTCTGGCTGGTCTGGCGGAACTGACGCGGACGCGAGGGCCACCCTGGAGATCAGCCGTCCCGGCATCGTCCCGCGCGGTGGCGGACGCGCCATCAGCGCCCAGGTCGCAGCCGGGCACGGGGCACCGATGGGATGCGACCCTGACGTCCGCCGGGGCATGCCTCGGGCCAAGGAGGACCCATGGTGAGCGACAGGCAGCGGTCGCCAGCCGACGCGCGGTACCCCTTGTGGCTGCGCTTGGTCATCCTCGCCGGCGGAGTTGTCAGCGGTGCGGCTGGTGCGTTCTTCATCACCTTCGTCAGGAGGACGAGAACGCCTCAGACGCCTGACTCATCAACCAGCGCCCCGGACCACCCTTCGCGATCCTGAGTCTTGTGAGCGCACCCTGCGAGTCGGCGAGATGCTCACCACAACGCCGCCCTGGCTCTCGAGCGCGGCGAGGCCGCAGTCAGGACGCGGAAGCGGCCGGGCCCCGGCAGCGAGACCGCGCCCGCGGCGCGGTTGACTTTCCTCTCGGGCAAGTGGAGACTTTCTCGCGAGGAAAGTGAGGCACTCCATGACGATCAACGACGACGATGCCCGTGCGGCGCTCGCCGCGACCGAGGCCGGGCGACAGGCCGTCGCCGCCGAGGTCGGAGCTCCTGCCTGGTACTGGTGGGGCCTCGGTGTGGCATGGATCGGGCTCGGCGCCATCGCCGACGCGGACATCTTCTGGCTCACCACCGTCGCGACCATCGCGGTGGGCGCCGTCCACGCCGCGGTGTTCGCCCACGTCGCGAGCGGTCGCCACCGGAGCCGCGGGGTCAGCGTGCGGCGGGAGGTCGCCGGCGAGCGGACGATGCTGCGCGTCTGGTTGCTGCTGGTGGCACTCATCGCCGTCGGCGTCGCATTCTCGCTCGTCGTCGCCCGCGACGGCGCCGCCCACCCCGCCATCATCGGCTCCGTGCTGCCGGCGGCGGTCGTCGTCGCGGGCGGCCCGTCGATCATGCGCCGCTCTGCTCGGCGCTCCGCTCAGCTATGACCACCGCGCGCTTCGACGAGCTCATCCACCAACCCACGCGTCTGCAGCTCGTCGGTGCTCTGTCCGCCGCCGACTGGGCCGAGTTCGCCTTCCTGCGCGACAAGCTCGCGCTCTCCGACTCGGCCCTGTCCAAGCAGCTAGCCGCACTGGAGGCGGCGGGATACGTGGCCACCGAGCATGTCCTCGACGCCGGGCGCCGGCGCGTGCGGGCACGCCTGACCCCGGCGGGCCGCTCCGCGCTCGAGGGCCACGTGGCCGCACTTCGCAACCTCCTCCAAGGTCCCTGAGCACGGACCAGCCGAACGGCGCTGACTCATCGCCGCCGCAGACCCCGTCCTGGACAGCTCGCCAGCGGCCGCACGCGGCGGCGTCGCAGACGTGGACGTGGACGCCGTGGCGCGACCGGGACGCGAGTCGGGGACGTAGAGATGCCGGATCGCCTCGAACCGTGGTCCGCGTCGCGACGCGCTATCGGCGGCGCGGGCCGCGGCGCAGCGCGCCGATCAGCGGCAGGACCGAGACGCCCATCAGCACCTTCGCGAACGTCGGTTCGGCCGCGTAGAGCACCGCGCCGGCCAGCAGGAACGCCGCGAACACGATCGCCATGGGAATCCGCTGCAACGTGCGGTCCAGCTGGCGAACCCGCAGGTCGAGCATCGGCGTCTTCACCGACAGGTCGCCGCGCTCGACGAGGCTCAGCACGCGGTCGGCACGCGCGGGAAGCGCCACCAGCGACCGCGCGATCTTGGCGCCCTCGGTGGTGACGGTGCTCCACAACCCGCCGCCGGCCTCCTCGCCGGAGACCAGGGTGGTCGCGTACGGGGTGATCGAGGTCCACAGGTTGAACTCGGGGTTCAGGCCGGCGCACATGCCCGAGAGGACCGCCAGCGTCCGGCCGAGCAGCAGCAGGTTCTCCGGCAGCTGGAACGGCATGCTCACCAGCAGTTCGCGGAACTGCAGGCCGATGTCCCGCATCTCCTTGGGGCTGACGTTGCGCAGGTCGCTCATCGCCATGCCACCGAACCGGTCGAACACCTGCGCCACGGCCAGGTCCAGGAGCTTGGTGTCGGCCGTCGGCAGCAGCACGCCCATGGACGCGAAGGCGCTCACCAGGCGGGACGAGTCCTGGGTGCCGACGGCGATCAACGCCTCCCGCAGCGACGTGCGGAGCGTGTCGGGCACCCGTCCGACCATCCCGAAGTCGACGAACGTCAGCCGGAAGCCCCCGGGCCGTCCCTCGACGGGCGCGACGAACAGGTTGCCCGGGTGCGGGTCGGCGTGGAAGACGCCGTCGTCGAAGATCTGCTGGAGGTAGGTCTCCACCAGCTTCTCGGCCACCTGCGCGCGGTCGATGCCGGCGGCGGTGATCGCGTCGTAGTCGCCGATCCGGATCGCGGAGACGTCCTCCAGCGTGAGCACGCGCAGCCGCGACTGCTCCCACGCCACGCGCGGCACCACGACGTCGTCGTCGTTCTCGAACACCCAGCGGAAGTGCTCGGCGTTGCGCGCCTCGGCGGTGTAGTCGATCTCCTCCAGCGTCGTGGCCGCGAACTCCTCGACGAGCGCCGGCACGTCGGCCCGGCTGCTGACGGGCCGGTACCGGGTCAGCCATCCGCCCACCCGACGCAGGGCTGCGAGGTCGACGCCGACGATCTGGTCGATCGCCGGTCGCTGCACCTTGACGACGACCCGGGCGAAGCCGGTCTCCGCCGCATCGGCCTCCCACAGCACCGCCCGGTGCGCCTGCCCGAGCGACGCGGCGGCCATCGGCGTCTCGTCGAAGCTCTGGAAGGCCGCGGCCAGCGGGCGTCCCAGCTCCTCCTCGGCGCACCGCCGGATGTCCGCGAACGCGGCCGGCGGCACCTCGTCCTGCAGGCCGGCCAGCTCCTCGGTGATCTCGGCCGGCAGCACGTCCAGGCGAGCCGAGAGGAACTGGCCCACCTTGATCATCAAGCCGCCCATCGACAGCGCGAGCGCCCGGAACCGCACCGCGGTGCGGCGGTTCCGGGCGCTCCGGTTGCCGTCGGACCACCGGGCCAGCCCAATCTTGGGCAGCACGATCTCCCAGAGGATGAACCTCGCCGTCACGCCGGCGAAGAACGTGACGATCCGCCGGTAGCGTGCCCGCAGTCGACGGGTCTGAGTCACGTCTCAGTCCTGGGCGAGCAGGGTGTAGACCTGCTTGCGCGCCGCGTCGAGGATCTCGATGGTCGACATGACCTGAGTCTTGTCGCCGGACCTCGCGATCTGCAGCACCGCCGCGGCCAGTCGTCCACCGGCCTCGCGGAGCGCCGCACGGCCGCTCAGGTCGGAGCTGGCGGCCGCGAGGTCCCACGGCGCCGGCTCGTCGGCCAGCTCCGCCACGGCCGCCGTGCCGGCCTCGGTGAGCGAGAACACCCGCTTGCCGCTGGTTTCCTGCGCGACGACCAAGCCCTCGTCGGCGAGCATCTGCAACGTGGGGTACACCGAGCCGGCACTGGGGTTCCACGTGCCCCCGCTGCGCCGAGAGATCTCCTGGATGATCTGGTAGCCGTGCATCGGCTCGTCGGCCAGCACCCGCAGCACCGCGGGGCGGATGTCCCCGCGCCGCGCCCGCCCCGGGTACCCGTGACCCGGTCCCCCCATGCCGAAGCTCGCGAAGCCGCGTGCGAAGCTGCCGAAATCGGGACCAGGGAAGCTTCCGCCGTGGTGCTGCATGTCAGGTCCTTTCGATCGCGATAGTTAACGACACATCGCTCACTATCGCACCGACTTGGCGATCGCGCCGCCTGAGGGTGCACCGGGAGCGGCGCACCGAAGACACGGTGCGGCGCCACCGAGGCGCGCATGCTGCCTCACATCACCTCCGCACCCCGACGAGCCGCTGCTGCGACGGCCGTGCGGACGGTCACGCGGACTCGCGCCACACGATCGGCGTGTCGAGGACGACCCCGCCCAGATCGGGCTTCTCGCCCTGGAGCTGGTTGAGGACGAGCTCGGCCGCGCGCTGACCGAGACCGGAGGCCGGTTGGTGCACCGTGGACAGTGCCGGATGGCAGCGCAGCGCCCACGAGCTGTCGTCGAATCCCACGACCCCGACATCAGCCGGGACGGACCGGCCGGCCTCGCGCAGAGCCTCGAGCGCTCCTGCAGCGACGGCGTCGGAGGCCGCGAAGACGCCGTCGATCTCCGGGTCACGATCGAGCAGCGCGCGCATGCCGAGCACGCCGGCCGAGTACTCGTACAGCGGCACCTCGGCGACACGACCAGGGTCGAACGCCTCGCCCAGGGCGGCGCGGAAGCCAGCGAGACGGTCTGCACCCGAGTCCCGGTCGAGGGCCGCCGCGATCATCGCGACGCGTCGGCGCCCCGTGGCCATGAGGCGCTCGGTGATCGCCTTCGCGGAGGAGAAGTTGTCGATCCCGACGAAGGGCAGCCGATGAAGGTCCGGGGGGTGGCCGACGAACGTCGCCGGAAGACCCAGCTGTGACACCACCCGCGTAATGGGGTCGTGCGCACGCGCGGAGACGATGATCGCGCCGTCCATGAAGCCGCCACTGAGGTAGCGCGCCACCCGTGTCATGTCGCGTTCCGAGTCGATCACCAGGAAGACGAGCTGGTAGTCGGACTGCGAGAGGACTTCGTTGGCGCCCAGCATGATCGACCCGATGTTGGGGTCCTCGAGGAAGAGCGCATGCGGCTCGTGGACGATGAACCCCACTGCCCGGGACTGCTGCATCACGAGGTTGCGTGCGGCGGTGTTCGGGACGTACCCGACCTTGGCGATGGCCGCCTCGATCGCGTCCCGCGCGTCGACCGACACGTAGCCGCCGTTCAGGACGCGACTGACGGTGCCACGGGAGACCCCTGCCTGGGTGGCGACGTCGAGCATGGTGGCCCGCTTGTGCGGCGGGCGGGGGCGTGACACGGAGCCACATTAGCGCCGGGGAACCGGTTGACCCGGGGCGGGTGCGCCCCTAGTGTGTACACGTTCACACATTCTCATCGTCGAGATCGCGCTCCCCAATGTGTGCACGTGCACACACGTGCTTCGCTCCCGGGGATCGGCTCGTCACAGCACGAGAAAAGGGAGCACATGCACTCGCCGGCGGCACGCATCCTCGGGACGCCCTCGACCACCCCGCGCGGGATCGCGTACGGCTGCGACTACAACCCGGAGCAGTGGCGACCCGACGTCTGGCTCGAAGACGTCGCGCTCATGCACGAGGCCGGAGTCGACCTGGTCGCGATCAACATCTTCGGGTGGTCGCAGGTCGAGCCCCGTCCCGGCGAGTACGACTGGGCAGGCCTCGATGCGGTGATCGAGCTGCTGCACTCCCACGGCATCCGCGTCAACCTCGGCACCGGCACGTCCTCCCCACCGCCCTGGCTGACCGCGCTGCACCCAGAGGTCCTCCCCACGATGGCGGACGGAACGACCCGTTTCCCCGGAGGGCGCCAGGCATGGTGCCCCAGCTCGGCCGTGTTCCGAGAGCACGCCCTGGCACTCGTCGAGAAGGTGGCCGAACGGTACGGCGCCCACCCCGCGGTGGAGCTCTGGCACGTGTCCAACGAGCTCGGATGCCACAACGCGCTGTGCTACTGCGACGAGTCGGCCGCGGCCTTCCGGCAGTGGCTGCGGCGCAGGTACGGCTCGATCGAGGCGCTCAACGAGGCCTGGGGCACGAGCTTCTGGAGCCAGCGCTACAGCGCCTGGGATGAGATCCTGCCGCCCCGGCTGACGCTCTCGCTCGGCAACCCGACCCAGGCGATCGACTTCCATCGGTTCAGCTCCGCACAGCTGCTGGACCACTACCGCCAGGAGGCCGCCACCATCCGCCGGCACTCCGCGGCGCCGATCACGACGAACTTCATGGTCACGGCGCACATCCGGAACCTGGACTACTGGTCGTGGGCCCCCGAGGTGGACGTCGTGGCGAACGACCACTACCTCGACCACCGCCTCAGCGACCCCGTCACCGAGCTCTCCTTCGCCGCCGACCTCACGCGCGGACTGGCGGGCGGCGCACCGTGGCTCCTCATGGAGCAGTCGACGGGAGCCGTCAACTGGCAGCCGTACAACCTCGCCAAGGCCCCCGGGCAGCTGACGCGCAACTCCTTGACCCACGTGGCACGAGGCGCGGACGGCGTCAGCTTCTTCCAGTGGCGCGCCTCACGTCAGGGGGCGGAGAAGTTCCATTCGGCGCTGGTCCCGCACGCCGGCACCAGCACCGCGATCTGGCGCGAGGTCGTCGAGCTGGGTGCCACGCTGGACCGCCTCGCCGAGGTCGTCGGGACCAGGGTCGTCGCCGACGTCGCCGTCGTCTTCTCCTGGGAGTCCTGGTGGGCGGCGGACGGGGACGGCCGCCCTTCGCACGGCGTCGAGTACCTCGACCAGGTGCACGCGGCCTACCGCGCCCTGCACGGGCTCGGGGTCACCACCGACATCGTCTCCCCCGATGCCGACCTCAGCCGCTACCGCCTCGTGGTCGTTCCGAGCCTCTACATGGTCTCGGACGACCAGGCCGCCGGCATCAACACGTACGTCGCCGCCGGGGGCCACGCGCTGATCACGTTCTTCAGCGGGATCGTGGACCAGGACGACCGCGTTCGGCTGGGCGGATACCCAGGAGCCTTCCGCGAGACCGTCGGGGTCGTGGCGGAGGAGTTCGCACCGTTGCTGCCCGACGAGTGCGTCACGCTCGACACCGGTGCGCACGGACGCTGGTGGACCGAGCGGCTGCGCACCACGACCGCGACCGCCGTCGCGAGCCACCTCGACGGACCCGCCGCCGGGAGCCCCGCGATCACCCGCAACAGCCATGCGGCCGGTGTCGCCTGGTACGTCGCGACCGCTCTGGAGCCCGACGACCTGCGCGAGGTGGTGCGCACCGCCGTCCAGGGGGCCGGCGTCATCGCCGACGGCCCGGAGAGCGACGGGTCGATCGAGGTGGTGCGGCGCGCGGGCGACGGCCGCAGCTACGTCTTCGTCATCAACCACGCGGAGCACGAGCTCAAGCACCGTGTCGTCGGCCAGGAGCTCGTCACGGGCGAGCGCGTCGAGGACCTGCTGCTGGTCCCCGCGGGCAGCGTGCGCGTCGTCAGAGAGGACACGACACCATGACCACCACGGGGGCCCCGGCTCGAGTCGGCACCGAACCAGCTCTCCGTCAGCCGCGGCGCCGCGCGCTCACGCACAAGAGGGCGATCGCCTTCTTCGTCCTCCCGTTCGGCACGCTGTTCGCCCTGTTCTACGCCCTGCCGGTCGGGTACGCCGTCTGGCAGTCCCTGCTGGTCGTCAAGCGCGTCGGCACGTTCGGCCCGGCGCACGACGTCTTCGGTGGGCTGAGCCAGTACTCCCAGGTGTTCGCCAACGGACCGTTCTGGTCCTCGGTCGAGCGGGTCCTGCTGTTCGGCGTCGTGCAGGTGCCGATCATGCTCGGCCTCGCACTGCTCTTCGCCCTCCTGCTCGACTCGCCGCTGCTGCGCGGCAAGAAGTTCTTCCGGCTGGCGTTCTTCGTCCCGTACGCGGTGCCGGGCGTCGTCGCCGCGATCATGTGGGGCTTCCTGTACTCGCCCGCGTTGTCGCCCTTCAAAGCGGTGACCGGCAGGGTCGACCTGCTCTCCGCGGACCTCGTCCTGTGGGCCATGGCCAACGTCGTGACCTGGGTCTACGTCGGCTACAACATGCTGATCATCTACTCGTCCCTGCTGGCGATCCCGACCGAGGTCTACGAGGCGGCCCGCCTCGACGGTGCCGGCCAGCTCCGCATCGCATGGTCGGTGAAGATCCCGCTGGTGATGCCGGCGATCGTGCTCACCACCGTCTTCTCGATCATCGGGACGCTGCAACTGCTCGCCGAGCCCCAGGTGTTCCGCTCGTTCAGCTCGGCGGTGACCAGCACGTTCACGCCGAACCTCACCGTCTACTCGACGTCGTCGATCCCTGACTTCCACCTCGCGGCGGCGTTCTCGGTGGTGCTCGCGCTGGCGACCTTCGTCCTGTCGTTCGCGTTCCTGAAGTTCACGCAGAGGAAGGGCGTCCAGTGAGCGCCGTCACGACAACGCGCGCGTCGGCTCGCCAGGTGCGGCCTGGCGCCGCCGGGCACCTCAAGGAGAGCCCCCTCTCCCGCGCCGCCGCCATGCTCGTCATGGGCGTGTTCACGCTGTACTTCCTCGTCCCGATCTGGTGGTTGATCGTCTCGGCGACGAAGGATCCCGGCCAGTTCACCAGCACGCAGCCGCTCTGGTTCGCGAAGCTCTCGCTGCTGCAGAACGTCCGCGACCTGCTGCACTACGACGGCGGCGTCTACCTGAGGTGGATCGGCAACAGCCTCACGTACACCGGCGGCGGGGCCTTCCTCGGAACCCTGCTGGCCGCGATGTGCGGGTACGCCCTCGCGAAGTACCGGTTCCGCGGCAGGGAGACGCTGTTCAACGTCATCCTCGGTGGTGTGCTGGTCCCGGCGACCGCGCTGGCCCTGCCGCTGTTCCTGATCTTCAGCCAGGTGCACCTGACGAACACGTTCTGGTCGGTGTTCCTGCCGAGCCTCGTCAGCCCGTTCGGGGTCTACCTGACGCGCATCTACGCGGCCGCGAGCGTGCCGGACGAGTTGCTCGAGGCGGCGCGCCTGGACGGGTCGAGCGAGGTCCGGACGTTCTTCACCGTCTCCGTGCGACTCATGTTCCCGGCACTGGTGACCGTGTTCCTGTTCCAGTTCGTCGCGATCTGGAACAACTTCTTCCTCCCGCTGATCATGCTGCGGGACCAGTCCTTCTTCCCGGTGACTCTCGGTCTCTACTCCTGGAACACCCAGGTCAACCAGATCCCAGAGCTGCGCGGCTACGTGCTCGTCGGAGCTCTGCTGTCGATCGTCCCGCTCATCGTCATCTTCCTGCTCCTCCAGCGGTTCTGGCGGAACGGACTCGGCGCTGGCTCGGTGAAGTGATCGACCTGCACGTCGGCACGGCAGTGGCTGCCGCGCTGCTTCCCACACAGAAGAGGACAACCATGCATCTCAGGAATCGAGCGGTCGGTGTCGCCCTGCTCTCCGCGGTCACGCTGCTGTCGGCAGGGACCCTGGCGAGCTGCTCGTCGAGCACCAGCACGGCCGGCGCCACCAGCGGGGCCAGCGCGGCAGCGGCGTCCTCGACGTGCGCCCCGTCGACCGGGAAGGTGGACCTCACGTTCACGACGTGGGTTCCCGGCATGCAGTCCGTTGTCGACGTCTGGAACAAGGAGAACCCGAACATCCAGGTGACCGTCCAGACGGGCCCCAACGGCAACGGCGGCACCTACCAGAACTTCTTCAACGAGCTCAAGGCCGGCAACGCCCCCGATCTCGGGCAGATCGAGTACGACGCGCTGCCGAACTTCCGCGTCCAGGACGGCCTGACGGACCTCGGGGCCTGCGCCGACGTGATGGCCGCCAAGAACGACTTCGTCGACTGGACGTGGAACCAGGTGAGCTTCGGCGAGACCGGGCACGTCTACGGCGTGCCGCAGGACGCCGGACCCATGGCGTTGTTCTACCGCAAGGACCTGTTCACCAAGAACAACATCCCCGTCCCGACGACGTGGGACGAGTACGCCGCCGACGCGGTCAAGATCCGCGCCCTGGGCGGATACATCACCAACTTCTCGCAGAGCGACGTCAACCAGTTCGCCGGCCTGGTCTGGCAGGCGGGCGGCTCGTGGTTCTCCAACGACGGGACCAGCTGGAGCGTCAACCTGACCAGCCCCGCGTCCACCAAGGTCGCGAACTACTGGCAGGACCTCATCTCCAAGCACCTCGTCTCGAGCGTCCCGCCGTGGACGAGCGAGTGGAACAACGCCTACAACACCGGCTCGGACTGGACCTGGGTCTCCGCGGTCTGGGGCGCCAACTCGATCTCGAGCGGCGCTCCTGACACCGCCGGCGACTGGGCCGTCGCGCCGATGCCCCAGTGGCAGGCAGGTCAGGCCGTCGCAGGCGACTGGGGCGGGTCGTCCACCGCGGTGTTCAAGGGGTCGAAGCACGTCTACGAGGCCGCGAAGTTCGCGCTGTGGCTGAACACGTCGGACGAGGCGCTCACCATGCTGAACAAGGCCGCCAACCTGTACCCCGCCACCACGGCCGGCGCGAAGCTGCCGGCGCTCGCCGCCGGCGTACCGTTCTACGGTGGTCAGGCCATCTACGACGTCTTCGCGAAGGCCTCCAGCGAGGTCTCGCCCACGTTCACCTGGGGCCCGACCATGACCCAGGTCTACGCCGACGCGTCTGACGGCTTCAAGGCGGCCGTCTCGGGCAAGGGCACCCTGCTCGACGCCCTCACCTCCACCCAGGCCTCGACGATCGCGACGCTCAAGTCGCAGTCGATCCCGGTCAAGGGATGAGCAGGTGATCGCTCACCTTCGTGCCGCGGGCGCCAGCCTCGTGCTGGACGC
This sequence comes from Actinomycetes bacterium, assembly GCA_021793115.1. Next base: position 958 of record JAJYTJ010000101.1, on the reverse strand, counting down.
CCGCGGCACGGGTGTTCCCGTGATCGTGCACTGGGGCCGTGACCTCGGCGAGCTCGACGACACGGAGCTCGCCGCGCTGGCGGACGTCGCGGTCCCGGCCGTGCCGCCCAGCTCGATCGACGCACCGTTGCGGCTGTCGATGCTTCCGACGCTCGCCCAGGGGTGGGCCGGACGGCCTTCGGTGGCGGGGTTCTGGTCCGCTGGAGAGCCGGGTCCCCTCGCGTTCCGGCTGGCCGACGTGCGCAGCACGGGCCCGCGCGACCTCTCGCTCGTCGTGGCGGACCCCACGGGCCGCCTGTCCATCACCAGCGAGCTGACCATGTCCGACCAGGGTGTGCTCCGCGCGCGCCACACCCTCGAGAACCGCACGCCGCCCGAGCCGGCGGCGCAGGGCCCGCTCGGCACGGTGTTCGACCTCGCAGCGCTGGAGGTGCTGCTGCCCATCCCCGCACGCGCCCAGGACGTCCTGGACTTCAGCGGGCTGTGGAGCGCCGAACGTCGACCGCAGCGCACCAGCCTGGCCGCGCAGGGCGCGTGGACACGTGAGACGCGACACGGGCGACCAGGCCACGACGACCCCTACCTCATGATCGCGGGCACCCCGGGATTCACCTTCCGGACCGGAGAGGTCTGGGCGGTTCACCTCGCGTGGAGCGGCGACAAACGGCTGTGGGCCGAGCACCAGGCGCAGGGGTACTCGTTGCTCGGAGCCGGCGAGCTGCTCGCACCCGGGGAGATCCGCCTCGAGGCGGGTCAGCGCTACACGACCCCGTGGGTCGTGGCCGCATGGTCGGACGAGGGGCTCGACGGCCTCTCTGCGCGCTTCCACCCGTGGATCCGCACGTGGGCGAGACCGGCCCGCCCGCGACCGGTCGTCCTGAACACCTGGGAAGCGGTGTACTTCGACCAGGACGAGACGACGCTGCGGCAGCTGGTCGATGTTGCGGCCGAGGTGGGT
>JAJYTJ010000100.1 GCA_021793115.1 Actinomycetes bacterium | reverse complement strand
GCCGCCACCCTAGGGTGGCCGGCTGCGCCCGGCCGGGCCTTCGGGGGCGGCCGCGCCCCGCAGGTCACGGCGTGGCGTCGGTTGAGGCACGGTCCGCGGTTGACGCCTCCGCCGGGGCGCCGGCCTCGCCACGATCGTGATGGATCCTTCCGGCGGCCGGCTGTCACGACGAGGTGGGGGGCGAGCAACCATGCGGCGATCGAGGATGGCCCCTCTTGTCGCTGCTGCCGCGCTGGTCGTCGGCCTCGTCGTGGGCTGCTCCGCACGCGGCTCCGCGCCGGAGCTCCCGCCGGGCGGGCTCGATCCCCTGCAGCCGTCGCTGCCGGCATGGGGCCAGGGGATCACCCCGTCCCCCGGGACCGAGCTGGCACGGCCGTCGGGCACCAGCATGCCGTGGACGCTGGCGGGCATCAGCGACGACCGCCGCACGATCACGGTGGCCTTCGTCGCCGGCGACGGCGACTGCGTCACGCACCTCGGGTACGCCGTCGACACGCAAGGCTCGACCCTCGTGCTCGGCGAGTACAGCACGAGTCCGTCGGCGGGCCGGGCCTGCGCCGACAGGCAGGGGCTGGGCCTCGAGACGGTCCGGCTGCCCCTCGCGCTCGACGGTCCGGTCCGGCTGGTCCACGCGCCCACCACGGGTGGAACGGGACTGCCGGGTTGAGCGGCACGGCTGCCGCGTCGGTCCCGGGCGGGACCCGCGGGCGGGAGGATAGGGCGGTGCTGAGGCAGACCCCCGTGTACTACTACTCGTCGGCGTCCGGCCTGGTGCGCTCGTTCGCCGAGCGGCTGGGCCGGCCCGTGTTCAACCTGGCCGACCGGGAGCACCGCCAGTCGGAGGTGGACGGGCCCTGGGTGCTGCTGACCCCCAGCTACAAGACCGGCAACGACTCGAACGACACCATCCCCGAGGGCGTCCGCCGCTTCCTGCGCTCGGACCACAACCGCCGCCTCATGGTCGGCGTCATGGGCTCGGGGAACCGCAACTTCGGCCGGCACTACCAGATGGCCGCGCGCCTCATCGCCGAGCGCTCGCACCGGCCGATCCTCTTCGAGTTCGAGCTCGCCGGGACACCCTGGGACGTCGAGGAGTGCCGCCGGATCCTCGAGGAGCTCGACGAGGCGCTGGCCGCCGCGCACGGCTCCCCGGCGGCTTCGTCGTCCCCCGCCGACGAGGCCCACACCCCGGCCTGACCCCGGCGCCCGCCGGCACCGCCGGCCACCACCCGGCCGCCGGCCGTCGCCCGCACAAGCACGGCGCGCGGTGCACTCTCCACCCTGCGGTGCAGTGGCTGATGCACCACACGGCTGGAAGTGCACCGCACGCCCGGCAGTGCACCGCGGGTGCGCCGGCCGGAGCCGGTCGGCGTCGAGTGCAGTTCCCACCCTGCGGTGCAGTGGCAGATGCACCACACGGTTGGGAGTGCACCGCGGGCGGCCCTGCTGTCCAGCCCTTGCGCGACGGCGTGGTGCCGTGCCTACTATGGCGCTCGCATTATCTAGTCACCTAGATGAATGGGGAGATCAGTGATCGAGTTCCACCTCGACACCCGGTCCGGTGTCTCGCCCTACCGGCAGGTGGTCGACCAGGTCCGACGGGCGGTGCGGCTCGGCATGCTCCGCGAGGGCGACCAGCTTCCGACGGTCAAGGAGGCCGTGGGCCAGCTGGCCATCAACCCCAACACCGTGCTCAAGGCCTACAAGGAGCTGGAGCACGCCGGGCTCGTCGCGGCCCGGCCCGGCGTCGGCACCTTCGTCACGGCGCAGGTGCACGACGAGACCATCGCCGCCCACGGCCCGCTCCGCCGTGACCTCGTGGAGTGGCTGGACAAGGCCCGGTCGGCCGGGCTCGACGAGGAGAGCATCGAAGCGTTGTTTCGCGACGCTCTCCAGGACGACGTGAGGCAGGGAGTGGCATGAACGCGGTTCTCGAGGCCGAGGGCCTTGGCAAGCGATACGGACGCCGGTGGGCGCTCACCGACTGCGACCTGAGCATCCCCGCGGGGCGGGTCGTCGGGCTCGTCGGGCCCAACGGGGCGGGGAAGTCGACGCTGCTCAACATGGCCGTCGGCCTGCTCCCGCCGACCGAGGGCCGCCTCGATGTGCTCGGCCGCACACCCAAGGCCGGTGCGGCGCTCGCCGGCGTCGGGTTCGTCGCCCAGGGCACACCGGTCTACGCCGGCCTGTCCGTCGCGGATCACCTGCGGCTCGGCCGGCACCTCAACCCCACGTGGGACCAGGCGCTCGCCGACGAGCGCATCGCGCGGCTCCGGCTCGACCCGGTCCAGAAGGGCGGCAAGCTCTCCGGTGGTCAGCAGGCGCAGCTGGCGCTCACCGTCGCCGTCGCCAAGCGGCCTGAGCTGCTGGTGCTCGATGAGCCGGTGGCGAGCCTCGACCCGCTGGCGCGCCGCGAGTTCCTCCAGGGGCTGATGGAGATCGTCGCCGACCAGGACGTCAGCGTGGTGCTGTCCTCGCACCTGGTCGCGGACCTGGAGCGGGTGTGCGACTACCTCGTGGTGCTCGTCGACTCCCGGGTTCGGGTCGCCGGCGACGTGGAGGAGCTGCTCGCCACGCACCACCTGCTCAGCGGGCCGTTCCACGACGTGGGCCGGCTGCCTGGAGACTGGGAGGTCATCCACGCGAGCCACACCCCGCGGCAGTCCACCCTCCTGGTCCGCACCGACCAGCCGATCCTCGACCCGTCCTGGACGGTCGACCAGGTCAGCCTCGAGGACCTCGTGCTGGCGAACATGAGCACCGGCGAGGGGACCTTCCACCTGACCGGGGCCGAGCGATGACCTGGGTCGCCTGGCGGCAGTTCCGCACGCAGGCGATCGTCGTCTTCGGCGGCCTAGCGGTGCTCGCCGTCGCCACCGTCGTCACCGGCCTCCAGTTGCGGCAGTGGACGGACGGCTGCACCCCCTCCGACAGCTGCCTGGCCCTGACGGAGGACGCATATGGACGCTTCGGCTGGATGCAGGTTCTGCTCCGAGGGGGCGCACTGGTCCTGCCGGCGGTCACCGGGATGTTCTGCGCGGCCCCCCTCGTCGCTCGCGAGCTCGAGACCGGCACGTTCCGCGTGGCGTGGACCCAGTCGGTCTCGCGCTCCCGGTGGCTGGCGGTCAAGGTGCTCGTCGTCGGCACCGCGACACTGCTCGCGTCGGGCCTGATGTCCTGGATGACGACGTGGTGGTTCGGCCCGTCCAACCGGGCGGAGGCGGACAAGTTCGTCCCGACGGTCTTCGGCACCGAGGACGTGGTCGTGCTGGGGTACGCCGCCTTCGCGTTCGCGGTCGGGCTGACCGCGGGGCTCCTCGTCCGCAAGGTGCTCTCGGCGATGGCGACGACGCTCGGCGTGTACGTCGCCGCGCGACTGCTCGTGATGATGGCGATCCGGCCGCGTTTCGCGAGCCCGCTGACGGTCACCAGCACGCTTCAGGCCGGGCCTACGGCTGGCTCGCTGACGACCTCCCTGGACATCCCCGACGGGTCCTGGGTGTTCGGCTCGCAGATCTTCGACCCGTCCGGACGGCTCGTGCGCCCGCCGCTGCGGTTCGGCCCCGAGGATGCGTGCTTCGCCGCGAAGACGTGCCTGAACGGCTACCTGCACCGCTCGCTGTACCAGCCCTGGAGCCGGTACTGGCCGTTCCAGTGGACCGAGACCGGGCTGTTCGCCGTGCTCGCGCTGGTCCTCATCGGGTTCTGCTTCTGGTGGATCACCGGGCACCGGCTTCCCGGCGGCGGCGCGCGCGTCGCCCGCGCGGCGGCACCGCGGGTGCCCGACGAGACGGCGGCACCGCGGGTGCCCGACGAGCGGACGGCACGTGACCGGCAGGTCCCGGAGGTCGTCGACCAGCCGCGGCTGACGGGGGCGGACCGATGATCTGGCTGACCTGGCGGCAGTTCCGCACGCAGGCGATCGTCATCTTCGGCGGCCTGCTGCTCCTCGCGATCCCGACGGTCATCACGGGGATCGGAACCCGGCACTGGGTGACGGCCTGCGCGACGTCCGGCACCTGCCTCGGGAGCGGTGCACCGGCCCAGCAGTACATGGGCCGGTTCGGGTGGCTGCAGATCCTGCTCGGCGGTGCGCTCCTCGTCCTGCCGGCGCTCCTCGGGATGTTCTGCGCGGCACCCCTCGTCGCGCGCGAGTTCGAGACTGGGACCCACCGGCTGGCCTGGACGCAGTCCGTCAGCCAGCTCCGCTGGCTGACCGTGAAGGTCGCCGTCGTCGGCACCGCGTCCGTCCTGGCCACCGGCCTGCTCTCCTGGATGACGACGTGGTGGTTCGGCCCGTCCGACAGCATCCAGCACGGCAAGTTCGTCGACTCGACCTTCGGGATCCGGGACGTCACCCCCCTCGGGTACGCCGTCTTCGCGTTCGCTGTCGGCCTGGCCGCGGGGGTCCTCATCCGCAAGGTCCTCCCGGCGATGGCCACGACCCTCGGCGTCTTCGTCGTGGTCCGGATGGTGTTCCAGATGTTCCTGCGGGCTCACTACGCCACCCCGTTGACGCAGGTCGGAGCACTCACCAGCGGCGGCAGCGACGTCGCCGTGAAGGTCGGCGCCAACCTCCCGCCAGGGTCGTGGGTGGTGACGCTGCGTTTCGTCGACGCGTCCGGGCATCCGGCCCGGATCGTCGGCGGCCCGGACGCCCCGTGCTCCGCCACCAACTCCTGCCTCGACGGCATCACCCAGCACCTCGTGTACCAGCCTGGGAGCCGGTACTGGCCGTTCCAGTGGACCGAGTTCGGGATCTTCACGCTGCTCGGCCTGCTGCTCATCGGGTTCAGCTACTGGTGGCTCGCCGGTCACCGGCTGCCGGGACGGACGTCACGGCCGGAGCGCCCCGCCCGCGCTGCGTCGGCATCGCTCCCACCGAGGCCCAAGCCGATGTCGCTCGCGCAGCGGCCCGAGGCGACGGCCAAGCGTGAGCGCGCCGTCGCCGGGCGCGACGACGCCTCATCGGCTGCCGCGAGGCCCGGCGGGGCCAGCAAGCGCACCTGAGTCGCGACCACCCACGGGAGAGGAGCCGAACGATGACCTGGCTCACGTGGCGACAGTTCCGGACGTCGGCGCTCGTCGTCCTCGCGGCCCTCGCGCTCGTCGCGGTCCCGACCGTCGTCACCGGGAGGCAGATCCGCGCCTGGGAGGCGGCGTGCACCTCGGCCTCACCGTGCCTCGGTATCCCCGTCGAGGCGTACATGTCGCGCTACATGTGGCTGTTGGTGCTGCTGCGGGGCGGCCTGCTCGCGCTTCCGGTGGTCCTCGGGATCTTCTGGGGTGCGCCCCTCGTCGCCCGCGAGATCGACTCCGGGACGTACCGGCTGGCCTGGACCCAGTCCACCAGCCGGGTCCGGTGGTTGACCGTCAAGATCGTCGTCGTCGGCCTGGCGAGCCTGCTCGCCACCGCGGTGCTGTCCTGGATGACGACGTGGTGGTTCGGCCCGGCCGACCGGACGACGAACGACAAGTTCATCGCCTCGATCTTCGACGTCCGCGACGTGGTCCCCGTGGGCTACGCAGCGTTCGCGTTCGCCCTCGGCCTGTCCGCCGGAATCGTCATCCGCAGGGTGCTCCCGGCGATGGCCACGACCCTCGCCGTCTTCATCGCCGTGCGGATGGCGGTGCAGATGCTCGTCCGGCCGCACTACCGGGCGCTGCTGAGCGAGAGCGGCCCCCTGCTGGACCCCTCGGGCGGCAACACGCTCAAGCAGGGCGCGGCACTGCCGAGCGGATCCTGGGCCGTGGCGACGCAGATCTTCGACCCCTCCGGGCACCTGCTGCGCGACCCGCTGCGGTTCGGCCCCGACGCCACGTGCGCGGCAACTCAGAACTGCCTCGACGGTTACACGCAGCATGTGCTGTACCAGCCGGGGAGCCGCTACTGGTCCTTCCAGTGGATCGAGACGGGGCTGTTCACCGCGCTGGCGCTGCTGCTCGTCGGGTTCAGCTACTGGTGGCTCACCGGGCGCCGGGCACCTGGGCGCGCACCGCGACCCGCTCGCGGGCTCGCACCGGTGACGTCCGTCGCCACCGTGCCCCGTCAGCGGCCGGTGACGCTCCAGCGGCCGGCGGCCAGGTCCATGAGCCTCGGCAGGATCTGGTCGCCGTGCACCCGCAGCCCGTCGTGGAGGTACTCGTTGGTGACCCACACCTGCGTGCCGCCCACGCGCGCGGCGGTGTCGAGCGCGAGGTCGAGGTCCACGTAGGGGTCGTCGTAGTACTGCACCGCCGCCACCGGCACGTCGTTGGAGGCCAGCCGCGCCTCGTCGTACAGAACCGGCCACTCCTTACGTACAGCGAGCTCCTCGGCGGCGGCCCGGAACGGGCGCAAGGCCGTGACCTGCTCGTACGCCCACGGGAAGAACGCCTCACCCGTCAGCCGCAGCGGCCGGGCGGAGGGGGCGAACTCCGGTCGGGCCGCGGCCGCGTCCGCCGCGGCCCAGCCGCCCGCCCGCGGGCCCTGGTGGTAGATGGCCTCCTGAAGCACCGCGTACAGCGGGTTGGTGTCCCACGCGGTGCGGTGGCCCACCTCGTCGGCGAAGACCTGCGCCACCCGGCCGTCCGGGTCCAGCGCGGTGTCCAGCAGCCAGTGCAGCTCGTCGTGGCCCGTGGACATGCCGAACGGCATGCCGAGCGCCTGGAGCCGCTCCACGCTGAGCGGCGTGCCGTCGGCGAGCAGCACCGAGCCCGCGGCGCACTGGTCGGCGACGGCGTGCAGCACCGCGACGTCCGCCGGGAAGGCGCGCGCGAACTGCTCGTCCCGCGCCAGCTGCCGCGGGAAGGTGCGGGCGTACACGTCCTCGGCGGTCGCGTCGATGCCGATGAGGCCGCCGGTGACGTAGCACGCGGTGAGCGCCTCGGGATGCGTCGAGAGGTAGCGCAGCGTGAGGAAGCCGCCGTAGGACTGGCCGAGAGTGGCCCAGCGGCGGCCGCCGTAGACCGTCGTCCGCAGCCGCTCGGCGTCCTCGACGATCGCGTCCTGCCGGAAGCACGCCAGGTAGTCGGCGGCGGTGCGCGCGTCCTCGAAGCGGGCGATGGTGCGGCCGTCGACCCGCGTGGAACGGCCCGTGCCGCGCTGGTCCAGCAGCACCACGCGGTGCGTCGCCAGCGCCGTGGTCCACCACCCTGACCCCGGCATCGGCCGGGGACCCATGCCGCCCGGGCCGCCCTGGAGGAACAGGAGCAGCGGCAGGTCGTCGCCCGCCCGCGCCGGGTCGACGAGCTCGCGCGCGAACACCTGGATCGAGCCGAACCGCGCCGGGTCGGACCAGTCGACCGGGACCTCGACGACGTGGTCGGTGACGAGGAAGCCGGTCATCGGGTAGGCGCTCACGACCCGCACCGTACTCGGGGAAGACGGCGCCGCCCCGCCGTGTTGGCCACGGCATGAGCACCTCCCATTCCTGGGCCGACGAGCAGGCCGAGCTCTTCGAGCGGACCGACGGCGCCGAGGGCGGCACGCTGCAGGGCAAGCCGATCGTCGTCGTCACCACCATCGGCGCCAAGAGCGGCAACCCCCGCAAGGTCCCCGTCATGCGGGTCGAGCACGACGGCTCGTACGCCGTGGTGGCGTCCAAGGGCGGCGCCCCCACGCATCCCGTCTGGTACCACAACCTCGTGGCGCACCCCCGGGTGCAGCTCCAGGACGGTGCCGTGCGGCGCGACTACGTGGCGCGCGAGGTCTCCGGCGCGGAGCGCGACGCGTGGTGGGAGCGCGCGGTCGCCGCCTGGCCCGACTACGCGACGTACCAGACGCGCACCGAACGCGTCATCCCGGTGTTCGTGCTCGATCCCGCCTGATCCCGGCCATCGCGGCTCGGCCGAGCCGGCCGAGCCGGCCGAGCCGTCCACAGCCAGCCGATCGAGCCGAGCCGGACCGACCTAGCCGAGCCACCCACAGCCGGTGGCGTTCCGGCCGGCCGCGCCGAGCCGACGACGCCGCGACCCGTGACGCCGCGAACCGGGCACCCTGCCCACCGTGCGGTTCTCGCGCGTGCCGGCCGCGGTGTGGGTGGCGCTGCTCGTCGTCGGGCTCGTCACCGGCCTCGGCCTGCCGTGGTGGGCCGGGGCCCGGACGGCGGCGAGGTACCCGGTCGCGGCCGACGACCTCGCCGCGGCGCGGGCCGCGCTCGACGCGCTCCCGGTGCGCCCCGCGGACCCCGACGACGGGTACGCGCGCGAGCGCTTCGGACCGGCGTGGGCCGACGTCGACGGCAACGGGTGCGACACCCGCAACGACGTCCTGGCGCGCGATCTGCGCGACGTCCGCCGCGACGCCGCGGGCTGCGTGGTGCTCGCCGGCACGCTCGACGACCCGTACACGGGCACGGTGATCGCGTTCGTCCGCGGGCCGGACTCCGCGGCCGTGCAGATCGACCACCTCGTGGCGCTGGACGACGCGTGGCGCACCGGCGCCCGCGCCTGGCCCGCGTCCCGCCGCCTGGCATTCGCCAACGACCCGGCGAACCTCGTCGCGGTCTCGGGCGACGCCAACCAGGACAAGGGGGCGAGCGACGCGGCCCAGTGGCTCCCCCCGCAGCACGGCTTCGCGTGCGTCTACGTGGTGCGACAGCTGCGGGTCAAGGCGGCCTACGGCCTGTGGCTGACGCCCGCGGAGCACGCGGCGGCCGGTCGCGTGCTGCGCGGCTGCCTCGTCGCCCGCCCGTCGTGACGCCCGCACGTTGGGCCCGTGAAAGTGTGGCGTACGCCACACGCCGCTCCTACGCTGGTGCCGGCAGGCGGCTTCGTCCAAGGGCGTACGACGATGTGGGCAGCGGCGGCGGTGCTCCTCACCCTGATCCCAGGGCTGGTCTTCGTCGCGCTCCTGGAGCTGCTGCCCGGGCCGGACCGGCCGCGGTGGCGGCTGTGGCTCGCGGCGCGCCTCGAGCACCTGGCGGCCCACCTGCGCCGGTCGCACCGGGCGGCCACGCCCGACCCGTTCGACACCCTGTGGGTGCAGGACCGGCTCGGCGTGGTCGCGCGGCACGTGCAGTCCCTCGAGGCGGACAAGCGCGCCATGGCCCGCGCCGAACGGATCATCGCCTCCCAGCTGGCCTACGACGACCTGCTCGAGGAGGCGTGCCGGCTGGCCGGCGTCGAGGTCCCGCCGCACGCGCGGGGGGATCCGGCGGAGAGGTTCCGTGAGGAGGTCGAGCTCGCCGGGCGGGGCTGGGCCTGGTAGCGAGGATCAGCCGGCGCGCACCGTCAGCGTGCTCGTGCCGTCCGGCCGCGGTCGCACCTCGATCCGGTCGGCGATCGCCTGCTTGAGCGCCTCGACGTGCGACACCACGCCCACCACCCGCCCGCCGGCCCGCAGCCGGCCGAGCTCGGCCAGCACCTGGTCCAGCACGTGCGGGTCGAGCGAGCCGAAGCCCTCGTCGACGAACAGCGTCCCCAGGTCGATCCCGCCGGCCTCGGCCGTCACCACGTCGGCCAGCCCCAGCGCCAGGCACAGGCTGACGTAGAACGTCTCGCCGCCGGACAGCGTCCGCGGGTCGCGCGGGACGTCGTTGACGTGGTCGATGACGCGCATCGCCAGGCTGCTGCGCCCTCGCACGTCCTCCTTCTCGTCGGAGCGCACCAGCTCGTAGCGCCCGTCCGACATGAGCAGCAGCCGGTCGTTCGCGGCCGCGACCACGTCCTCGAACCGACGCATGAGCACGAACGTCCCCAGGGTCAGCCCCTTGGCGTTGTCGCCGGCACCGGCCGCGAGGGTGGCGAGCCGCACCACCGGCGCGGCGTCGCGCACCCGCTCGGCCACGGCGCGGGCCTGCTGCACCACGAGCTCGGCCGACGCGAGCGCCGCGCCGGCCACGTCGCGCGCCAGGCGCTCCGCCCCCGCCGCCGCCTCGGCGTCCAGCCGCGCGCGACGCTCGGCCTCCTGCGCCCCGGCCAGGTCGACGACGAGGTCCTCGGGCAGCGCCGCGACCGCCTCCTCCGCCAGGCCGGCCTCGACGCGCTGCACGTCGGCGGCGTGCCGCGTCACCTCCGCGTCGAGCCGGGCGAGCTCGTCGGGCGCCAGCAGGGCCGCCCTCGCCTCGTCGGCCGTCGTGAACCCGGCCGCCGCCACACCGGCGTCGCGCTGCGTCGTGCGCTCGGCGAGCGCGGCCCGCGCGGCGTCCCGCGCGTCGAGGGCGTCGCGCAGCTCGTCGGCCGCGCCCGCGAGCGAGACGAGGGCGCCGCGCCGGGCGGCGACCGTCACGTGCCCCTCGCGCGCGGCGGCCACCTCGTCGGCGTCGTCCGCGAGCGTCCGCCGCTCGGTCGCGAGCGCCGCCTCGGCCGCCGCGAGCTCGGCCTCGGCCTGCCGCAGGGCCGCCGCGCGCGTGGCCGTCTCGTCGTCGAACCCGGTGAGCCGGGCCGCGAGCACCGGGACCTGCGCCACCGCGGCCGAGCCGCGGGCCAGGGACTCCTCCGCCGCGGCCAACGCCGCCAGCGCGCCCTCCCGGTCGCCCTCGCCCACCTGCGACCGCAGCGTGGCCACGCGGCCCGCGGCCGTGTCGGCCCGCCGGGCCGCCACCCGCAGCCGGTCCTCGGCCGCGACCCTGGCGTGCTCGGCGGCCTCGAGGTCGGCCTCCGCCACGTGGTCCGGGCCGAGCGCCGCCGGCGCCGGGTGCTCGCTCGAGCCGCACACCGGGCACGGCGCTCCCGGCGCGAGCGCCTGCGCCAGCTCGCCGGCGAGCCCCGCCACGCGGGCCTGCCGGAGCGTCGCCTCCTGCGCCACGGCCGCCACCGCCAGCGCGGCGTCCTCGGCCCGCTTGGCCTCGGCCGCGCGCTGCTCGGCGAGGGCGACGGCCAGGTCGTCGTGCGCGGCAAGCCGGTCCCGCGCCGCCTGCGCCACCGCCTGCTGCCCGGGGAGCGCGGCGGCGAGCGCGCGCGCCTCGTCGAGCCGTGCCACCAGGGCCGCGCGGTCGGCGGGCCGCGCGGCGAGCCACTCGGCCACCACCGCCACCTCGGCCCGCATCCGCGCGACCGCCGTGCCGCGCTCGTCGAGCTCCGCGCCCCGGCGGGACAGGCCCGCCTCGAGGGCCACCAGGCGCTCCAGGGTCGCGGCGACGCGCGCGGCGTCCCGGGCGGCCGCGTCGAGGCGAGCGCGCAGGCCGGCGTCGGCGGGCTCGCCGCCGGACGGCCCCGGGTCGACGTGCCGCCGGGCGTCGTCGAGCGAGCCGGAGCCGACCCCGGCCGCCAGGCCGGCGGCCACCGCCAACGCGCTCGGCGCGGCGTCGAGCGCCGCCGTCAGCTCCTTCGCGGCCGCCTCGAGGACCGTCGCGGCACCGTCCACGCCGTCGAGGAGCGCCCGCACCGTCGCGGCCTGCCGCGCGCGCGCCAGGCGGCCGACCCGCTCCTGAGCCGTCCCCGCCACGGCCGCCAAGGCGTCGCGTTCCGCGCGCAGACCGTCGCGGCGCGCGAGCACCGCGGCCGTCGCGGTCGCCCGGTCCAGCGCGGCCCGCGCCAGCGCACGCGCCCGGTCCGCCTCCGCCGCGGCGACGGCCGCCGCGTCCGCCTCGGCGACGAGCGTCGCCGTCCGGCTCGCCACCACGGCCTGCGCCCCCGCGACGGCGGCCTCGACCGTGCCGTCGACGGCGGCGGCCGGCGTCGACGCCGCCGTGCCCACCGGCATGCGGGAGACCGCCAGCACCGCGTCGAGCTCGGCCTGGAGCGCCGCTGCGGCCTCGTCGTCGAGCCGTGCGGCGCCGGCGAGGTGCGACACCGCCCCGCCGAGCGCCGTGGTCGCCGCCGCCACCGCGGCGTTCGCCTCGCGGCGCAGCTCGGCGAGGCGCGCGACGAGGTCCTCGTACACCTGGGTGCCGAAGATCTTCTGCAGGAGCAGCCGCCGGTCCTCCGGCCGGGCGCGCAGGAACGACGCGAACTCGCCCTGCGGCAGCACCACGGTCTGGACGAACTGCTGGCGGTCGAGCCCCACCCACCCGGACACCAGCTGACCCACCTCGTCGAGCCGGCTGCCGAGCGGCTCGCCGTAGGCGTCCAGCTCCTCGGGCGACGCGCCCGTGGGCGTGTCCGCCGGCAGGCGCCAGGCGCGCACGGTGGCCTGCTGCGTCGTCGTCCCCTCGCCACGGCGCTTGGTGCGCTCGTACTGCGGCGAGCGCCGCACCCGGAACACGCCCGCGGGCACCTCGAAAACGAGGTCGACGAAGCTCTCGGTGCCCGGCGCGGCGGCCGTGGAGCGCAGCCGTTCCTCGGAGGCCTGCGCCGAGGCGACCGTGCCGTAGAGCGCGAACACCACCGCGTCGATGAGGGTCGACTTGCCGGCGCCGGTGGGGCCCTCCAGCAGGAACAGCCCGGACGCGGCGAGACGCGCCACGTCGACGGTGTGCCGGCCGGCGAAGGGCCCGATCGCCTGGAGCGTGAGCGTGCGCAGCTGCATCAGGCGCTCCGCTCCGCGGCCGTCACGTCCTCGTAGGCGCGGCGCAGCACCGCCACCTCGGCCGGGCTCGGGGGCGCACCGGTCACGTGGCGCACGAACTGCGCCGCGACGTCCAGCGGGTCGCTGCCCGCCCCGACGGCCACGGCGCGGGACGCCCCCGGGCCCGCGCCGGTCGGCGCGTGCATCACCACGAGCGCGTGCGGGAAGTGGGCGCGCACGCGTCGCTGCAGGTCGGCGGGCCGCGCCGAGTCCGTCACGGTGACGCGGACCCAGTCCGCGACGTGGGCGGACGAGGCGAGCAGCTCGTCGAGCGTCCCGGTGACGTCCGCGAGCGCGCGCGGCACGGGGGCGGGCACGAGCGTCACCGCGGGCTCGTCCCCCGACAGGTCCACGAGCGCCGTGGACTTGTGCTGGTGCTGCTCGCCGAACGAGTACGCCAGCGGCGACCCGCTGTAGCGCACCACCACCCCGCCCGGACCCGCGACCGCCTGCGGCCCGTGCAGGTGCCCGAGCGCCACGTAGTCCACGCCGGCGAACACCCCGGCCGCCACCTGGTCCACCCCGCCGACGCGGATGTCCCGCTCCGACTCGCTCGGCAGGCCGCCCGTGACGAACGCGTGCGCCATGACCACCGCGCGACGCTCCGGCCGGCGCGCGCGGTCCGCGCGCACCCGGCGCATCGCCGCCGCCAGCACCGCCTCGTGCGAGCGGGGCAACGGCTCGTCGGCGTCGGCCAGCTGCACGCGCGCGAAGTCCGGCTCGAGGTACGGCAGCCCGTACACGAGCGCGTCCCCCACCACCACCGGCTCGGCGAGGGCGGCCACCGCGGTGCGCAGCCGCACCCGGTCACGCATGAGCGCGGCGCCGAAGCCCAGCCGGGTCGACGAGTCGTGGTTCCCGGAGGTCAGGACGACCGACGTGGTCTCCGCGAGCCGCGCGAGCGCGTCCGAGAGCACCGCGACGGCCTCGACCGACGGGATCGCCCGGTCGTAGACGTCGCCCGCGACGAGCACCGCGTCCACCCGCTCGGTGCGGGCGAGCTCCACGAGGTGGTCGAGGTACGCCGCCTGGTGCTCCAGCAGGTCGACGCCGTGCAGGGTGCGGCCCAGGTGCCAGTCGGACGTGTGGAGCAGCCGCATGCGCCGACCGTAACCAGGCGCACCGACAGCTCAGTCCCAGCCGTCCTCGGCGTGTCCGCTCCCGGCGCGCACCACGGCCAGCACGTCGCGCAACGTGCGGTGCGGGTCGCGCAGCGTCACCGGGATCCCTGCCTCACGCGCGGCCATGTAGAGCTGCAGGACGAAGGCGACCCCGGCCGAGTCGACGAACGT
>JAJYTJ010000329.1 GCA_021793115.1 Actinomycetes bacterium | reverse complement strand
AGACCCGCTGGCGGCACCGGCTCCAAGGCGTGGGTCCGGGCCCTTTCGTGGACGCCACGCGGACGCGGAACCGAGCCGCGGCGCATCGCCGGTGAGCCGAGGCACCGAACTGGGCCGGATGGCGACTGCAGTTCGCGACGCGGACGGCGTTCGGCGCCGTCAGCACGATCCTCAGAACGGGTCGCGGAAGCCGACGAGGGTGCGGGCGACCTCATTGGCCCCCCTAGGGGCGCTTGGCGCCGACTTGCGCGCAGTTGGGAGCCGCGCCGACCGCCCGAATCGGTGCGTGGCTGAGGGCGATTGGCCCGATGTTCGACTGGGAAAACCCGGCGTGGGCTCGGACGGGCCGGGGCGGTCCGTTCGAGCCGTGGCACTGGGAGTACGTGCCGGGCGCAAGGCGCTCGTCGCGGCGTGTCGACGCTTCGCGAAAACTGACCCCTTGAGCGCACAGGGGGTCAACTTTCAGAGAGCGTTGACACGGCGGGGCCGGAGTAGCGGTGCGGTCGTCGGTCCGGCTGTCCTGGCGGCCGACCGACCAGTACCGCGTGTCGACGACGCGTGAAGACTGACCCCCTGGCGACGGGGCCGAAAACGGACCCCCTCGGCGACGCTGAGGAGGGTGATGAGTGTGGAGGACTGGGCGGAGATCCGTCGTCTGCATCGGGTCGAGGGGCTGGCGATCAAGGCGATCGTGCGTCGGTTGGGCGTCTCGAGGAACGCGGTGCGCCGAGCTTTGGCCCGTGATGCCCCGCCGAAGTACGAGCGTGCGGCGCGAGGCTCGATCGTTGATGAGGTCGAACCAGTCATCCGCGGGTTACTGGTCCAGCATCCGAGGATGCCGGCGACGGTGATCGCCGAGCGCATCGGCTGGGATCGGTCGCTGACGGTGCTCAAGGGCCGGGTGCGCGAGCCGCGCCCGTACTATCTGCCGCCCGATCCGGCCACTCGCACCAGCTACGAGCCCGGGGACCGGGTGCAGTGCGACCTGTGGTTCCCGCCCGCGGATGTCCCGTTGGGGGCCGGGCAGGTTGGTTCCCCGCCGGTGCTGGTCATGGTCGCCGGCTACTCGCGGATGATCTTCGCGACGATGCTGCCCACGAGGCAGGCTCCTGACCTGCTGGCCGGGCACTGGCTGCTGCTGCAGGCGATGGGCAAGGTGGCCCGCGAGCTGGTCTGGGACAACGAGCCGGCGGTCGGCTCCTGGCGGGGCGGGCATCCGAAGCTGACTGAGGAGTTCGAGGCGTTCCGTGGAGTGCTTGGGATCGGGGTGCATCAGTGCCGGCCCCGGGACCCGGAGTCCAAGGGTCTGGTCGAACGCGCGAACGGCTATCTGGAGACCTCGTTCCTGCCGGGGCGCGTCTTCGCCTCCCCAGCCGACTTCAACGCGCAGCTGACCGAGTGGCTGAGCAGGGCGAACACCCGTCACCACCGGTCGCTGGGATGCCGTCCGCTCGACCGGTGGGCGGTCGACGCCGCGGCGATGCTGGCCTTGCCGCCGGTCGCCCCGCCGGTGGGTTGGCGAGTCAGCACGCGGCTGCCGCGCGACCACTACGTGCGCCTGGACTCCAACGACTATTCCGTCGACCCGGTCGCGGTCGGCCGGCGGGTCGAGATCGTCGCGGACGCGGCTAGCGTGGTCGTGACCTGCGCTGGACGCCTCGTCGCCATGCACGAGCGGTGCTGGGCGCGCCATCAGACGATCACCGACCCCGACCACCGCGCGGCGGCCCTGGCGATGGCCGCCGCTCACCACCACCCCACCGCTCGGCCGGTCGTCGACGAGGTCGAGCAGCGCGACCTGGCCAGCTACGACGCCGCGTTCGGCCTGACGGAGGTGGCCTGATGGCCACCGCGACCAAGTCCCGTGACACCTCCGCCGAGCTGGCCTACCTGACCCGGGCCTTGAAGGCCCCCACCCTGCGGGAGGCGGTCGACCGGCTCGCCGAGCGGGCGCGGGCCGAGTCGTGGACCCACGAGGAGTTCTTGGCCGCCTGCCTGCAGCGGGAGGTCGCCGCCCGTGAGGCCCACGGCGGTGAGGGACGTATCCGCGCCGCGAGGTTCCCGGCTCGCAAGTCTCTGGAGGACTTCGACTTCGAGCACGCCCGCGGCCTGGCCCGCGACCAGATCGCCCACCTGGGCACCTTGGACTTCGTCACCGCCCGCGAGAACGTCGTGTTCCTCGGCCCACCCGGCACCGGCAAGACCCACCTGGCCACCGGGATCGCGGTCCGCGCCTGCCAGGCCGGCCACCGCGTCGCGTTCGCCACCGCCGCCGAATGGGTCGACAAGCTCGCCACCGCCCACCACGAGGGCCGGCTGCAAGACGAGCTGCGCCGCCTGGGCCGCTACCCGCTGCTGGTCATCGACGAGGTCGGGTACATCCCCTTCGAACCCGAAGCGGCGAACCTGTTCTTCCAGCTCGTCTCGGCCCGCTACGAACGCGCCAGCCTCATCGTCACCAGCAACAAGCCGTTCGGACGCTGGGGCGAGGTCTTCGGCGACGACA
>JAJYTJ010000328.1 GCA_021793115.1 Actinomycetes bacterium | reverse complement strand
CCAGCCCTGGCACTGGTGCTCGCTGAGCATCTCCATCACCCGGCCCGCGCGGGCCAGGTGATCGTCGACCTCGGGCGACAGGTACTCGGCGTTCCACTGCCGGTTGGTGACGTCGAACACCGCCTGCAGCCGGTTCGACGCGGTCTCGTCGGGGCCGAAGATCCGGAAGTTGTCCGGGTTCCGGCGGAGCACCTCGGTGAGGAACGTGCCCAGCACACGCGGGGCCTCGCTCAGGGTCGCGCCCGGGGTCGGCACGTCGACCGCGAAGTCGCGGAAGTCCGGCAGCCGCAGGTCGCGCAGCAGCAGCCCGCCGTTGGCGTGCGGGTTGGCGCTCATGCGCAGGTCGCCGGCGGGCGCGAGCGCGCGGATGTCGTCGGCCAGCCGGCCGGTCGCGTCGAACAGCTCCTCGGCCCGGTACGAGCGCAGCCACTCCTCGAGGACGGTGAGGTGCTCGGCGGTGTCGCGGGCGTTGGCCAGGGGCACCTGATGGGCGCGCCACGAGCCGGTGGTCTTCTTCCCGTCGATGGATGCCGGGCCGGTCCAGCCCTTGGGGGTCCGGAAGACGATCATCGGCCAGGCGGGCCGCGTCAGGTCGCCCGCGGCGGCGCGCGCCTTGATGTCGGCGATCTCGTCGAGGGCCTCGTCGAGCAGCGCGGCGAAGCGCCGGTGGACCGAGTCCATCGGCTCGTCCTCGTCGTACCCGCCGGTGAACACGTACGGGTGGTGGCCGTGGCCGCGCATGAGGTCGGTCAGCTCGTCGTCGCTGATGCGGGCCAGCACCGTGGGGTTGGCGATCTTGTAGCCGTTGAGGTGGAGGATCGGCAGCACCACACCGTCCTGGTACGGGTTGACGAACTTGTTCGAGTGCCAGCTCGTCGCCAGCGGCCCGGTCTCCGCCTCGCCGTCGCCGACGACCGCCGCGACCAGCAGGTCCGGGTTGTCGAACGCGGCGCCGTAGGAGTGGGAGAGTGCGTAGCCGAGCTCGCCGCCCTCGTGGATCGAGCCGGGGGTCTCGGGCGCGACGTGGCTCGGGATGCCGCCGGGGAACGAGAACTGCCGGCACAGCTTGCGCAGGCCCTCCTCGTCCTCGGTGATGTTGGGGTAGACCTCGGAGTACGTGCCGTCGAGGTAGGCGCTCGCGACGAGCCCCGGACCGCCGTGGCCCGGCCCGGTGACGTAGATCGTCGACTGCTGGCGCTCGGCGATCACCCGGTTGAGGTGCGCGTACAGGAAGTTCAGCCCCGGCGTGGTGCCCCAGTGGCCGAGCAGCCGCGGCTTGACGTCGTCGCGCGTCAGCGACGTGCGCAGCAGCGGGTTGTCGAGCAGGTAGATCTGTCCCACCGACAGGTAGTTCGCGGCCCGCCACCAGCGGTCGATCCGGCGGACGGTGTCGTCGTCGATCGCCGCGCCGGTGCCGCGGCGCCACGTGGTGGGGTGCTCGGTCGTCGTTGCCATGGTCCCGTTCCTGTTCGCAGAGGTGCTCGATGACATACAACCGCACGCGGGCACCGGATGCCCGGTGTCCAAGGTCCGCCACCCGGATACCGTGTCCGGGTGTCTGGGAGTGTCGCGCCGGTGACGCGCGCCGACGTCTGGCGGGTCGCACGACGACCGCGGATGCTCGGCCTGCTCGCCATCTTCCTGGCGGCCGCCACCGTGTGCGGCCTGCTCGGCGCATGGCAGCTCGACCGGGCACGGCAGCGCGGCGAGGCGGCCGTCCGGCAGCGGCAGGCGCAGCTCGCGGCCGCGGCCCCCGTGCCGCTCGCGTCGGTGCTCGCGCCGCAGACCACGTTCGGCGGCGACCTCGTGGGACGCACGGTGTCCGTGACCGGGACGTACGAGGCCGGCGGGCAGCTGCTCGTCACCGGCCGGGCGCTCGCCGGTGTCACCGGCGACCTGGTGCTGACCCCGTTGCGGGTGGGGTCCGGGCCCGGCGCGGCGGTGCTGCCCGTGGTGCGAGGCTGGATCCCCGCCGGCTCCGCACCCGACGCGCCACCGGCCGGCACCGTGTCGCTCGTCGGCTACCTCCAGGCGGGCGAGTCCTCGGGTGCAGGGATCTCCGCCGGGTCGACGGACGCGATCAGCCCGGCGGAGCTGCTGCACGTGTGGCGCGGGCCCATCTGGACCGGGTACCTCGTGCTGGCCTCGTCGGACCCGGCGCAGTCGCCGGGCACCGCGCTCCTCGGGCCGCCGACGCCGACGCAGGCCAGCCCGAACCTGCAGAACCTGCTCTACGCGGGGGAGTGGTTCCTCTTCGGCGGCTTCGCGGTGTTCCTGTGGTGGCGTGCCGTGCTCGACGAGGCCCACGGCCGGATCCGTGACCGGCGCCGGCCGTAGCGCCGACTAGCCTGGGGGCGTGACGTCGAGCCCCGAGCCCAGAGCCGCCACGACCCCCGCCGAGCCCGTCGCCGCACCGCGGCCCGTGCTCGTCGTCGACTTCGGCGCCCAGTACGCGCAGCTGATCGCGCGTCGCGTGCGCGAGGCGCACGTCTACTCCGAGATCGTGCCGCACACGATGCCCGTCGCCGCGATGCTGGCCAAG
>JAJYTJ010000099.1 GCA_021793115.1 Actinomycetes bacterium | reverse complement strand
TGCGCGCGGTGCTGATCTTCGCGGGGGCGGTGCTCATCGAGAACGTCAGCTGGGTCTTCTACCTGTTCGGCGCCTTCCTGCTCTACGCCGCATGGACCCAGGTGCGCGGACGGGAGGCCACCCAGAGCGAGTACGCCGACAACGTGGTGCTGCGGCTGACGCGGCGCGTGCTGCGCTCGACCGACGACTACGTCGGCGACGCCCTCGTCGTGCGGCGCCACGGCGTGCGCTACGTCACACCGATGCTCGCCGTCATGCTCGCGATCGCCACCGCGGACGTGCTGTTCGCCGTGGACTCCATCCCGGCGATCTTCGGCCTGACAGAGCAGACCTACCTGGTCTTCACGGCCAACGCGTTCTCGCTGCTCGGCCTGCGGCAGCTGTTCTTCCTCGTCGACGGCCTGCTGGATCGGCTGGTGTATCTCTCCTACGGGCTGGGTGCGATCCTCGGCTTCATCGGCGTCAAGCTGGTGCTGCACGCGTTGCACGTCAACGAGCTGCCGTTCGTCAACCACGGAGCGCCCGTCGGCGTGCCCGAGATCGGTACGTGGTGGTCGCTGGCCGTCATCGTCGTGGTCCTGGCCGTCACCACCCTGCTGTCGCTGCGACGCACGCAGCTGGACCTCCGGGCGTCGCAGCGCCGCCCCGCCGAGGAGCGGGCCTGATGGTCCAGGAGATGCCCACCGTGTTCGAGATCGCGTCGTTGGTCGCGGTCGTCGGGCTGCTGCTGGCAGATCTCGCCATCGTGGGCCGCCGGCCCCACGTGCCGACGGTCCGGGAGTCGCTGGCGTGGGTGCTGGTCTACGTCGGGCTCGCACTGGCGTTCGCCGCCCTGCTCGGCTGGTTCGGCGGTCCCACACCGGCGGGTCAGTTCATCGCCGGCTGGCTCACCGAGTACTCGTTGTCGGTCGACAACCTCTTCATCTTCATGCTCATCATGGGTGCCTTCGCCGTCCCGCGGGACCAGCAGCAGCGCGTGCTCATGGTGGGGATCATCGTGGCGCTCGGCCTGCGCGCGGCGTTCATCCTCGGCGGCGCCGCCGCGATCGCGCACGCCAGCTGGGTGTTCTACCTGTTCGGGGCGTTCCTGGGCTACACCGCGGTGACGGTGTGGCGGGAAGGGAGCACGGGGCGGGACGAGGAGTACCGGGAGAACGTCGTCGTGCGCCTCGTCGAGCGCGTGCTGCCGTTGACGAGGGAGTACCACGGCGGTCGGCTGCACGCCGTGGTCGACGGCCGGCGCGTGTTCACGCCGTTGCTCATCGTGTTCGTCGCCATCGGGACCACCGACCTGCTGTTCGCGTTCGACTCGATCCCGGCGATCTTCGGGCTGACCCACGACCCGTTCATCGTGTTCACGGCGAACGTGTTCGCGCTCATGGGGCTGCGCCAGCTCTACTTCCTGCTCGGCGGCCTGCTCCGGGAGCTGACGTTCCTGCCGTACGGGTTGGCGGTGGTCCTCGGCTTCATCGGCCTGAAGATGGTGTCCGACGCGCTGCGCGGCAACACGGTGCCGTTCCTCAACGGTGGCCGGCCCGTGACGTGGGCACCGCAGGTGCCGACCGGGGCATCCCTGGTCGTCATCATCGTGGTGCTCGGCTCGACGGTGCTGGCGAGCTGGCTGCACGCGCGTCGCGTCGGGCCGTCGGCCGTCGCCGGCAGCGAGCCGCCGGGGGACGTCGGCGACCTGCTGGACGGCTGACGGGCCGGGCGACAGGGCCCGGTGCCCGGCCCGGCCGTCTGCCCGCCGCGTCGCAGTGCGGGCTCGGCTGCCGGGTCGTCAGTCGGCCCAGGGCCCGAAGACCTGCTCCCAGGCGTGCGTCTCGACGGATGCCAGCACGCCGCGCGCGGCGTACGGGTCGTGCGCCAGATGGTCGGCGAGCTCGTCGTCCGTGCCGGCCCGGAAGACGAGGAGCGCACCACCGGTGCCGTCGGCGAACGGGCCGGAGGCCAGCAGGTCGCCAGCGGCGAGGCGCTCGGCCAGCCACGCGCGATGCAGCGGTCGGGTGGCCAGCAGGGCGTCGGTGTTGTCGTTGTACGTGTAGCGCACGGCGTAGACGGTCACCGGGCCATCCTGCCTCGCGTCGTGCCAGAGTGACCGCATGCCTCGGACCGCGCGCACGCTGCTGACCGACGACCTGCTGGCGACCGTCCAGGACCGGGCGGCCGGTCACGACCGTGACAACACCTTCCCCGACGACGACCTCGCGGACCTGCGGGCCGCCGGCTACCTGCGCGCCTTCGTCCCGGTGGACATGGGTGGCGCCGGCCTGACGCTCGAGGAGGTGGCGCGCGAGCAGGTGCGGCTCGCGGGCGCGGCACCGGCCACGGCGCTGTCCGTCAACATGCACCTCGTCGTCACCGGGATGGCGGCGCTGCTGCACGCGTGGGGCGACGAATCGATGGCGTTCGTGCTGCGCGACGCCGCCGCGGGTGAGGTGTTCGCGTTCGGCAACTCCGAGGCCGGCAACGACCTGGTGATGTTCGGCTCCCGGACGCGGGCGGAACGGCAGGACGACGGCGGGTACCGGTTCGTGGGCACCAAGATCTTCACGTCGCTGGCCCCGGTGTGGACGCGGCTGGCGACGTTCGGGCTCGACGAGGAGCACCCGGACGGCCCGCGACTGGTGCACGCCGTCGTCACCCGGGACGGCACGACGACCAAGGACGACTGGGACACCCTCGGCATGCGGGCCACGCAGTCGCGCACCACCGTGCTCGACGGTGCCTATGCGCCGCCGGACCGGGTGGTGCGGGCGCTGCCTCCCGGGCCCAGCGCCGACCCGTTCATCGTCGCGCTGTTCGCGGCGTTCGAGATCCTCCTGGCGGCGGCGTACACGGGAGTCGGGCGGCGCGCGCTGGCGCTGGGCGTCGAGGCGACCAGGCGCCGCACGTCGATGAAGCACGGCGGTCGTCCCTACAGCCAGGACCCGGACATCCGGTGGCGGGTGGCCGACGCCGCGCTCGCGCAGGACGGCGCGGAGCTCGAGGTGTTCGCGCTGGCGAGGGGGATCGACGAGGGGGAGGACTACGGTGCCCGGCTCTTCGCCCAGCTGGTCGGGCTCAAGGTGCGGGCGACGGAGACGGCGCGGACCGTGGTCGACCGGGCGCTCCGGGTGAGCGGCGGGGCCGGCTACGCGACCGGCCAGGAGCTCAACCGCCTCTACCGCGACGTCCTGGCGGGCATCTACCACCCGTCCGATGACGAGTCGGCGCACGCCACCGTGGCGCAGTCCGTGCTGGGGCCGCCGGAGGGCTGACCGCCGGACACCGAATCGTCACCCTACGTGTCCGTAACCTACGGCAGCGTAGGTTTACCCTTGGTTCGTGCCCTCGGCCGGAGTACCGCTCCCTGTCCCCGCCGCCTACCCCGCGGACGTGCCGCGCGAGGTCACCGTGCCCGACGAGCCGCTGGGCGAGAACCTCGTCTCCGCGACCGTGCGGTACCCGAACCGGGTCGCGGTGGACTTCCTCGGCCGCCGGACGACCTACCGGCAGCTGTCGGACGCGGTCGCCCGGGCCGCGCAGGTGCTCGTCGACCTCGGCGTGCGCGCCGGCGACCGGGTCGCGATCGTGCTGCCGAACTGCACGGCGCACGTCATCGCCTTCCACGCGGTGCTGCGGATCGGCGCGATCGTCGTGGAGCACAACCCGACCTACACGCCGGACGCCCTGCGCCACCAGCTGGCGGACTGCGGGGCATCGGTGGCCCTCGTCTGGACCAAGACGGTCCCTGCCGTGCTCGAGGCACGGGGACCCGTGCTGCGCTCCGTGGTCGCGGTCGACCTCGCCGCCGACCTGCCGTGGTCGAAGCGGCTGGCGCTGCGGCTGCCGGTCCGTGCGGCGCGCGAGAAGCGGGCGGCGCTGCGGGCCACGGTGCCCGGCGGCACGCCCTTCTGGCACCGCCTCGTCGCGCGGACCGGTCGGCTGTCCGAGGACCACCCGTGGCCGGCGTCGTCGGACGTCGCGCTCATCCAGTACACCGGCGGGACCACCGGGACGCCCAAGGGCGCCGTGCTGACGCACCGCAACATCATGGCGAACGTCGTGCAGTCCAAGCTCTGGCTCGGCCGGCGCGACGGCCTGGATGTCATGTACGCACCGCTGCCGTTCTTCCATGCCTTCGGGCTGACGGTGTGCCTGGCCTACGGCACGAGCACGGCGGCCACGCTCGTCGTCTTCCCCACGTTCGACGTCGACCTGGTGCTGGCGGCACAGCGCCGCGTGCCGGCCACGTTCCTGCCGTGCGTGCCGCCGATGCTGGACCGGCTCGCCAAGGCCGCGACCGCGCGCCACGTGGACCTGACGTCGATCGGCTACTCGATCTCCGGGGCGATGGCGCTGCCGGCTGAGGTGGCACGGCGGTGGGAGGAGCTGACCGGCGGCCTGGTGATCGAGGGCTACGGCATGACGGAGACGTCGCCGGTGGCGCTCGGCAACCCGTTCACCGCCGCCCGGCGCCCGGGCGCGCTCGGTCTGCCCTGGCCGTCGACCGAGGTGCGGATCGTCGACCAGGAGGACACGAGCCGGGAGGTGCCCGTGGGGGAGCCCGGTGAGCTGCTGATCCGAGGGCCCCAGGTGTTCCAGGGCTACTGGAACATGCCCGAGGAGACGGCGCACCAGCTGCTGCCCGACGGCTGGCTGCGTACCGGTGACGTGGTGCGGGTCGAGCCGGACGGCTTCGTCGTCCTCGTCGACCGGATGAAGGAGATGATCGTCTCCGGCGGGTTCAAGGTGTACCCGTCGCAGGTCGAGGACCAGCTGCGCACCATGCCGGGGATCGTCGACGTCGCCGTGGTGGGCGAGCCGTCGGGGACGCACGGCGAGAGCGTCGTGGCGGCTGTCGTGCTCGAGGAGGGCGCCCGGGGGATCGACCTGGACGCGGTCCGCGCGTGGTGCGGGCAGCGGGTGGCGCGGTATGCGCTGCCGCGCCGCCTCGTCGTGCTCCCGGACCTGCCGCGCTCCCAGGTGGGCAAGGTGCTGCGCCGGGTGGTGCGTGAGGCCGTGCTCGCGATGCCCAAGCCGGCGCTGGCCAAGCCGGGTGGTGCTCGGACCGGCGAGGCGACGACCACCACGGGCTGACCGGGGTCCGCCGCTCGAACACGTGTGCGAGTGTCGGTGGGGAGACGTAGACTCCCGAACCGTGAACGACCGCCTGGTGGTGCGGGGTGCCCGGGAGCACAACCTGCGGAACATCGACCTCGACCTGCCCCGTGACGAGCTCATCGTGTTCACGGGGTTGTCCGGTTCCGGCAAGTCCTCGCTCGCGTTCGACACCATCTTCGCCGAGGGGCAACGCCGGTACGTCGAGTCGCTGTCGGCGTACGCACGGCAGTTCCTGGGGCAGATGGACAAGCCGGACGTCGACTTCATCGAAGGCCTGTCGCCGGCCGTCTCGATCGACCAGAAGTCGACCAACCGCAACCCGCGCTCGACCGTCGGCACCATCACCGAGGTCTACGACTACCTCCGCCTGCTCTTCGCCCGCGCGGGGACGCAGTACTGCCCGGTCTGCGGCGAGCGCGTCCAGGCGCAGACGCCGCAGCAGATCGTCGACCGGCTGCTCGAGCTGCCGGAGGGCACGCGGTACCAGGTGCTGGCGCCGGTGGTGCGCGGCCGCAAGGGCGAGTACCAGGACCTGTTCGCGGAGCTGCAGGCCAAGGGGTTCGCGCGAGCCCGTGTCGACGGCGAGGTCGTCCAGCTCACGAACCCGCCGACGCTGGAGAAGAAGCTCAAGCACGACATCGAGGTCGTCGTCGACCGGCTCGTCGCCCGGGAGGGCGTGCAGCGGCGCCTCACCGACTCGGTGGAGACGGCGCTCGAGCTGGCCGGGGGCCTGCTCGTCGTCGACCTGGTGGACCTGGACGCCGACGACGAGGGCAAGGAGCGTCGCTTCTCCGAGCGCCGCGCCTGCCCCAACGACCACGTGCTGACGCTGGACGAGGTCGAGCCGCGCACGTTCTCGTTCAACGCGCCCTACGGCGCATGCCCGGAGTGCACCGGCATCGGCTCGCGCCTCGAGGTCGACCCCGAGCTCGTGGTGCCCAACGAGGATCTGTCGCTCGCGCAGGGTGCGGTCGCGCCGTGGGCGCAGACGTCCGGGGAGTACTTCGAGCGGGTCCTGACCGCGCTCGCCGACGACCTCGGGTTCTCCATGGACACGCCGTGGCGTGCACTGCCGCAGCGCGCCAAGGACGCGGTGCTGCACGGCCAGGACTACGAGGTGAAGGTCCGCTACCGCAACCGCTGGGGCCGCGAGCGGCAGTACTCGACCGGCTTCGAGGGCGTCATCAGCTTCATCGAGCGGCGGTACGCCGAGACGGAGTCGGACTGGAGCAAGGAGCGCTACGAGGCGTTCATGCGAGAGGTGCCGTGCCCGGTGTGCCAGGGTGCCCGCCTCAAGCCGGAGGTGCTCGCGGTCAAGATCGGCGGCAGGTCGATCTGGGACGTCTGCCAGCTGCCGATCCGGGACGCGCGGGACTTCCTCGACGGTCTCGAGCTGGGTCCGCGTGAACGCGCCATCGCGGCGCAGGTCCTCAAGGAGATCCTGGCGCGGCTGGGGTTCCTGCTGGACGTCGGGCTCGACTACCTGAGCCTCTCGCGGCCCGCCGCCACGCTGTCGGGCGGCGAGGCGCAGCGGATCAGGTTGGCGACCCAGATCGGCTCGGGCCTCGTGGGCGTGCTCTACGTGCTCGACGAGCCGAGCATCGGGCTGCACCAGCGCGACAACCGCCGGCTCATCGACACCCTGACGCGGCTGCGCGACCTGGGCAACACGCTCATCGTGGTCGAGCACGACGAGGACACCATCCGGACCGCGGACTGGATCGTCGACATCGGTCCGGGCGCCGGCGAGCACGGTGGCCGCGTCGTCCACTCGGGCGACCTGGCGGGGCTGCTCGCCAACCAGGAGTCGGTGACGGGCGCCTACCTGTCCGGCCGGCGGTCGATCCCGATGCCGCAGGTGCGCCGGCCCGTGGACCCGAAGCGCGAGGTGCGCGTCGTCGGCGCGGTCGAGCACAACCTGCGGGGGATCGACGTGTCGTTCCCGCTCGGCGTGTTCACCGCCGTGACCGGGGTGTCGGGGTCGGGCAAGTCGACGCTCGTCAACTCGATCCTGTACACGGTGCTGGCCAACGAGCTCAACGGCGCCCGCCAGGTGCCGGGCCGGCACCGCACCGTGACGGGCCTGGAGCAGCTCGACAAGGTGGTGCACGTCGACCAGGGGCCGATCGGGCGCACGCCGCGGTCGAACCCGGCGACGTACACGGGCGTGTGGGACCACGTGCGGCGGCTGTTCGCCGAGACCACCGAGGCGAAGGTGCGGGGCTACACCCCCGGCCGGTTCAGCTTCAACGTCAAGGGCGGCCGCTGCGACGCGTGCTCGGGCGACGGCACGCTGAAGATCGAGATGAACTTCCTGCCGGACGTCTACGTGCCGTGCGAGGTGTGCCACGGCGCCCGCTACAACCGCGAGACCCTCGAGGTGCACTTCAAGGGCAAGACGGTCGCGGACGTGCTGGCGATGCCGATCGAGGAGGCTGCGGAGTTCTTCTCCGCCGTCCCGGCGATCTCGCGTCACCTCAAGACGTTGGTGGACGTCGGGCTGGGCTACGTGCGGCTCGGCCAGCCGGCGCCGACGTTGTCCGGCGGTGAGGCGCAGCGCGTCAAGCTGGCGTCGGAGCTGCAGCGCCGCTCCACCGGTCGCACGGTCTACGTGCTCGACGAGCCGACGACCGGGCTGCACTTCGAGGACGTGCGCAAGCTGCTGGGCGTGCTGCAGTCGCTGGTGGACAAGGGCAACACGGTGATCGTCATCGAGCACAACCTCGACGTCATCAAGAACGCCGACTGGGTGGTCGACCTCGGGCCGGAAGGCGGCAACGGCGGTGGGCTGGTGGTCGCCGAGGGCACGCCGGAGCAGGTCGCGGCCGTCGCGGCGAGCCACACCGGCCGGTTCCTGGCCGAGGTGCTCGAGCCGGAGAGGCAGCGTGCGAGCGCGTGAACGGCCCGGGCGTCAGTCCTCGGGGCGGTCCACCGACCGGGCCTCGACATAGGCGAGCGGCGTCGGCTGGACGCGCACCGGGAAGTTGACGGACCGCGCGATGAAGCAGTGTTCCTCGGCCTCGTCGTGCAGCCGGGCGAGGACCTCGTCGGTGACGGGCGAGCCGTCCGGCAGCACGGCGCCGGTCGCCACCGACACCCGGGGGTGGAGCACCACCTCGGTGACCCGGCCCTGCCCCGCGACCTCGACACGGATGGTGCCGGACGCCGTGTCGGCGTAGCCGAGCAGTGCCACCCCGTCGCGTGCGGCCAGGTGCAGCAGCCAGATCATGTGGCACTGCGCCAGCGACGAGACCAGCAGGTCCTCCGGTGACCAGCGGTGCGGGTCGCCCCGAAAGTGGGGGTCCGACGTGGCCAGGATGACCGGGCGGTCGCCGGCGGTCAGCTCGTGGTCGCGTCCGTAGGCGGTGAAGCTCGTCGTGCCGGAGCGGCGCGCGCCGGTCCAGGTGACGTCGACGGAGTACTGGTGGAGCTGCGGCACGGGCCCACGCTACCGATCCGGGTCGGATCCGCCGAGCGGGGCGCGCCCCACGGCGCGCGACGGCACGCCCCGCGGCGCCGCCGGGTGGGAACGGAGGTCGGGCCCGTCGGACCGTCGAACTAGGCTCGCAGCCATGGCCGATCCCGCCGCCTACCGCCCTGCGCCGGGGGAGATCCCGGACGCGCCCGGCGTGTACCGGTTTCGGGACGAGGACGGCCGTGTCATCTACGTCGGCAAGGCGAAGAGCCTGCGCAACCGGCTCAACAGCTACTTCCAGGATCTGGCCGGGCTGCACCCGCGCACCCAGACCATGGTCACCACGGCGGCGTCGGTCCAGTGGACGGTCGTCGGCACCGAGGTCGAGGCGCTCGCCCTCGAGTACTCGTGGATCAAGGAGTTCGACCCGCGGTTCAACATCAAGTACCGCGACGACAAGTCGTACCCGTACCTCGCGGTGACGATGGCCGACGAGTTCCCACGCGTGCAGGTGATGCGGGGCGCGAAGCGCAAGGGCACCCGGTACTTCGGGCCGTACGCGCACGCCTGGGCCATCCGCGAGACGGTGGACCTGCTGCTGCGCGTGTTCCCGGTGCGGACGTGCTCGGCGGGCGTGTTCAAGCGCGCCCACCAGCAGGGCCGGCCGTGCCTGCTGGGCTACATCGAGAAGTGCTCGGCGCCCTGCGTGGGACGGATCAGCCCGGAGGACCACCATCAGCTGGCGCAGGACTTCTGCGACTTCATGGCGGGCGACACCGCGCGGTTCACCCGACGGCTGACGCAGGCCATGAAGGCGGCGGCCGCCGAGCTGGACTTCGAGCGGGCGGCGCGGCTGCGGGACGACATCGCGTCGCTGGAGCGGGCCACCGAGCGCAACGCGGTGGTGCTCAAGGACGGCACGGACGCCGACATCTT
The DNA here is from genome assembly GCA_021793115.1 of Actinomycetes bacterium. The sequence goes on along the minus strand of JAJYTJ010000099.1, from coordinate 4,520 downwards.
CGCGTTGGCGGGCGACGACCTCGAGGCGGCCGTCCAGGTGTTCCACGTGCGTGACGGGCGGATCCGGGGCCAGCGCGGCTGGGTCGTGGAGAAGGTCGAGGCCGTCGACGACGCCGACATGGTGCAGCGGCTGCTCCAGCAGGTGTACGGGTCCGCGGAGGAGGAGGGCGGCGACGGGGCCGCCGTGCCGCGCGAGGTGCTGGTGCCGGTGCTGCCGAGCGACGTCGTGCAGATGCAGGCGTGGCTGGAAGGACTGCGGGGCGGCCGGGTGTCGGTGCGCGTGCCGCAGCGCGGCGACAAGCGGGAGCTGGCGGCGACCGTGCGGCAGAACGCCGAGCACGCGCTCGCGCTGCACCGCACCCGTCGCGCGGGTGACCTGACGACGCGCAGCCAGGCGCTGCGTGAGATCCAGGAGTCGCTGGACCTGCCCAGCGCCCCGCTGCGCATCGAGTGCTATGACGTGTCGCACATGCAGGGCACCTACCAGTCGGCGTCCATGGTGGTCTTCGAGGACGGGTTGCCGCGCAAGGGCGAGTACCGCCTGTTCACCGTGCGGGGACCGCACGGGGACGGTGCCCCGGACGACACCGCGGCGATGCACGAGGTGATCACCCGCAGGTTCCGGCGCTACCTGGCCGAGCGGGACCGCGCGGCGGACGTCGAGCTCGGCGACGGGCTCGACGAGGACGAGGACGGCGTGCTGTTGCGGTCCGGACCGGTGGACGCGAGCACGGGCAGGCCGGCGCGGTTCGCGTACCCGCCGAGCCTGGTCGTGGTCGACGGCGGGCCGCCGCAGGTGGCGGCCGCGGCCGCGGCGATGCGGGAGCTGGGCATCGACGACGTCGCGCTGTGCGGCCTGGCCAAGCGGCTCGAGGAGGTGTGGCTGCCGGGCGAGGCGTACCCCGTGATCCTCCAGCGCAGCTCCGAGGGGCTCTACCTGCTGCAGCGGCTGCGCGACGAGGCGCATCGCTTCGCGATCTCGGCGCACCGCAAGCGCCGCAGCAAGGGCATGACCGTTTCGGTGCTCGACGAGGTGGCGGGCGTCGGTCCGGCCCGCCGTGCCGCGCTGCTCCGGCACTTCGGGTCCGTCAAGCGGCTGCGGGCGGCGAGCGTCGAGGAGATCGCCACCGTGCCGGGCATGGGCGAGCGGACGGCGGCAGCCGTGCTCGCCGCGCTCCACGGGCCGGGGAACGACGACGGCTCGACATCGTCCGACCCGGAGGGGCCGACGCCGTCCGCTCCAGCGTCTCCGGGGCCCGCCCCCGCCGACGGCGCGCCGCGGGCCGCCCAGGGCGCCGACGAGCGGGCTGGCATGCTGGGGACATGACGCAGGGCACCGAACCGCAGCCGGTCACCGTCCCCGCGGGCATCCCGGCGGTCGAGGCGCACGCGAGCGGCCCGGTGCTGGACCAGCCGCAGGTCATCCTGGTCACCGGCATGTCGGGCGCCGGCCGAACCCGGGCGGCCGCCGTCCTCGAGGACCTCGGGTGGTACGTCGTCGACAACCTCCCGGCGCAGATGCTCGTCCACCTCGTCGGCATGCTGACGTCGGGCACCGCGGGGGGCCGCGCGCAGCGGCTCGGCGCGGTGATCGACGTGCGGGGCGCGGAGTTCTTCGGCAGCCTCGACGCGGCGATCGACGAGGTCCAGGCCAGCGGCGTCGACCTACGGGTGCTCTTCCTCGACGCGTCCGACGACGCGCTGGTGCGTCGCTTCGAGCAGGTGCGCCGGCCGCACCCGTTGCAGGGCGAGGGGCGCGTGCTGGACGCGATCGCGGAGGAGCGGCGGCTGCTGCGCCGCGTCCGGGAGCGGGCCGACGTGGTGCTGGACACGTCCGAGCTCGCGCCGCAGGAGCTCGCCCGCAGCGTCCGGGCGCTCGCCCACGGCGCCGGCCCCGACGTGCTGCGGATCTCGATCGTGTCCTTCGGCTTCAAGTACGGGGTGCCGGTCGACGCCGACCACGTGCTCGACGTGCGGTTCCTGGCCAACCCGTTCTGGATCTCGGAGCTGCGGCACCTCTCCGGCCGCGACGAGCCGGTGCGCCGCTACGTCATGGGCCTGCCCGGCGCTCAGACGTTCGTCGACCGGTACGTCTCGGCGCTGGAACCCGTCATCGAGGGGTACCTGCACGAGGACAAGCACTACGTGACCATCGCGGTGGGCTGCACCGGCGGCAAGCACCGTTCGGTCGTCATCGCCGACGCCCTCGCGGCGCGGCTGCGCCAGAAGGGGCAGCTCGTCTCGGTCAGCGCGCGGGACCTGGGCAAGGAATGACGGCCGAGCAGCTCGTCGGCGCGTCCCGGGACGGTGGGCGAGGTCCCGCGGTCGTGGCGCTCGGGGGCGGACACGGGTTGTCGGCGAGCCTGTCCGCGTTGCGGCTGATGTCGGACCGCATCACCGCGGTCGTCACCGTCGCCGACGACGGCGGCTCGTCCGGCCGGCTGCGCGACGAGCTGGGCGTGCTGCCGCCCGGCGACCTGCGGATGGCCCTGGCGGCGTTGTGCGACGAGTCCGACTGGGGCCGGTTGTGGCGCGACGTGCTGCAGCACCGGTTCGCGTCGGACGGGGCGCTCGACCGGCACGCGGTCGGCAACCTGCTCATCGTGGCGCTGTGGGAGATCCTCGGAGACCCGGTCGCCGGTCTGGACTGGGTGGGTCGGCTGCTGGGTGCGCGCGGGCGGGTGCTGCCGATGGCGGCGGTGCCGCTGCGGATCGAGGCGGACGTCGTCGGTACCGACGGCCGCACCCGGCTCGTGGAGGGCCAGAGCCACGTCGCGGTCGCCACCGGACGCGTCGCCCAGGTGCGGCTCGACCCGCGGCAGCCACCGGCGTGCCCCGAGGCGCTGGAGGCCGTGCGGCAGGCGGACCTCGTCGTCCTGGGCCCGGGGTCCTGGTACACGTCGGTGCTGCCGCACCTGCTGGTTCCCGAGCTCCACGAGGCGCTGGCGACGAGCCGGGCGCGGACCATCGTCACCCTCAACCTGCAGCCCGAGCGCATCGGGGAGACGCTCGGGATGCCGGTCACCGACCACCTCGCGGCGCTCGCCGAGCTCGCCCCCGACCTGCAGGTCGAGGCCGTCGTGGTGGACCCCGGCGCCGTGGCGGACGTCGACCTGCTCGCCGACCGGTGCGAGGTCATGGGTGCCCGGATGCTCATGCGCCAGCTCGGCCGCGGCGACGGCACCGCCCAGCACGACCCGATCCGGCTCGCAGCCGCCTACCGCGACGTCGTCGACGGCTGCTACGGCGACGTGCACCCCTGACGCCCCAGCCCGGGCGGCACCGGCGTGCGGTGGGGGATGGCAAGATGCCCCCATGGCTCTGACGGCACAGGTCAAGGACGAGCTCGCCCGGCTCAAGGTCGATCGCACGTCCTGCCGCAAGGCCGAGGTGTCCGCGACGCTGCGGTTCGCCGGCGGGCTGCACATCATCTCCGGGCGCATCGTCGTCGAGGCCGAGCTGGACACAGGTGCCGCCGCGCGCCGCCTGCGCCAGGCGATCTCCGAGGTGTACGGGCACGAGAGCGACGTCATCGTCGTCTCCGGCGGCGGGCTGCGGCGGGGGAGCCGGTACGTGGTGCGCGTCGTCAAGGAGGGGGAGTCGCTCGCGCGGCAGACCGGCCTGCTCGACAACCGCGGCCGGCCGGTGCGGGGCTTGCCGCCGCAGGTGGTCTCGGCCGGCGTGGGCGAGGCGGAGGCGGCGTGGCGTGGCGCGTTCCTGGCGCACGGCTCGCTCACGGAACCCGGCCGGTCGTCGGCACTGGAGGTGACGTGCCCGGGACCGGAGGCGGCGCTGGCGCTGGTCGGCGCGGCCCGCCGGCTCGGGATCTCGGCCAAGGCGCGCGAGGTGCGTGGCATCGACCGGGTGGTGATCCGCGACGGCGACGCGATCAGCGCGATGCTGGCCCGGCTGGGGGCCCATGACGCGATGCTCGTCTGGGAGGAACGTCGCGTGCGCCGCGAGGTGCGGGGCACCGCCAACCGGCTGGCGAACTTCGACGATGCCAACCTCCGCCGCTCGGCTCGGGCGGCCGTGGCGGCCGGTGCCCGCGTCGAGCGGGCCTTCGAGATCCTCGGTGACGAGCTGCCGGATCATCTGCGCCAGGCCGGCGAGCTGCGGCTCGCGCACAAGGAGGCCTCGCTGGAGGAGCTGGGCAAGCTCGCCGACCCGCAGCTGACGAAGGACGCGGTCGCCGGGCGCATCCGCCGGCTGCTGGCGACGGCGGACAAGCGCGCGGCCGATCTCGGCATCCCGGACACCGAGGCGAGCCTGTCGCCTGACATGCTCGACCTGTGAGTCGGTGCGACCTTCGTCGCAGGCGACGGCGTCGGGCCCGGGTATAGGGTCGCTCCATCCGATCGTCACGAGGGCGTCACGCGTTCGGCACGTTTCTGGACGGCCGGCCGTACCCCGCGTGGTCGACGCGGACGCACATCGGCGTGCGAGTGTTCCCACCAGTCATTACGTGTGCGCCGACCCGTTCGGCGCGTGCCGAGGAGGGCAAGTGACCATCAAGGTCG
>JAJYTJ010000327.1 GCA_021793115.1 Actinomycetes bacterium | reverse complement strand
CTCGGCGAGCATGGTCCGCACCTGGCGGGGATCGCGCTTGTACCAGGCGACCTGGGTGCCCTCGGCGTTGGAGACCAACGCGCTGTCGTAGGCTGACAGCCGCCACCAGCGCGCATCGAGGTGCGGGATGACCGCCTGAGGGTTCTCCGCCGCACGGGGACGGGTGGGCTTGACCAGCTGCTTGGCGAGGGTGCGCGCCGTCCAGGCCGGCAGCGCGAGGCGGCCGGGCTGGGTGAAGGGGCGGCCCTTGCGCGGCGGCTTGTCCACGTGGACCGCGGGGAAGCGGTCGAGGTCCTTCTCGGTGCGGGCGTCGTCGAAGGCAGCGGCGAGGCCACGGATCTCGGGCAGCTTCGTGCCGATGTTGCCGTGCAACGCGTCGGGCCCGTCGAGCACGTCGCGCTGGGCGAGCAGACGGCCCGCCTCGGTGTAGTACTGCATCGAGATGAGGTGCTTGACGTCCATGAACTGCGACTCCTTCACCACGCGGCCGCCGCGCGAGTACGGGGAGTGCAGCAGGGCGGTGATGAGGCGGTTGCGCTCGTGGAAGTAGGCCTGCCAGCCCACGAGGTCGTCCTTGTCGACCCAGCTCATGTGCCACACGCCCGCGCCCGGCAGGGAGACGGTCGGGTAGCCCGCCTGCTTGGCGCGCAGACCGTACTCGGCGTCGTCCCACTTGATGAACACGGGCAGGCTCAGCCCGATCGCGCGCACGGTTTCGGTGGGGATCATGCACGACCACCAGCCGTTGTAGTCCACGTCCGCGCGGCGGTGCAGCCACGGGGTCGAGCGCAGCGGCTCCTCGGCGAAGTCGTGGCCGAGCACGCCCTCCGGGGTCGCGACGGCCGGCTGGATCCGCCACGGATCGACGATCTCGCCGAAGGTGTGCAGCACGCTGCGGTTGTTGAGGTCGAACATGTGGGCGCCGACGATAGTGGGCCGGGTGGCGAAGTCCGCGAAGGTCGTCATGCGGATCAGCGACTCGGGCTCCATGACGATGTCGTCATCGCAGTTGACGACGTAGGTGGAGCTGCCCGCGGTCGCCGCCTCGTACATGCCGCGGGAGAAACCGCCCGAGCCGCCGATGTTGCCCTGCTCGATGACACGGAGCGCGTCCCCGAGGGACTCCTGGAGCGGGGCGAGCTCGCCCGGGTGGTCGGAGAGCCGGTCCGAGCCCTGGTCGATGACGTACATGACGTCCAGCAGGGAGCGCAGGTCGGGGTCCTCGGCGACGGTGCGGATGTTCGCCAGGCAGTACTCGACCTTGTTCATGGTCGTCATCGAGATCGAGAAGCTGCCCTCGGTGCGGGCGAGGTCCGCATCGGCGGTCCACTCCGCGCCGAGGATCGCGAGCTCGTCGGCCCCGGCGAAGGCGTCGAACCAGTACCAGCCGCCGTCGCCGAAGGCGGTCAGCGGCAGCTCGAAGACGTGCTCGCCGGTGCCGGTGACGGTGCGGGACTCATGACGCTGCAGCGCACCGCGCGCGGTCGAGCGCATCACCACGAGGTGACCGGCGCCGGAGGTGCGGATGCGCAGTCGCAGGGAGCGCACCGCGGTCCAGCGCCGCCAGTACCCGGCGGGGAAGGCGTTGAAATAGGTGCCGAAGGAGCGCATCTGCTGCGCGGGGATCACCACCGCGTGCCGCTCGGAGAGCTCGCTGATGTCGACCTGGGGGCCGCGCGAGTAGCGGGCGGAGACGGAGCCGGACTCGTCGGTCTCCTGCTCCCCGCCGCCCAGCCCGAAGCCGGCGGCGGTGATGCCGCTGCGCGCGTCGGACGCCTCGATGTACAGCGGGACGATGTCCGGAGAGGCCTCCCGCGGCAGGATCAGCCGCTGCAGCAGGCGCTGCGGCGGGACCCCCTCCTCCGCGGCGGTCTCGCGGGTCGGGGCGGTGGCGGTGGTGGCGTTCATGGTGCTCCTCGTCGGCGGTGCACGGCGCCCGCCGCGGTCATGGCGGGCGGCGGGCTCAGGCGCGCAGCAGGTCGGGCAGCTTGTTGTCGACCATCGACAGGGCCGAGCCGATGGCCATGTGCATGTCGAGGTACTGGTAGGTGCCGAGCCGTCCCCCGAAGAGGGTGCGGGGCTCGGCATCGGCGAGCTCGCGGTAGGCGAGCAGGCGCTCGCGGTCGCGGCCGGAGTTGATGGGGTAGTACGGCTCGTCGCCGGAGTTCGCGAAGCGGGAGTACTCGCGCTGGATGAGCGTGGCGTCCTTGGGGTAGTCGCGCTCGGGGTGGAAGTGGCGCGGCTCGATGATGCGCGTGTACGGCACCTCCGCATCGGCGTAGTTCATCACCGAGGTGCCCTGGAAGTCGCCGACGTCGAGGTGCTCGGTCTCCAGGTCGATGGTGCGCCAGCCCAGCTCGCCGAGCTGGTGGTCGAAGTAGCGGTCCACCGGCCCGGTGTAGACGACCGGGATGTTGCCGCGCACGGCGTCGCGGTGCAGCGGCTGAGAGGTGTCGAAGTAGTCGGTCTCCAGGAGCACCTCGATCTTCGGATGGTCCGCCATCCGCTCGAGCCACGCGGTGTAGCCGTCGACGGGCAGCCCCTCGTAGGT
>JAJYTJ010000326.1 GCA_021793115.1 Actinomycetes bacterium | reverse complement strand
CTGAACCAGCTGCGGCACGACCGGCGCACCATCGCGCTGCTCCTGGGCGTGCCCATGCTGCTGCTGGGCATCATCGCGTGGATGTACCACGACAGCCGCGTGCCGGTCATCGACACGTTCGGGCCCGTGCTCGTCGGCTTCTTCCCCCTGCTCGTCATGTTCATCGTCACGAGCGTCGCCACGCTGCGGGAGCGCACCGGCGGCACGCTCGAGCGGCTCATGACCATGCCTCTGGGCAAGGGCGACTTCGTCGTCGGCTACGCGCTCGCGTTCGCGGTGATGGCGCTCATCCAGTCCGTCGTCGTCGTCTTCTGGGCCATCTGGGTGTGCGGCATGGACGTCGCCGGCCCGCTGTGGCTGCTCTTCGTCGTCGCCATCCTCAACGCGGTGCTCGGCAGCACGCTCGGCCTGGCCGCCTCGGCGCTGGCCCGCACGGAGTTCCAGGCGGTGCAGCTCATGCCCGCGTTCCTGCTGCCGCAGCTGCTGCTGTGCGGCGTCATCATGCCGCGCGAGCAGATGCCCACGGTGCTCGAGTGGATCTCCCGCGTGCTGCCGCTCACGTACGCGGTCGACGCCATGCAGAAGATCGCGCAGGGTGGCGGCTGGACGCTCGTGCGCGGCGCGGTGGGCGTGCTGGCCCTGTTCATCGTCGGGGCCGTCGCGCTCGCGACGACGACGCTGCGCCGCCGTACCGAGTAGCGACCGGCGCGGGAGGCCTCGATTCGGGCGGGCCGCGGGCCGAGGCGGGCGCGTGCCGCGGGGTGACGGGAACCGTCGCCGGGTGCCGCGGGCCGGCGCGGTCCTCGGCCGCCGACGGGCCGCGGTCCGGGGCGCGTGTCGACACGGTGGGCCGGTGGGTGCCACGGTGGGCGCATGCCAGCCGGGCCCTCCGCCGCACGCGTCGTGTGGTCCACCGAGCTGTTGGGCTACGACTTCGGGCCGGGGCACCCCATGTCGAGCGACCGGATCGACCTGACGATCGCCCTCGCGGCGGGCCTCGGGCTGCTCGAGCTGCCGGACGTGGAGGTGGTGGCCGCGGACGAGGCGCCCGACGACCTGCTCGCCACGGTGCACGAGCGGGCGTACATCGCCGCGGTGCGGGCGGCCGCTTCGTCGGGCGAGCCCGACGAGGCCCGCGGGCTGGGGACCGAGGACAACCCGGTGTTCCCGCTCATGCACACCGCCTCCGCGCGCGTGGTGGCCGGCACGGTGGAGGCGGCGCTCGCGGTGTGGCGCGGCGAGGCCCGGCACGCCGTCAACGTCGGGGGCGGGTTGCACCACGCCATGCCGGGGGCGGCCTCCGGGTTCTGCGTGTACAACGACGCGGCGGTGACGATCCGCGCGGTGCTCGCGGCCGGTGCGCAGCGGGTGGCGTACGTCGACCTCGACGCGCACCACGGGGACGGCGTCCAGGCGGTGTTCTGGGACGACCCGCGCGTGCTGACCGTCTCGCTGCACGAGACCGGGGCGCGGCTGTTCCCCGGTACCGGCTTCGCGCGCGAGATCGGCGGGCCGGGCGCCGAGGGGTCTGCCGTCAACGTCGCGCTGCCCTCGGGCACGGGCGACGCGGGCTGGCTGCGGGCGCTCGACGCGGTGGTGCCGCCGCTGCTGCGGGAGTTCGCGCCCGATCTGCTGGTGACGCAGCACGGGTGCGACACGCACCGGCTGGACCCGCTGACGTCGCTGCGCACGTCCGTGGACGGCCAGCGCGTGGCCGCCGAGCTGCTCCACGCCCTGGCGCACGAGACCGCGCAGGGGCGCTGGCTGGCCCTGGGCGGCGGTGGGTACGCGCGCGCCGAGGTGGTGCCGCGGGTCTGGGCGCACGTCATCGGGCTGGCGACGCACCGGCCGGTGGACCCGGCCACGCCGCTGCCGGACATGTGGTGCGACGCCGTGCGTCAGCGGTACGGCTCCTTGGACGCGACGACGATGACGGAGGGCGCGAGCGCGGCGTTCCGGCCGTGGTCGGCCGGATGGGACCCGGCCGACGACGTCGACCGCGCCATCCGCGCGACGCGCACCGCCGTCTTCCCGCACCACGGGCTGGACCCGGACTACGGGTGACGCGTCTCAGGATTCACTCAGGTCACCCCTTTCACACGCGTCCCAGCAGGCACTACGCTGACGCACCGGTGGCTGGACTCCGACGAGCTGAGGCCGGGAAAGCGAGCGCAGGATGAGCGAGGAGACCGGCCGCGTGCGCTACCTCACGGTGGAGGAGGTGGCCGACGTCATGCGCGTGTCGAAGATGACGGTCTACCGGCTGCTCCACTCGGGCGAGCTGCCGGGGGTGCGGGTCGGCCGCTCGTTCCGGGTGCCCCAGGACGCCCTCGACGCGTACCTGCGCTCGTCGTCCACCGTGCCGCGGCCGGAGGAGCGGGGCGAAGGTCGCCTGAGCTCCTGACCGAGGAGACTTTCCGGATGGGGCCCCTGTGGGCGTAGGGTTGGCCCCCGGACTTTCTGCGTGGGCTTCCGGCCCCGCCGGCCGACCACAACGAGAAGCGAACGAGGACCACCATGGGCTCCGTCATCAAGAAGCGCCGCAAGCGGATGGCCAAG
>JAJYTJ010000098.1 GCA_021793115.1 Actinomycetes bacterium | reverse complement strand
CCGCGAGCGACACGCGCGAGAGCTCGCCGCCGGAGAGGGTGCGCACGATGCGCTTGCCGAACCCGGCGAGGTCCACGTCCGCGAGGGTGGCGGCCACGCGCGCGTCGTCGACCCGCAGGATCGCCGCGGCGTAGCGCATGTTCTCGGCGACCGTGAGGTCCGGGTACACGCTGGGCGTCTGGGTGGTGTAGCCGACTCGCCGCCGCAGCGCCGCCGAGCCCGCGGGCTCGCCGAACACCTCGATGGTGCCGCCCGCGACCACCTGCGCGCCGACGATCGAGCGCATGAGCGTCGTCTTGCCGCTCCCGCTCGGACCGAGCAGGCCGACGACCTGGCCGGCCGGGACCGTGAGGTCCAGGCCCTCGATGACGTGGTTGTGCCCGCGCACGACCCGCAGCTCCCGGACCGCGATCGCCGGCACCTCGATATTCCCCATGCGAGGAATAATTGCCCTCCCGCGCCGTTCGCGCAAGGACCTTGGGCCCCCGGCCTCACACCGGTCCGAGCAGCTCCCCGACCGGGGCGGTGAGGTAGCGGTCGATGGTCGGGCCCACCACCGCCGCGAGCTCCGTCGCCGGCATCGAGGCGACCGGCTCCATCCGGATGACGAACCGGACCAGCAGCAGACCGGCCACCTGCGAAGCCATGAGACCCACGCGCAGCGCGGCCTCGTCGGGCGCCAGCAGCCGGCCGATCTGCTCGAACACCGTGCGCCCGAGGAACGCCACGAGCGCCTGGGGCCGCTCGTCTGCGCCGGCCATGAGACCGACCGCCGCCCGGAAGCCCTCCCCCTCGTCCGCCGACCACATCGTCAGCACCTCGCGGAGCAGGCGCGTGCCGACGCCCGGCAGGCCATCGGCCACGACCCGGGCGGCCACCTCGAGCGGGTTCGCGGACGACGGCAGCACCGACACCGCGAAGAGGTCGCCGCGGTCCGGGAAGTAGTGCCGCACGAGCGCGGGGTCGACGCCGGCGCGCCGCGCCACCGACCGCATGCTCGCCGCCTCGTACCCGCGCTCGGCGAACTCGGCCCGGGCGGCCGCGATGATCGCCCCCCGCGTGTCGGTGCCCGCCGGGCGACGTCCCCTGGGGCGCGGCGACTCCATGTCGGCAGCGTAGGGGCCATTCCCCACCCGGGGACAGGGGTGCCGCGCAGGTCAGCGGCGGTGCGGCACGGTCAGCGGGCGGGCGCGGCCGTCGTCGCGGTGACGATGTCCAGCCCCTCGAAGAACAGCTCGAAGACCCGTTTGACCACGTCGCGCAGCGGCTCGCGGAACCCCGTGCCCTGCCAGTGGTGGAACATCCCCAGCAGGCCGCCGGCGAGCGCGTGCGCGAACACCTGGACGTCGAGGTCCTCGACGGGCCGCTGCAGCTGGCGGGCCAGGACCTCCTCGAGCACGCGCGCCGTGGAGTACGTGTACGCGACGGTGGCCTGCTCCAGCGCGGGCGCGGTGCCGGCCAGCCGGAGCCGCCGCAGCAGGCGTCGCTCGTCGGCCGGGGACAGCCCGTCGAGCGCGGTCAGGATGACGCGGCGCAGGCCGGCGAGCGGGACCGGGTCGGCCATCGCCTCGGCCGCCAGGCGGCGCAGCAGCCGCTCCGACTCGTCCCACAGCACCACCTGCTCCTTGGTGCCGAAGTAGCGGTAGACGGAGCTGGGCGACACCTCGGACGCCGCCGCGATCTCCTCGATCGTCACCGCGTCGTACCCGCGCTCCTCGAAGAGGTCGAGCGCGACCGACTGGATCCGCAGCATCGCCGCCGCGCGCTTGCGCTCCCGCAGGCCCTCGGGCATGAGGACATCCTAACCGATGGACAGTCACATTCATCTGACAGTAACTGTTGACTCCGGCTTGGGCTGGCATCTACTCTCAACTGAAAGCGACTCTCATATCTGGGGCGAATCATGGACTCCGCCATCTCCACCCATGACCTGCACAAGTCGTTCGGCCGCACCGTCGCGCTCGCAGGCCTCGACCTCGTCGTCGAGCGGGGCCACGTCCACGGCTTCCTGGGCCCCAACGGCGCCGGCAAGTCGACCACCATCCGGCTGCTGCTCGGCCTGCTCCGCAAGGACTCCGGGACCGCCACCGTGCTCGGCGCCGACCCCTGGCGCGACGCCGTGGCGCTGCACCGCCGGCTCGCCTACGTCCCCGGCGACGTCGCCCTGTGGCCCACCCTCTCCGGCGGCGAGGCGATCGACCTGCTCGGCGCCCTGCGCGGCGGTCTGGACCGGAGCCGGCGCGACGAGCTCGTCGAGCGGTTCGCGCTCGACCCCACCAAGCGCTGCTCGTCGTACTCCAAGGGCAACCGGCAGAAGGTCGCCATCGTCGCCGGCCTGGCCGCGCACGTGGAGCTCTACCTGCTCGACGAACCCACGAGCGGGCTGGACCCGCTCATGGAGAGCGTGTTCCGCGACGTGGTGCGCGAGATCACCGCGGCCGGCGGCACCGTGCTGCTGTCGAGCCACATCCTGGCCGAGGCGGAGGCCCTGTGCGACGCCGTCTCGATCATCCGCGCCGGCCGCATCGTCGAGTCCGGCAGCCTGGCGTCGCTGCGCCACCTCACCCGCACGACGCTGCGCGTCACGACGCGCCACCCGCTGGACCGGCCGGAGGCCTGGCCCGGCGTCGTCGGCGTCGAGGCGTCCGACGAGGGCCGCGCGGTGCGGCTCGAGGTCGAGGCCGACGACCTCGGCGCGACGGTCGAACGGGTCGCCGCCCGGGGCATCGTCAGCCTGACCAGCGCACCACCCACCCTCGAGGAGCTGTTCCTGCGCCACTACGGCGACGAGCTGGCGCACCTCAACGGCGACCGGGAACCGGCGGTGACGCGATGACCGGGACGTGGCGGCTGGTGCGGCTCGCGCTGCGGCGCGACCGCGTGGTGCTGCCGGTGTGGATCGTCGCCGTCGCGGGGCTCGCCTGGGCCACCGTGCGCAGCTACGTGCAGCTCACGCAGACCGAGGCCGACCGGCTCGCCACCGCGGCGCTGACGGCCACCAACCCGCTGACCCGCGTCTTCGACGGTCCCGCGTCCGGCCCGTCGCTCGGCGCCATGGCGATGGTGGACGGCTACAAGATCCTCGCCATCCTCACCGCGCTCATGGCCGCGCAGGCCGTGGTGCGCCACTCGCGCCGCGAGGAGGAGTGCGGGCGCGCCGAGCTCGTCGGGTCGGCCGCCGTCGGGCGGCGTGCGGGGCTCGCGGCCGCCGTCGTCGTGGGGGTCGCCGCGGCCACGCTCGTCGGGGCCGGCGTCGGGCTCGCGGTCGGGGCCACGGGCGTCGGCTGGCGGGGCGCGTGGGCGGCGGGCATGGCCGTCGCCGGCACCGGCTGGGTGTTCGCGGGCCTGGCCGCGGTGAGCTCGCAGGTCTTCGCGACGGGCCGGGCCGCGAACGGCGCGGCGGCCGGGGCTCTGGGGGTCGCGTTCGTGCTCCGGGCGGTCGGCGACCTCACGGGGCGCGTCGCCCCGGACGGCCTGTCCGTCGTCAGCGCGTGGCCGTCGTGGCTGTCGCCCCTGGGGTGGGGCCAGCAGGTGCGGCCCTACTTCCGGGACCGCTGGTGGATCGCCGCGCTGTTCGCCGGCACCACGGCGCTGCTCGTCGCGCTCGCGGCGTACCTGCGCGACCGCCGCGACCTCGGCACCGGCCTGGTCCCGCCGCCGCGCGGGCCGGCGCGCGCGCCCGCCGGCCTGCTGTCGACCCTGGGCCTCACGTGGCGCCTGCAGCGCGGCGTGCTGGCGGTGTGGGTCGCGGCCATGGCGACGATGGGTGCCGTGTTCGGCTCGGTCGGCCGGACGTTCACCGACTACATGGCGCAGAACCAGGCGATGCGCGCGATGCTCGAGACGATCACGCCCGGTGCGCAGCCGCTCGACCTGTACCAGGCGTTCCTCATGGCGTTCCTCGGGGTGGCCGGCACGGGCTACACCGTCCAGGCGCTGCTGCGGGCGCGGGCGGAGGAGGCCGAGGGCCGGCTCGAACCGGTGCTCGCGACCGCGGTCGGGCGCACCGCGTGGCTCGCGACCCACGTCCTGGTGGTCGGGGTGGGCTCGGCGCTCGTGCTGTGCTCCAGCGGCCTCGCGGGCGGCCTCACGTACGGTGCGCTCACCGGTGACTGGTCGCGGGCCTTCGGCGGGATCGTGGCGGCGTCCGCCGTCCAGGTGCCCGCGGCGCTGGCCCTCGGCGGCCTCGTCGTCGCGGTGCTCGGCCTGGCGCCGCGCCTGACGAGCGCGGTGGCGTGGTTCGCGCTCGCCGCCGCGCTCGTCATGGGCCAGCTGGGCCAGCTCCTCGAGCTGCCGCAGTTGCTGCTCGACGTCTCGCCCTTCACGCACGTGCCCGCGGTGCCGGCCGAGCCGTTCGCCGTCGCACCCCTGCTGTGGTTGGGTGCGACGGCGGCGGTGCTCGGCGCGCTCGGCGTCGCCGCGTTCCGGCGGCGGGACCTCGCAGGCATCGTGTGAGGCGACCTACAGCCCTCGCGCGAGGCGGAAGTAGGCCTGGTTGGCGCGCACCTGGTCCGTGAACCCGCGGCGGGTGGTGGCCTCGTCGATGACGAGCAGCTCGGTGCGGGCCATGTCGGCGAACATCTCCCACGTCTCGACCGGCACGTTCGTGGTCATCACCGTGTGGTGGGCGGCCCCCGCCGTCAGCCACGCCTCCGCGCTCGTCATGAAGTCCGGGCGCGGCTTCCACACCGCGCGCGCGACCGGCAGGTGCGGCAGGTCGGGGTGCTCGACGAGGTCGACGACGTTGGCCGTCAGGCGGAAGCGGTCGCGCATGTCGGCCAGCGAGACGACGACGCCGACGCCCGGGTCGGCGTCGAACACCATGCGGACCGGGTCGCCCTTGCCGCCGATGCCCAGCGGGTGGATCTCCACGCGCGGGCGCGCCGTGGCCAGCGAGGGGCAGATCTCGAGCATGTGCGCGCCGAGGATCACCTCCGCGCCGGGCGTCAGGTCGTAGGTGTAGTCCTCCATGAGGGAGGCGCCGCCGGGCAGGCCGGCGCCCATGACCTTCGCCGCGCGGACCAGGACGGCCGTCTTCCAGTCGCCCTCGGCGCCGAAGCCGACGCCGTCGGCCATGAGGCGCTGGACGGCCAGGCCCGGCAGCTGCTCGAGCTCGCCGAGGTCCTCGAAGTTCGTCGTGAACGCCGTGGCGCCTCGCTGGCCGAGGAAGCCGCGCAGCGCGACCTCCTGCCGGGCCGCGTAGCGCAGCGAGTCGTGGCGCGCGCCGCCCGTGCGCAGCTCGGGCGCCACGTCGTAGGCGGCCTCGTACTCGGCGACGAGCGCGTCGACGTCCTCGTCGGACACCGCGGCGATCGCGGCGACCAGGTCGTTGACGCCCCACGTGTTGACGCTGACGCCGAAGACGTGCTGCGCCTCGGTCTTGTCGCCCTCGGTCACCGCGACGTTGCGCATGTTGTCGCCGAACCGGACCAGCGTGAGCTCGTGCGTCGCGGCCCAGCCGGCCGCGGCCCGCACCCACGCGCCGACCCGGGCGGCGACCGCCGGGTTGGACGCGTGGCCGACGACCGTGGCCCGGGAGACGCCCAGCCGCGTGAGCGCGTAGGCATACTCCCGGTCGCCGTGCGCCGCCTGGTTGAGGTTCATGAAGTCGAAGTCGATGGTGTCCCACGGCAGCTCGACGTTGGCCTGCGTGTGCAGGTGCAGCAGCGGCTTGGCCAGGGCGTCCAGGCCGGCGATCCACATCTTCGCCGGGCTGAACGTGTGCATCCACGTGATGACGCCGAGCACGTCGTCGCGGCCGTTGGCCTCGAGCATCGCGCGGCGGATGGCCGCGGAGTCCTTGAGCACCGGCTGCCACACGACGCGCGCCGGGACGGCGTCGGAGGCGTCCAGGAGGCGCGCCACCTCCTGCGACTGCTCGGCGACCTGGCGCAGGGTCTCGTCGCCGTAGAGGTCCTGGCTCCCGGTGAGGAACCAGACCTCCCCCTGGTCGAGCGGGGTACGCATGGCGGAGCCCTCCTCACGGTCCGGGCCGGCCGTCGTCCTGGCCATGATGTGCGGCCGTCACGTCGCGGCCGGTGGGACCGTCTGGGGTGCGACCTTGGGCACTCGGTGCAGCCTGGGCCTGCCGCGACGCTGGGCGCGGACCCGGTCGGACACGATCGCCACGCCGAGCACCAGTCCGAGCGCGACCTGCTGGTAGAACGGCGAGACGTTGAGCACGATGAGTGCGTTGTTGATCAGCATGATGAGCAGCACGCCCGCAGACACGCCGAGGATGCGCCCCTCGCCGCCGTAGAGGCTGACCCCGCCGATGACGGCCGCGGCGATCGCGTCGAGCTCCCAGCCGCTGCCGACGCTCGGGTCGCCGACCCCGATGCGGCCGATGACGAGCACGCCGACGAGACCGGCGAGCGCCCCCGAGATCACGTAGGCCGACGCCTCGCGCCGCTGCACCGGGACGCCGGACAGCCGGGCCGCCTCCCGGTTGCCGCCCACGGCGTAGAGCTGCCGGCCGGCGTAGGTGCGCTCGAGGAAGAACCAGGCGAGCAGGGCGACGACGACGAAGATGAGGACGGGGGTCGGGACGCCGACGACCTTGCTCAGCGTCAGCGAGACGTAGAACTGCGACACCCCGCTGATCGGCTGCCCCTTGGTCAGCGCCAGGGCGCCGCCCGCCGCCGCGGTGAGCGTGACGAGCGTGATGGCGAACGGCGGCACCTTGAGCCGGGTGATGAACCAGCCGTGCAGGTAGCCGAGCGCCGCACCGATCGCGATCGACAGCAGGATGCACACCGCGACCGGCCAGTGCGCGTTCGCGTTGAGGTCCGCGCTGACCATCGACGAGAAGGCGACGACGGAGCCCACCGACAGGTCGATGCCGCTCGTCAGGATCGCGAACGTCACGCCGATCGCCAGGATGCCGTAGTTCGCCAGGTCGAGGCCGATGACCTGCAGGTTCGACACATTCGCGAACGTCGGCCGAGCGATCGTCACGAGCACGAACACCGCGACGCACGCCAGGATGACGCCGGACTCCGGCACGTCGGTGATGCGCCGCAGCAGGGATCGGTGCTCCTCGTCGGCCGCGGGCAGCGCCCGCAGCGTCCCCGGCCCCGGTTCGCTCGCGGATCCACCTGGCACGGGGACCGCCCCCGTTGCTCGACGGCTCATGACGCCACCTCCACACCCGCTGCCACCCGCATGATCCGTTCCTTGGAGAACTCGTCGCGGTCGACGACCGAGCCGACCTGGCCCTTGCGCAGCACCGCGATGCGGTCCGCGAGGCTGAACAGCTCGTCGAGCTCGGAGGAGACGACGATCACGGCCATCCCTTCCGCACGAGCGTGCTCGATGAGCGCGTAGATGTCCGCCTTGGCCCCGACGTCGACGCCTCGCGTCGGTTCGTCGAGGATCAGCAGCCGGGGGCCGGCGCCGAACCAGCGCGAGAACACGACCCGCTGCTGGTTGCCGCCGGACAGCTCGCGCACCGGCTGCTCGATCGCCGAGAGCCGGACGCCGGTCAGGCGCATCAGCTCGGCGGCGCGGCGGCGCTCGGTCGCCGGCCCGAAGACGCCGCGCCGCCCGAGCCGGCGCAGCGTCGGCAGCGTGACGTTCCAGCGCACCGAGGAGTTGGGCACCATCGACTGCAGCTTGCGGTCCTCGGCGACCAGCGCGACGCCGCGTTCGACCGCCTCCGCCGGCGAGCGCGGAGCGTACGGCCGACCCTCGAGCGTCATCGAGCCGGACGTCGACGGGATCGCCCCGAAGATCGTGTGCGCCAGCCGGCTGCGGCCCGCCCCCATCAGGCCCGCGACCCCCAGGATCTCGCCCTCGCGCACGTCGAGGTCGATCGGCCCGAGGCCGAGGGCCTGCAGACCGCGCGCGCTGAACACGACCGGCCGCCCCTGGGCGTCCCCGTGGCTGCCGGCGACGGCCGAGAAGATGTCGTGCCCGACCATCGCGCGGACGAGCCTGTCGTCGGTCGCCTCGGACGCCGGCATCTCCGCCACCTTGCGGCCGTTGCGGAGCACCACCACCCGGTCCGCGGCCCGGCGCACCTCGTCGAGGCGGTGCCCGACGAAGAGCACGGCCGCGCCCCGGGCGGCATGGTCCCGGGCGATGGAGACGACCATGTCCACCTCGACCGGTCCGAGGGCGGACGTCGGCTCGTCGAGCACGAGCAGCCGGGCGTCACGACCGACGGCCTTGGCGATCTCCAGCATCTGCCGTGCCGGTACCGACAGGCTCGACACGGGCGCCTGGGGCCTCACGTCCAGCCCTACCCGGCCGAGCATCTCCCGGGCTGCGCGGACCGTCGCGCGGGCGTCGTAGCGGACCGTGCCGCCTCCCGCGGGCGGCGAGCCGAGCGTCAGGTTCTCCATCACGCTCAGCTGGTTCACCAGGGGGAACTCCTGCGACACCATCGCGACGCCTGCAGCCCGGCTCGCTGCGGGCGACCCGAGCTCCAGCGCCTCCCCCGCGATGCGGACGTCGCCCCCCGGGTCGGGAGCGACCATCCCGGACAGCACGCCGAGCAGGGTCGACTTCCCCGCTCCGTTCTCCCCGACGAGCCCGAGCACCTCGCCGAACCGCAGGTCGAGCTCCTCGATCGCGAGGACCGTCGCCTCGCCATAGGTCTTGGAGACGTGGCGCAGGGAGATCGTGCGGTCTCCCTGCGCCACCTCTCCGGTGGGGGCGACGCTCACTGCGACGTCAGCCCGATCTTGGCCCAGAACGCCTGGAAGTCGGACAGGTTGGCCTTCGTCATCACGCCGACGCCCGTGGACAGCACGCCGGGCGACGCGAAGTACGGCGTGAACAACGCCATCGTGGCGCTCTCGCCCAGTGCCTTGTCGGCCGCCAGCGCGTAGGCCGTCATGTAGCCCTGGTAGTACGGCCGTTGGAGGATCGACGCGGCGATGAGGCCGGACTGCACGTCGTGGACGGTGTCGGACTCGCCGTCGTCGGCGATGATGGTGATCTTGCCCACCTTGTTCGACGCCTGCACCGCCTGCCCGGCGGCACCGCCGTCGTAGGAGTACACCGCGTAGACGCCCTTGATGCTCGGGTCTGCCTGGATGGCGGCCTGGATGTCGGACACGGCCGTGGCGACGTCCTGGTTGTCGTTCAGCGTCTGGACGACCTTGACGCCGGAACCCGCGCACTGCTCGAAGCCTGCGATGCGCTGCTTGGTGTTGTCGGCGGTGAGTGAGCCGCTGATCGCCACCACGTTGCCCGACCCGATCGCCGAGGTCATCGCCTTGCCGGCCGCGCAGCCGGCGTCCGTGTTCGGGGTGCCGATGTAGAACTGCGCCTTGGTACCGGGCAACGGCGAGTCGTAGGCGACGACCGACAGACCCTTGCTGACCGCGTCGGCGATCGGCTGCGTCAGCGCGTCGGCGGTGACGGCGGACACGCCCCAGCCGGTGTACCCCTGAGAGGTCAGCGTCTCGAGCAGCGTCACCTGGACGCTCGCGGTGGACTGGGTGGGCTCCTCGAACTGGCCTTGGGCGCCCTTGGCGGACAGCCACTTCATCGCGGCGTCCCAGCCGGCCTTGGCCTCGTTCCAGTACGAGGCGTTCCCGTTCGTGACGAAGGCGATCTTGACGTTGCTCAGCGACGTGCTGCCGATCGCCGACTGGATCTTCTGGGTGAGCTCCTCCAGCTTGGCGTCGTTGAACGTCGACGACCCCTGGATCGCCCCGCCCGCGGCCGCCTGGCTCGAGCCGCTGCTCGGCGTCGGTCCGGCACCGCCCGCCTGTGGGGTCGTCGAGGTGCTCGGGGTCGAGCCGGTCGAACAGGCCGCGAGCACCAACGCCGCTCCCACCCCGAGAGCGGCGAGGCGGAGACGACGCCCCGGTTGGCTCCTCATCATGAACAACCTCCTTGTTGCGCTGGGAACTGCCTCTCTGGTCCCTCTGGCGGGCTGTGGTGCGAGGACGGTCGGCGCCGTGCCGATGCCGCCTCCGCACCGACCCCGCGGTGTGGTCCGTGGTCTCCGGGACGGCCATCGACGACGATGGCGCGGCGACGGGTGAAGGGACCGCGAAGGCGGGCCGCCTCACCCGGGCACGCCCTCCTCGTCGAGTGGGTGCATGGCCGGAGATTGCGAACTGTGAGCGCTAACACTGTGGCTAGAGCTCGAGTGTTAGCGGTAACAGCGCGGTCGTCAAACGCTCGGGCCGCCCGATAGGTCACGATAAGGTCACGATTGGGCGGGACGTTGGGCCCACAGGGGACCTCCGCCCACCCAGGTGACCTCGTGCTGCACCGACCGGACCGTGGGCCGATCTGGGACCTAGGGCCTACCGGGCGCCGTCGGCGACCATGGACCGCCACCTCACCGCCGACCAGCCCGGTGGCCCTCCGACCGCGGCCGGCGGCCGGGCCTCGACGCGGAGGTCGACGGGTGCGCGCGTGCTCCATGACGCCACGACCGACGTCACTGCGGCCGGGTGCGCCCCGCTCGCGGTGGGGTAGCCTCTGACCCCGGATGCCGGCGGGCCCACATCGAAGCCGCCGATCGCCTCGGCGCGTCGACCGGCCCGAGCGCTCACCGCGTCGACGACACCGCTGTGACGAGGCCTGGAACGTCCCGCACGCCGAGGTCGGTGCCGGCCACCGCACGGACAGGAGAGCGTCACGAACTCAGCCGATGCCCCACCGGCGAGCGCGTCCCGCGTCTCGCCGCAGGGCCGACCGTCCCGGCCCGCGGCGAGCATCCGTGACGTCGCGCGGCTCGCCGGCGTGTCCCACATGACGGTCTCGCGCGTGGTCAACGACCACCCGAACGTCAGCGAGCCGACCCGGCGGCGGGTCGTCGCGGCGATCGAGCAGCTGCGCTTCCGCCCGAGCCGCACGGCCCGGGCGCTCGCACTGAGCAGCTCGCGCGTCATCGGCGTGCTCGACACCACCCGGGGCCAGCTCTACGGACCGGCGAGCACCGTGGCCGCGATCGCGGAAGCGGCCCGCGGCCGCGACTACTCGGTGGTGATCGCCGTGATGGACCCCACCGACGACGCGTCCGTCGAGAGCGCCACCGTGCACCTGCTGGACCAGGGCGCCGTCGCGATCGTCATGGTCGGGCCGGGTGCCCGCGCGACCCAGGTCGCGATGGCCGCCGCCCCTGGCGTGCCGTTCGCCGCGATGCACTCGGCGGTGGAGGGCGGCCAGGCGCACGTTCCCGACCAGGAGCAGGGCGGCCGCACGGCGGCGCGTCATCTCCTCGACCTCGGGCACAGGGCACTCGCGCACCTCGGCGGTCCGCCGTCGTGGCTCGAGGCGTCGTCCCGGCGGCAGGGCTTCGTCGCCGAGCTCGCTCGCATCGGCCTCGCGCCGGTGACGACGCAGATCGGCGACTGGACGGCGCAGTCCGGCTACACCGCCGGCAGGGCGATGCTCGCCGACGGCGGGTTCAGCGCCATCTTCTGCGCCAACGACCAGATGGCGCTCGGGTTGCTGCACGCCGCCCGGGATGCAGGCCTGGCGGTGCCGGACCAGCTCAGCGTCGTCGGCTTCGACGACATCCCCGAGGCTGCGCACTACCACCCGGCCCTGACGACCGTGCGGCAGGACTTCGCGCAGATCGGCGCCCGGGCGGTGGTGACGGTCCTGGCCCAGTTCGACGGAGTCGAGCCACCGCCGAGCGGGCTCCGCGAGCTCCCCCTGATCGTCCGGGCCTCGACCGCGCCGCCCGGACCGCGACCGTAGCGCGTGCGCTCGCCCGGCGGCCCCGCGCGCGCCGTCGCCCGACGGCGGCACGACGCCCGTGGCGGGCCACGCCGGGGACGGTGGCGCACCCCACGGTCGGCTCCCCCACGGCCAGCGACCGGAAGCCGAGCCCGGCCCGACACGCCCCCGACGGCGGCGCGCCGAGTGCGGTCGTTCCCGCGGCAGCCAGGCGCTTTGACAGAACCCGCCGACGTCGGTCTATAGTCGCCGCCTGTTAGCGCTAACAGTTACCGGTAACACCGATAGGTGAGGACGAAGGGGTCCACATGGGCGACGACGCCGTCGCGGCCATCGTCGACTCGGCGCAGGCCCGAGTCGCGCGGTGGTGAGGCAGATGATCCGCGCAGCCACTGCGCACGCTGCCGTCGCTGCGCCCCGCCCGGGCACCCTCCGTCCGCACCGTCGATCGCTGCGCACCGCCACTGCCCCGACCGTGGCGACGACCCGGCATCCCGAGAGAGGTTCCAGATGAGTTCCATCGTCCCTGACCTGGCGCAGTACGAGGTCTGGTTCCTCACGGGGAGCCAGCACCTGTACGGCGAGGAGACCCTGCGGCAGGTCGCCGACCAGTCCCGGCAGGTGGCGGCGCTGCTGCAGGGCGCTGCCGAGATCCCGGTGACGATCGTCTGGAAGCCCGTGCTCACGGACCCGGAGACGATCCGCCGCACCATGCTCGAGGCGAACCTGCGCGACGAGGTCGTCGGGGTCATCGTCTGGATGCACACCTTCAGCCCCGCGAAGATGTGGATCGGCGGCCTGTCCGCCCTCCGCAAGCCCCTCCTGCACCTGCACACCCAGGCGAACGTCGAGCTGCCGTGGGCCGACATCGACTTCGACTTCATGAACCTCAACCAGGCCGCGCACGGCGACCGCGAGCTCGGCTACCTCGAGTCGCGCCTCGGCGTGCCGCGCGTCATCGTGCCGGGCCACGCCAGCGACCCCGCGGTCCGGGCGCGCGTGGCCACCTGGGCCCGGGCCGCGTGCGGCGTCGCGGCGGCACGCGGCCTCCGGCTGGCCCGTTTCGGCGACAACATGCGCTTCGTCGCCGTCACGGAGGGCGACAAGACCGAGGCCGAGGTGCGGTTCGGCGTCCAGGTGAACACGTGGGGCGTCAACGACCTCGCGGACGCCGTGGCCGAGGTCGGCGACGGTGAGGTCGACGCGCTCGTCGCCGAGTACGAGGACGCCTACGCCGTCGCGCCGGAGCTGCGACGTGGCGGCGAGCGGCACCAGTCGCTGCGCGACGGAGCCGCCATCGAGCTGGGCCTGCGGTCGTTCCTCGAGGCCGGGGGCTTCGGCGCGTTCACGACGAACTTCGAGGACCTGGGTGCGCTCAAGCAGCTTCCCGGCCTCGCGGTGCAGCGCCTCATGGCCGACGGCTACGGCTTCGGCGCGGAGGGCGACTGGAAGACCGCGCTCCTCGTGCGTGTCGCCAAGGTCATGGCCGCCGGCCTGCCCGGCGGCGCGAGCCTCATGGAGGACTACACCTACGACCTCACGCCCGGCGACGAGGTCATCCTGGGTGCGCACATGCTGGAGGTGTGCCCGACGCTGACGACGACGACGCCGCGCCTCGAGGTCCACCCGCTGGGGATCGGCGGGCGGCAGGACCCGGTGCGGCTGGTCTTCGACGCCGACCCGGGTCCCGGCGTCGTCGTCGCCCTGTCGGACATGCGGGACCGGTTCCGCCTCGTGGCGAACGCCGTCGACGTCGTCGGACCTCGGGCGCCGCTGCCGAAGCTGCCGGTGGGACGCGCGGTGTGGCGGCCGCGCCCGGACTTCCCCACCGCCACCGCGGCCTGGCTGACCGCCGGGGGTGCCCACCACACCGTGATGTCGACCGCACTCGGCATCGACGTGTTCCGTGACTTCGCCGAGCTGACGAAGACCGAGCTGCTCGTCATCGACGAACGCACAGACCTGCAGTCCTTCCAGAAGGAGGTGCGGTGGAACCAGGCATTCCATCGCCTGGCCCAGGGCTTCTGACCCACGAGGTGCAGCTCGGCCGACCGGCCGTGCTGCGCTCCTGACGTCGACGTCGTCGCGTCAACCCCACCAGAAGGAGAAACAATGAAGTTCCCCGTGAAGAAGAAGGCGGCCGTGCTCGCCGTGGCAGCCACGGTCGCCCTGTCGCTCGCGGCGTGCTCGGGCGGCGGCCGCGGCGGCAACGCCGCTCCCGCGACCACCCCGTCCGCCGGCGGCGGTGCCACGGCTGCGGCGGGTGCGGGCCAGCTGGTCGGCGTCGCCATGCCGACGAAGGTGGACCAGCGCTGGATCCAGGACGGCGGCAACGTGCAGAGCCAGCTGCAGGCGGCCGGGTACAAGGTCGACCTCGAGTACGCCAACAACGACATCCCGACGCAGGCGCAGCAGATCGAGACGATGATCACCAAGGGCGCGAAGGTGCTCATCATCGCGTCGATCAACGGTGGCG
>JAJYTJ010000325.1 GCA_021793115.1 Actinomycetes bacterium | reverse complement strand
CGGGGCCGGGGCGGCCGACGACGAGCCCGAGCCGCGGCGGTGCCGGCGACGGCGGCGGGGTGCGTCGCTCGCGGCGTCCGATCCGGGCGTCGCGGCCTCGTCGCGCGAGCGCTGGGGACGCGGCTCGCGCGCCCCGGGGCCGCGCTCCTCGCGGTCGGCACCGCCCCGGCCGCGGTCACCGCGGCCACGGCCACGTCCGGCCTCGTCGTCGCGCCCGCGCCCGCCCTCGCCGCGCGGCTTGCCGCCGTGCCCGCCGCCTGCGGTCCCGCCGTGCTTGCCGGTCTCGCCGAGGTCCTCGATCTCCTCCGCGGCCAGGCCGGCGCGCGTGCGCTGCGCCACGGGCAGCCTGCCGGTGACGCCCTGCGGGACGTCGAGGTCGGTGTAGACGTGCGGCGACGAGGAGTAGGTCTCCACCGGCTCCGGGATGCCGAGCTCGAGCGCCTTGTTGATGAGGCCCCAGCGCGGCATGTCGTCCCAGTCGACGAACGTCACCGCGGTGCCCTTGTTGCCGGCGCGGCCGGTGCGGCCGGTGCGGTGGAGGTAGATCTTCTCGTCCTCCGGGCACTGGTAGTTGATGACGTGCGTGACGTCCTCGACGTCGATGCCGCGGGCGGCGACGTCGGTGGCGACGAGCACGTCGACCTTGCCGTGCCGGAACGCGCGCAGCGCCTGCTCGCGGGCGCCCTGGCCGAGGTCGCCGTGGATCGCCCCGGCCGCGAAGCCGCGCTCGGTGAGGTCGTCGGCCACCTTGGCCGCGGTCCGCTTGGTGCGGGCGAACACGATCGTCAGGCCGCGCCCGCGGGCCTGCAGGATGCGGGCCAGCAGCTCGACCTTGTCCAGCGCGTGCGCCCGGTAGGCAACCTGCGTGATGTTCTTCACCGTCACCTGGTCGTCGCCCGGGTCGTGCGCGCGGATGTGCGTCGGCTGCGTCATGTACCGGCGGGCCATCGCGACGATGGCGCCGGGCATGGTGGCCGAGAAGAGCATGGTGTGGCGGTTCGTCGACGTGGCGCCGAGCAGCCGCTCGACATCGGGCAGGAAGCCCAGGTCGAGCATCTCGTCCGCCTCGTCCAGCACGACGGTGCGCGCGAAGGAGAGGATCAACGCCCGCTGGTTGAGCAGGTCGATCATGCGGCCCGGCGTGCCGACGACGACCTCGCTGCCACGCGAGAGCGCCTCGACCTGCGGCTCGTAGGCGCGGCCACCGTAGACCTGGACGATCCGCACGCGGCGGCCGGCGGCGGCCATCGCGAGGTCGCCCGCGACCTGGACGGCCAGCTCGCGCGTCGGCACGACGACCAGCGCCTGCGGCTTGCCGGGGGCGGCCAGCTCGTCGTACCCGGGCTCGCCGGGGGCGACGACGTGCTCGAGCAGCGGGATGCCGAAGCCGAGCGTCTTGCCGGTGCCGGTCTTGGCCTGGCCGATGATGTCGTGGCGGGCGAGCGCGACCGGCAGCGTCATCGCCTGGATGGGGAACGGGTTGACGATGCCGCGCTCGGCGAGGGCGGCCACGGTCTCGGGCCGGATGTCGAAGTCGGCGAACGAGGCGTCGACGGCCTGGACGGAGGCGGCGGCACGCGAGGCGGCGCCGACAGGGGTCGGCACGGCATCGGCCGCGGTCTGGATGTCGCTGCGGTCGCTCAGGGCGATCGGCTGCTCGGAGGTGGTCACACGGGACCCTTCACGGGAAGGTGGCGCCTCGCGGCGACCGGGCCTGGGCCGCACTTCACGGGCCCCGCCCTGGTCGCGGCGGCGTCGCCACGCGGGTTGGCCGGCAGCCGATCGTGAACGTCGTCTCGCACCCGGACGCCCGTGAGGGCGGTGCGAGGTGGCCGGTGAGCCTTCAGCAGCAGGACGACCGGGCAACCGTTGAACGCCGTCAGTCTACCTGGGGTCGTCACGCGGCCGGGGGACCTCGGCGACGGGCCGGTGAACGACCGGTGACGGGCCGGTGGGTCCCGGGTGTCGGCCCGGGGCTACCATCGCAAGATGGCGATTGCCCCCCCGATGGCCGACTCCTCCACCGCGATCGAGCTCCTGGGACTGGCTGCCCAGGTGGAGCACACGCAGTTCACCCGCCTGGCGGCGTACTCGAGGGTGGCGCCCGGGACCGCGCAGCGGATGGCGCTGGCGCGGTGCGCGGTGCAGCGCCTGGACGCCTGCGAGCGGCTGCTCGCCCGGATCACCGCGCTGGGTGGCGACGCCGATGCCGCGATGTCGGCGTTCTCCCACGTCCTGGACGGCTTCGACGCGCGGACCGCGTCCACGTCGTGGGCCGAGCGGCTCCTGGTGCCCTACCTGGGCTACGGCGTGGCCGACGACTTCTGCCGGATGGCGGCGGACGGGCTGGACGACGAGAGCCGGGCGCTGCTGCACGACGTGCTGGCCGACCAGATGCCCGCCGACCTCGCGCTGCACGAGCTCGACGACGTCACCGTCCACGACCAGGTGCTCGGCGCGCGGCTGGCGCTGTGGGGCCGCCGGCTCGTCGGCGAGGCGCTCACCGTGGTGCAGAGCGTCCTGGAGTCGAAGCCCGGCATGGAGCACCTGCTCGGCATCCAGCGCGGCGCGCTGTACGGCA
>JAJYTJ010000324.1 GCA_021793115.1 Actinomycetes bacterium | reverse complement strand
GGCGGGGGTGCGCCGGGCCGCGCGGGCGCGCCGGGCCCCGGTGGCGCGTCGTCCCCCGGTGGGGCGCCGGACCTGCGTGCGGCCGCGCGCGCGGAGCGCCGGCGCCAGGTGGTGCCGGCCCTCGTCGCGCTCGACGCGGTCCTGGTGGCGGCGGTGCTCGTCGTGGTGCTGCTCGTCACCCGGCCGGGCGGCACCCCGGGGGCGCCGGTGGAGGCCTCGGGGACGGGCTCGCAGGGCGCGAGCGCGACGCCGTCGCCGAGCTCGACGCCGGGGCCGCCCAGGTTCCAGCTGCCGAGCGGGAACATCGCCTGCACCATGACGGCCGACGCGGTGACCTGCACCATCGCCAACAAGACCTTCACCACGCCCCCGGCGGCGAGCTGCACCGGCGGCACGGTGGGCCACACGGTGGTGCTCGACGCGCACGGCGTGTCCGTGCCGTGCGTCACGGGGGCCGCGCGGGGCCTGGCGGGCGGCGACGTACCCGTGCTGCCCTACGGCGCGGCCAGCACGGTCGGCCAGTACACCTGCAGCAGCGCCACCAACGGCGTGACCTGCACCGGCGCGCACGGCGTGGGGTTCCGCCTCGCGCGCGAGGCGCTCGTCACGCTGCCGTGACCGCCGGCCCGGCGGGCGACGGTCACGGCAGCGGGCGTCACCAGATGCTCACGCGCTCCTCGGGCGCCAGGTAGAGCCCGACGCCGGGCTGCACGCCGAACGCCGTGTGGAAGGCGTCGAGGTTGCGCGCGACGCCGTTGCAGCGGAACTCGTCGGGCGAGTGCGGGTCCGTCGCGAGCCGCCGGATCATCTCCTCGTCGCGCGCCTTGGTGCGCCACGACTGCGCCCAGCCGATGAACAGGCGCTGGGCCGCGGTGAGGCCGTCGATGACCGGCCCCTCCTCGACGGGAGCGCCGAGCGCCAGCTCGTAGGCCTCGAGCGCGATCGCGAGGCCGCCGAGGTCGCCGATGTTCTCGCCGATGGTCAGCGCGCCGTTGACCTGGTGGCTCCCGTCCAGCTGCCGCGGCGAGAACGACGAGTACTGGTCGATGAGGGCCTTGGTGCGCTCCTCGAACGCCGCGCGGTCCTCCGCGGTCCACCAGTCGACGAGGCGCCCGTCGCCGTCGTACTTGCTGCCCTGGTCGTCGAAGCCGTGACCGATCTCGTGCCCGATGACCGCCCCGATGCCGCCGTAGTTCGCCGCGTCGTCGGCCTCGGCGTCGAAGAACGGCGGCTGGAGGATCGCGGCCGGGAACACGATCTCGTTCATCCCGGGGTTGTAGTAGGCGTTGACCGTCTGCGGCGTCATGAACCACTCGTCGCGGTCGATCGGCCGGCCGATCTTGGCCAGCTCGTAGTCCTGCTCGAAGGCGTTCGCGCGGCGGACGTTGCCGACGAGGTCGTCGGGGGCCAGGACGAGGCCGGAGTAGTCCCGCCACTTCGCCGGATAGCCGATCTTCGGCGTGAACGCCTCCAGCTTGGCCAGCGCCTTCGCCTTCGTCTCCTCGCCCATCCAGTCGAGCGTCGTGATCGAGCGTCGGTACGACTCGACGAGGGTGGCGACGAGCGCGTCCATCCGCGCCTTGTGGGTGGGCGGGAAGTGCCGCTCGACGTACACCTTGCCCACGGCCTCGCCCAGCGCCCCCTCGACGAAGCCGACGGCCCGCCGCCACCGTTCGCGCAGCTCCTGCGCGCCCGTGAGCGTGCGGCCGTAGAAGTCGAAGTTCGCCTCGGTGATCTCCTGCGTGAGGTAGGGCGCCCGGGCGGAGACGACGTGGTAGGCGAGCCAGTCGCGCCACGCCGTCACGTCCTCGCTCGCCCACAGCGCCGCGAAGCCGGCGGCGAAGCCGGGCTCGCGCACGACGAGTGAGTCCATCGACCCCGGCACGGCGCCGAGCCCCACGACCCAGCCCCGCCAGTCGAAGCCGGGGGCTTCCGCGACGAGCGAGGAGAGCGTCGCAGCGTTGTACGTCAGCTGCGCGTCGCGGTCCTTGACGACGTCCCAGTGGTGCGACGCGAGCTTCGTCTCCAGTTCCAGGACGCGGCCCGCCGCCTCGTCGGCCCGCTCCTCGCCGACCCAGCCGGTCAGGGTGAGCATGCGGGCGACGTGCGGCCGGTACGCGGCGAGCACGGCGGCGTACTGCGGGTCGCGGTAGTACGCCTCGTCCGGCAGCCCCAGCCCGGCCTGCGTGAGGTGGACCACATAGCGCTCGGGGTCCATCGCGTCGTTGTCGACGAAGAACGCGACGCCTGCGACGCCGCCCGTGCGCTGCAGCGCGGCCAGCGCGGTGAGCAGCGCGTCCTTGTCGGCCGCGGCGCGCACCGGGGCGAGGTCTTCCTCGAGCGGCGCCAGGCCGACCGACTCGATCCGCTCCGTGTCCATGAACGACGCGTACGCGGCGCCGATCATCGCCTTCTCCGCGTCCGCGGTGCCGGCGGCGACCTGTGCGCCGAGGTCCGTGATGATGTCGCGGACGTGCTCCTGCGCCTCGTCGTGCAGCGTCCGGAACGAGCCGTCCACCGCGCGGTCCGGCGGGATGACGTGCGTGGCGATCCACTGGCCGTTGACGTGCCGGAAGAGGTCGTC
>JAJYTJ010000097.1 GCA_021793115.1 Actinomycetes bacterium | reverse complement strand
CGATCTGCGCGCGGTCGGCGCGCGGCGCTCGCAGCTGCGCCGGTCGGTGCTCGTCGAGGCGACGCTCCTCGGCGTCACCTCGTCCGTGACGGGGATCCTCGCCGGGGCCGGCCTGGCCCAGGCGACGCTGTCGGTGCTGCGCCACACCTCGGTCACGGCGCCGCTCCCCTCGTCGGTGCACCTCTCGTGGCAGTCGGTGGTCGTGCCGCTCGTCGTCGGCACGCTCGTCACCGTGCTCGCCTCGCTCGTCCCGGCGCGCGCGGCCACGCGCGTCACCGCCATCGAGGCGCTGCGCCCGCTCGACGCGCCGCGCGCCGGCGACGGCGCCGGCCGGGCCCGGCTTGCGGTCTCGGCGGTCCTGGTGGTGCTCGGCCTGCTGGTGCTGGGCGGCGGGGTGGCGTTCGGCCTGCGCTCGTCGCACAGCCCGCTCGCCGCGCTGGGGCTCGGCGTGCTGGGCGGCACGGTCTCCTTCGTCGGGCTGCTGCTCTCGGCCGTGTTCTGGGTGCCGCCCGTGCTCGGCGCGCTCGAGCGTGGGCTGGGCCGGCTCGGCCCGGTGCCCCGGCTGGCCGCCGCCAACACGGTCCGCAACCCGCGCCGGACGGCCGCGACGAGCACCGCGCTGCTCATCGGCGTGACGCTCGTCGTCATGATGAGCACGGGCGCCGCGAGCGCGCGCGCGTCGCTCAACCACACGCTCGACAACCACTACCCGGTGGACATCGAGATCACCCCCACGACGTACGACGCCGCCGGACGGGCGCCCGCGCTGCCGACAGGGCTGGCGACGAAGGTCGCGGCCATCGACGGCGTCCGGCACGTCGCCACGCTTCGGTCGGCGACGCTGGCCGTGACGAACGACAAGGGCGAGCCGATCCCGGTCACCGTCCGCGCCCTGTCCGTCACCGACGCGGCGCAGGTGCTCCGCGACGCGTCCGCCGCGGCGGCGCTGTCCGACCGCAGCGTCCTGGTGCCCTCCTGGCTCAGGGTCGCGCCCGGGCCGGTGACCGTGCGACCGGTCGACGGGTCCGGCAGCCCCACCGGCACCGCCGTCACGCTGGACCACACCCCGATCGACGGGCTCACGACGGGGCTGGTCACGCCCGCGACGATGGACCGGCTGGCCCCCGCGGCCCCGGCGGACGCGCTCTTCGTCTCGCTCACCCCGGGCGCCGACCCGGTCGCGGCCCTGCGCGCGGTCCAGGATGCCCTCGGCACGGCCGCGCTGCAGGCCGCCGGGCCCGCGACGTCGCGCGCCCAGTACGACCGGGTGATCAACGTCATGCTGGCCGTGGTGGTCGGGCTGCTCGGCGTCGCGGTGCTCATCGCGCTCCTGGGCGTGACGAACACGCTGTCGCTGTCGGTCATCGAGCGGCGCCGCGAGTCGGCGACGCTGCGGGCGATCGGCCTGACGCGCGGCGGGCTGCGGGGCGCGCTCGCGGTCGAGGGCCTGCTCATCGCGGGCGTCGGCGCCGTGCTCGGCATCGTGCTCGGCCTGGTGTACGGCTGGGCGGGGGCGGCCACCGTGCTCGGGCAGGTCGGGGGCTTCGTCCCCGCGGTGCCGTGGCGCGACCTCGGCCTGGTGGTCGTCATCGCCCTCGGCGCGGGCCTGCTCGCGTCGGTGGTGCCGGCCCGCTCGGCCGTGCGCACCTCCCCGGTGGCGGCGCTCGCCGAGGAGTGAGGCGACCGGCGGCCCTGGGGACGTGGAGGGACGTCCCCGGGGCCGCCTCGTCGGGCGGACGGAGCGCGCCGCGGGCGGCACCCTCGCCGGGTGCGTGTGACGGCCGTGGCCCGCGGCGGGGCGACCGACGTCGAGATCGACGAGTCGGTACCCGTGGGGGTGCTGCGCCGGCACCTGGCGCGCCTCACCGGCGACCCCGAATGGCGCAGCGGCCCCCTGCTGGCCGACGGCGTGGCGCTGCCCGACGACCACCCTGCAGGCGTGGCGCCCCTGTGCCGGGGGGCGACCCTCCATGCCGGGAGTGCACCGCTGCCCGAGGCGGTCCGCGCGGCCGGCGCACCGTGGCACGTGGCGGTGCTCGCGGGCCCCGACACCGGGCGGCTGCTCGTCCCCGAGACACCGGCGAGCCTCGGGCCGGGCGGCGAGCTCGCGCTGGTGGACGACGAGCCGTGGACAGTCCTGGTGCGTCCGACCCGACCCCGGCGACGCGGGCACCGGCGACGCGGGTCGGCGGCGCCGGGCTCGGCGGGCGACCTCGCCCGGCATCGGGCGGAGGTCCTCGTCCGGCGCACGACGAGCCCGGCGGTGCTCGTGTCGGCGCGGGGCCGGCGGCGGCGCGTGCCCCGGTGGCGATGGACGGCGTGGCCCACCGGCAGCCGTCTGCTGGCGGGCTCGAGCGCTCTCGTCGTGCGCCGCGCCGGCGCGCGCGACGCCCCGGACCACGCGACCGGGGCGTTCGTTGCGCGCGCCCGCCTGGTCCGGTGGGCGCGGTTCGCGCCGGTGGTCGCGGGCGTCACGACCTCGGCGGCGCTGGCCGCGTCGATGCACCAGCCCGTGCTCCTCCTGGGCGCGCTGAGCGCGCTCGTCCTGGTCGCGCCGCGTGCCGAACCACCCCCACCGGCCGCGCCCGCGTCCGGGCCGGACGAGCCGGCGGACCTGCCCGCGCTCCGCGTCGCCCTGGCGGCCGGGGCCAGTGCGGTCACGGCGGCCTGCGCCTGGCAGGGCGACCTCGTGGTGGTCGGTCCGCGACGGGCCGCCCTCGGCGCCGCCCGGGCCCTCGTTCTGTCGGCGCTGGCCGAGGACCCCCGCACGGTCGTGGACCTGCGGACCGACCGGCCGGGCGACTGGTCGTGGCTCGTCTGGTGCGCCGCGGCCGACGCACCGTGTGCCACGGGCCGTCCCGGCGGGGCGGCGCGTGGGGCGCCGGCCCCGCGCCTCACGATCGTCGACGGGCCGCCCGGCGAAGGGCGGGTGGGGGCGTCGTCCGGGCGCGTGCTGCAGATCGGCGGCCGGCGGCCACCGCCGCCGGCGACCGTCCTCGAGGTCGGCGCGGCCCCCCGGCAGGAGCGGGGGCAGGAGCGACGGCGGGACCTGGGGCGGGACCGGGCGGCCGCGGCGGCCGGCGTCGGCGCGGACGTCGCCGACGCCACCGCGCGCGCCCTGGCCCGCCGCAGGGACGACACGGGTGCCACCGCATGCCCGCGGGAGGTCACGCTCGGTGACCTCCCCGGGGTCCCGCCGCCGGACGCACGGGCGGTCGCGGCGGCCTGGCGCCGCGGCGGGACCGCCGTCGTGCTCGGGTCGCGGGCCGACGGGTCCGCCGTGGTCGTCGACCTGGTGCGAGACGGCCCGCACGGCCTCGTCGCGGGCACCACGGGCTCCGGCAAGTCGGAGCTGCTGACGACGTTCGTCCTGGGGCTCGCGCTGACGCAGCCGCCCGACCGGCTCGCGCTGCTCCTGGTCGACTTCAAGGGCGGCACGGGCCTGGCGCCGGTCCTGGCCACGCTGCCGCACGTCGTGGGACACCTGTCCGACCTCGACGCGTCCGCCGCCCGGCGCACCCTGCGCGGCCTGGCGGCGGAGCTCCGGCGGCGGGAACGGATCCTCGCGGCGCACGGCGCCCGCGATGTCGCCGAGCTCACGCCGGGAGTGGGCGACACGCCGCCGCGGCTGGTCGTGGTCGTCGACGAGTTCCGCGCGCTGGCCGACGAGCTGCCCGAGCTGGTGCCCACCTGGGCGCGGCTGGCCGCCCAGGGCCGGTCCCTCGGCGTCCACCTGCTGCTCGCGACGCAGCGACCGGCCGGCGCGGTGACGGCCGACCTGCGGGCGAACGTCGCCCTGCGCCTGGTGCTGCGGGTGGCCGACGACGTCGACTCGGCCGACCTGGTGGGGTCGCCGGACGCGGCATCGTTCGACCGGCCGGGGCTGGCCCTGCTGGCGCGCGGCGCCGCGCCGTGCGAGACCCTGCAGGTCGCGCGCGCGTGCCACCGTGGGGAGCGGGCGCCGGTGCGGTTCGCCCCGCCGTGGCCGGCGCCGTCGTCCCAGCGATGGGTCCCCGGGCCGCCCGGGCCGCCGGAGGCGTCCGACGCCCGGGACGACGACGGGCCGGCCCCGTGGGTCGCCGCGATCCGGCGCGCCGCGGCGGGGCTCCCGCGGGCCGTCGGCCCTTGGCTGCCGCCACTGCCGACCCGGGTCGAGGTACGGGACGTCCCGGACGGGCCGGGCCTGCCCCTGGCCCTGGCCGACCTGCCGGACGAGCTGGCCCGCGGCGCGGTCCGCTGGGACCCGGAGGCAGGCCACCTGCTCGTGCTCGGCGGCCCGGGCTCCGGGCGCAGCACCGCGCTCGCGACCGTCGCCCGCGCCGCGTTGGCCGAGGGCCGCCCCGTCCACACCGTCGGCCTGCCGCCCGGGCACCTCCCGGCCGGGGTCGCGTCGGCGCTGGGCGTCGACGACCCGACGCGGGTCGCCCGCCTGCTCCGGCTCCTCGACGTCGGGCCGCCCCCGACGCCGCGCCCCCTCCTCGTGGTCGACGACGTCGCGGCGGTGGCCGCCG
Source organism: Actinomycetes bacterium (assembly GCA_021793115.1). The sequence goes on along the minus strand of JAJYTJ010000097.1, from coordinate 9,680 downwards.
CGCTGGCCCCGCTGGCGCGCGGCGCCGCGCTGGAGCGCCTGGAGCGGATGTGGTCGGCCGCGCGCGGACCGGCGGCCGTCGCGGCTGCCGGTGCCGCCGGGCCCACGACGCAGCGGCTCGCGCCGTGCTTCGCCGACCGGCTGGTCCTCGGCCCCGGCGAGCCGACGTCAGACCTGATCGCGGGCGTCCCGCCCGCGCTGGCCGGAGCGCGCGCGCAGCCCGGCCGCGCCGTCCACCTGGGCCGGCATGGCGGCGTGCTCTGCCAGGTGGCGCTCCCGGCGACCGACCTGCCGCGCCCCACCCCCGACGCCCGACCCGACGGGTGCGCGGTGCGGGTCCGGCCGCTGCCGCCGCGCGTGACGGACCCGCTGCCGCCCCCGGTTCCGGCGCGGGACGGCCGCGGCCCGATCGTCGCCCTCGGCCTGGGCGGCGACGACGCGTCGCCGGTCGTCGCCGACCTGGCACGCCCGCTGCTCGTCGTCGGGCCCCGCGGCTCGGGACGCACCGGTGCGCTCGAGCTGCTGGCGGCGGGTGCGGGCGCGGTGGGCGTCCCCGTCGTCCGGCCGCGCGGCCCGGACGACCTCGGCCCCGACGACGCGCTGCTCCTCGTCGACGACCTCGACGAGCTCGAGTCTCGGGACCACGCGCTGTACGACGTGCTCGGCGCGTGCGTCGCCGGCCGCCGGCTCGTCGCAGCGACCACCACCGCGCACGCCGTGAGCGCGTTCCGCGGTCCCGTGCCGGCGCTCGTGCGGGCCGGCCACCTCCTGGTGCTGGACGTCACCGAGCCGGGTGCCGCCGAGCTGCTCGGTCCGGACGGCGCCTGGCTGGTCGAGGGTCACCGACAGCCGGTCGGCCGCGGGGTGCTGCGGCGCGGCCGCGAGCTGGTACCGCTGCAGGTCGCGGGGTGAGGCTCAGGTGCCGGCCGTCGGGCGGCCCGGGACCGTCCAGGCCACCGCCGCGCGCGTGAGCAGCGCGACGACGACGACGAGCGCGAGCCCGAGCGCGACGGCGGGCCACGGCGAGGGTGCCGTGCCCCAGGCGGCCACGGCGAGGGCGCCGACGAGGAACTGGACCGTGAGCACCGGGCTGCGCGCCCAGCGCCGACCGCCCCGCAGCAGCGCGACGCCGGCGCCGGCCAGGGCCGCCGCCACGCCGATCGCGATCACGGCCAGCGCCACGGTGGCGCCGGCCAGCTGGGTGCCCCGCACCAGGTCCGTGACCAGGGCCGACGCGGCCGCGAGCGCCAGCAGCGCCTGCAGCCACACCAGCACGCATGCCACGCGCACCGCCACCGGGACCCGAGCCGCCACGGGCAGGACCCTACGCGGCGCCCGGCGTCCTACCACTTCACGGCGACCCGTCCCACGGTACGGACAGCGCCGTCCGACCCATGGCAGGGTCCGGGCCGTCGAGGCTGGACACCACCCGCATGTGGGACCAAGGTCCCTACCTCGCTCCAGTCGCCCCGACGCCGCAGGCCAGGCCCCGCGGCGGCCAATTCGCCCGACAACCTGGGACAACGCTTTCACGGCCCCTCAGGACGCCCACAGGATGTGACGAACATCTCTGCGGTCACCGAGTCGAAACGTTCTCGTAACCCTTGTGCGCGGCGCGGGCGGATGTGAACCTTGACGGCAGCACGAAACCCCCCATCAATCCTTCGCGGTCCACTGCGCCCCGACCGGGCGCCGGCGTGATCGCGCGCGCAAGGAGACTTTCATGGATTGGCGCCACCGCGCTGCGTGTCTGGACGAGGATCCCGAGCTCTTCTTCCCCATCGGGAACACCGGCCCCGCGCTGCTGCAGATCGAGGACGCGAAGGCTGTCTGCCGTCGCTGCGAGGTCGTCGACACCTGCCTCAAGTGGGCGATCGAGACCGGTCAGGACGCCGGCGTCTGGGGCGGCCTGTCGGAGGACGAGCGCCGCGCGCTCAAGCGCCGCACGGCTCGCCAGCGCCGCGCGAGCTGACCCACCGCACCACCGTCGTTGCGCCCGAGGTCGGCGGCCCCACGGCCGCCCGACCTCGGGCGCCGCTGCGTCAGGCGACGGTCTGCGCGTCGCGGTTGACCCGCAGCCGGCAGTGCAGCTCGACGTGCGTGCCGCCGCCGGGGCGCGCGCGCCAGTCGATCGTGCCGCGCAGCTCGTTGCGCACGAGGGTCGCCACGATCTGCGTCCCCAGGCCGGTGCCGGCGCCGCGCTCGTCGCTCACCCCGACACCGTCGTCCGCCACCACGACGCGCAGGTTCTCGCCGTCGCGCGCGACCTCGATGTCGACCGTGCCCGCGTCGCGGCCCGCGAAGCCGTGCTCCACCGCGTTGGTCACCAGCTCGGTGAGCACCAGCGCTAGCGCCGTCGCGTCGTCGGCCAGGACCATGCCGAACGAGCCCTCGATGTGCGTGCGCACGCGCGCGCCCGGGGTCGCCACGTCGGCCGCCAGGCGCAGGCTGCGCCCGATGAGGTCGTCGAACTCCACCGACTCGTCGAGCGTCTGGGACAGCGTCTCGTGCACCAACGCGATGGTGGCCACCCGCCGCTCGGCCTCGGCGAGCGCCGCCAGCGCCTCGGCGCTGGTCACCCGCCGCGCCTGCAGCCGCAGCAGCGCGGCCACCGTCTGGAGGTTGTTCTTCACGCGGTGGTGGATCTCGCGGATCGTCGCGTCCTTGGTGATGAGCTCCCGCTCGCGACGGCGCAGCTCGGACACGTCGCGGCACAGCACTACGGCACCGATGCGCTCACCCTGCTCCGTCAGCGGCACGGCCCGCAGGGCCAGCGCGACGCCGTGGGTCTCCACGTCCACGCGCCACGCCGCACGGCCCGCCAGCACCAGGGGCAGCGACTCGTCGACCGGCGACTCGCCGTCGAGCAGGTCGGGTACCACCTCGATGAGCGAGCGGCTGACGAGGTCGCCCATGGCGCCGAGCCGGTGGAAGGCGGAGAGCGCGTTCGGCGACGCGTACAGCACCTCGCCCTCGGCGTTGAGCCGGATGAGTCCGTCCCCCACGCGCGGCGCGCCCCGCTGGCGCCCCGTCGGGGAGTCGGCCCGCGGGAACTCCCCGCGTGCCACCATGCCGAGCAGGTCGTCGGCCGACTCGATGTAGTTGATCTCCAGCCGGCTCGGCGTGCGGGCCCCGCCGAGGTTGGTCTGCCGCGCGAGCACCGCGACGGCCCGCTCCTTGCGGACCACCGGCACGGCCTCCTCGCGCACCGCGTACTCGCCGAACCAGCGCGGCTCGCGCGAGCGCTGCGCGCGCTGCGAGCTGCGCGCCAGCTCCAGCTGCGCACGCTGCCCCTCGGGGACACGGGCCCCGACCACGTCGTCGTAGTGGACGGTCGGGGCGGTCGACGGCCGCACCTGGGCCACGGCGACCCAGTCGCCGTCGGTGGTCGGCAACCACAGCACGAGGTCCGCGAAGGCCAGGTCCGAGATCACCTGCCAGTCCCCCACCAGCAGGTGCAGCCACTCGAGGTCGGCCGGCTCGAGCGCGCCGTAGCGCTCCGCCAGGTTGCTCAACGTGGACACCCGCCCAGCCTAGGCGGCGGCCCTCCTGCCGGGCACCGCGGGGCCACGGACCGGCCACGCCTACGGGCCGTCCGAGCGTAACGATTCGGTAACACGAAGGGTGCCAAAAACCACCTCTGACCTGCAACGACATCGCGTGGGATCGCTTCCGCACCCTCGCGTCACCCCCGGTTGCCTTGACACCGGGGGGAACGCGGCGAAACAGTTCCCCCCAGGGCGTGGGATCGCTCCCGCACAGATGGGTGAGGGAGCGCTCCCACACGGATCAAGGGGATCCGGCCCGGACGTCACCGGTGCACAACCGGACGGCTGAGGGGGCTCTGACAGCGCGGCGTTGATGCCGTCCGACTGACAAGGGAGTCATTGTGCTCAAGACCACACGCAAGTCGTGGGGTGCTGTGGCCGGGGTGGTGGGCATCGCCCTGCTGGCTGCAGCCTGTTCCTCGGGCAACAGCGGCGGGACCAGCGCGTCCACGCCCGCCTCGCAGCCCTCCTCCGGGGCCGCCAACGCCTCGTCCGCATGCCCGTCCGGCAACCCCACCATCACGGTGAGCACGTTCAACAACTTCGGCTACCAGCCGTCGACGGACAAGGCTCCGGGCGCCGACCTGTGGGCCAAGTACAAGACGGTCTGCCCGAACGTCACCGTGAAGGAGACCGTCGCGGCGTCGTCCGACGACGCGCGCGCCGCCTTCAACACCGCGATCTCCACCGGCACCGGCGCCTACGACATCCAGGCCGTCGACGTCGACTGGATGCCGTCGATCATGTCGCAGCCCGACAAGTTCCTGGACCTCACGCCGTTCAAGACGTCCAACAACGACTGGCTGGACTGGAAGACCAAGATCGCCACGACGGCGGACGGCAAGCTCCTCGGCTTCGGCACCGACATCGGCCCCGAGGCGATCTGCTACCGCTCCGACCTGCTCCAGGCGGCCGGTATGCCCTCCGACCGTGCGGGCGTCGCCAAGCTGCTCGGTGGCGCGAACGCCACGTGGGACTCGTACTTCCAGGTGGGCCAGCAGTACGTCCAGAAGACCGGCAAGGCGTGGTTCGACTCCTCGGCCGCGACCTGGCAGGGCATGGTGAACCAGATGCAGTACTCGTTCATCGACAAGAGCAACAACGTCATCGCGACGACGAACCCTGACGTCAAGGCCGCCTACGACAAGCTGACGACGGCTGCGGTCGCCGACAAGGAGTCGGCCGGCCTCAAGCAGTGGGGCAACGACTGGAACGCGGCGTTCAAGAGCGACAAGTTCGCGACGATGCTGTGCCCGGCATGGATCATCAACAACATCAAGGGCAACGCCGGCGCCGACTTCAAGGGCTGGGACATCGCCAACGTCTTCCCCGGCGGTGGCGGCGACTGGGGTGGCTCGTACCTCGTCGTGCCGAAGCAGTCCAAGAACGCCGAGGCTGCCGCCAAGGTCGCCGCGTGGGTGACGGCCGCTCAGCAGCAGGTTGCGGTGTTCACGGCCGCCTCGAACTACCCGAGCTCTCCGACCGCTGAGGCGGACCCGGCGGTGTCGGGCAAGACCGAGCCGTTCCTGAACAATGCGCCGGTCGGCACCATCTTCAAGGACCGCGCGGCCGCCGTCACGGTGGTCCCGTACAAGGGTGCGCAGTACTTCGACATCGAGACGAAGATGGCGGACGCGCTCAACCGGGTCGACGTCGACAAGAGCATGAACGCCGGCGCCTCGTGGAACCAGTGGATCAGCGACGTCAAGTCGCTTTCCTGATCCCGACATCCGGTAGGTCTCTGCAGTAGCGGCTCGGGGGACGCCTTCCTCGAAGGCGTCCCCCGAGCTCGCAGTAGCGAAGAGGACGAACGTGGCACATCACACGACAATGTCGTCAACGGTCGAGATCGACCCCGACCGGGCTCGTCTCGAGCGACGGCTGCTGGCGCGAGGCCGCCGCGGCAAGCTCGACGTCAAGATCTCCCCCTACGCGTACACCGCGCCGTTCTTCATCCTCTTCGCGATCACGGGGTTGTTCCCGCTCATCTACACCGCGTGGATCGCGACGCGGAGATGGAGCACGCTGAGCGGCGACGGCGGCGTCGCCGTCTGTGGCGCCATCTGCGGCGACACGCACGCGTCGTGGCTCGGCAACTTCCAGTGGGTGCTGCACCAGCACGAGTTCTGGATCGCGCTGCGCAACACGTTCTCGATCTTCCTCATCTCGTCGATCCCGCAGATCATCGCCGCGCTGTTCCTGGCGTTCATCCTCGACGCGAACCTGCGCGCGCGGACGTTCTGGCGCATGGGCGTCCTGCTGCCCTACGTGGTGGCGCCGTCCGCCGCGGGCATCATCTTCAGCCAGATCTTCTCCGACCAGCAGGGCCTCATCAACACCGCCCTCACGGCGATCGGCATCCCCGCCGTCCCCTGGCACTCCACCGTCCTGGCGAGCCACATTGCGATCGCGTCGATCGTCAACTTCCGCTGGACCGGCTACAACGCGCTCATCCTGCTGGCCGCCATGCAGGCCATCCCGCGTGACCTCTTCGAGGCCGCGGTCATCGACGGCGCGGGCCGCCTGCGGCAGTTCTTCTCGGTGACCATCCCGATGATCCGGCCGACGCTGATCTTCGTCATCATCACGGCCACCATCGGCGGCCTGCAGATCTTCGACGAGCCCCAGATGTTCACGGTCGGCACGAGCGGCTACGGCGGCAACAACGGCGAGTTCCTCACCATGACGCTCTACCTGTGGCGGCTCGGCTTCGTCGAGGCGTCGCCGGGCCAGCCGAACATGGGGCGCGCGGCCGCCGTGGCGTGGCTGCTGTTCCTCGTCATCGTGGTGTTCGCGGTCATCAACTTCGTGCTCACCAGGCGTATCTCGTCGGCCGGCGGCGCGCCCGCCAAGAAGACCAAGGTCAAGGAGGTCGTCCGATGAACCGCGAGGTCTCCGTCGCCGTCCTGCAGCAGAGCGCCGGCAAGGGCATCGCCCGGGCCGCGGCCCGCAAGCGCCGGCTCCAGGTGACGGGCGAGGGCCGCCGCGCCGGGTGGGCGTCGTACGTCGTGCTCACCGTGGTGCTGCTCATCTCGATCTTCCCGCTCTACTACGCCATCTCGATCGCGTCGCAGCCCACCACCGACACGCAGTACGGCGCCGCCGCACTGAAGTTCGGGTCGGGTCTGTTCCGGAACCTGCGCACCGCGTTCGACGCGATCAACTTCTGGCGTGCCCTCGGCGGCTCCGCGCTCGTGTCGACCGTCACCGCGGCCAGCACCGTGACGTTCGCGACGCTCGCCGGGTACGCCTTCTCCAAGCTGCGGTTCCGTGGCCGCGAGCCGCTGCTGTTCTTCGTCATCGCCACCATGGCGATCCCGACGCAGCTCGCCGTGGTGCCGCTCTACCTCATGATGAGCAAGCTGCACCTGTTCGGGTCGATCTGGGCGGTCGTCATCCCGGCGCTGGTCACGGCGTTCGGCGTGTTCTGGATGACGCAGTACCTCGACGCCGCGCTGCCCTACGAGCTCATCGAGGCAGCGCGCATGGACGGCTGCTCGATGATCCGCACGTTCTGGCACGTCGCGGTGCCGGCCGCGCGCCCCGCGGCGGCCATGCTCGCGCTGTTCACGTTCGTCGCGCAGTGGACCAACTACTTCTGGCCCATGCTCATCCTCGGCCCGAACAAGAACGCCGTCCTCACCGTCGCGGCCGCTAACCTCAAGGGTGGTCACTTCACCGACTACACGCTCATCATGTCCGGCGTCGCGCTCACGGCGTTCCCGCTGATCGCCCTGTTCTTCTTCGCCGGGCGGCAGCTGGTCTCCGGCATCATGGCGGGTGCGGTCAAGGGCTGACGCGGCCAGCAACGTCCGAGGAAGGGAGCCCCCGATGGCGTCCCACGGCCACCGCCCGGCGACCGGCACCACGCCGCCGGCGGTCCCGACGCTCGAGGAGGTGGCGGCGCGCGCGGGTGTGTCCCGCTCCACCGCCTCGCGCGCCATCAACGGCGGCTTGCGCGTCTCCCCTGAGACCCTGGCCAGCGTGGAGGCGGCCGTCGCCGAGCTCGGCTACCTGCCGAACCGTGCAGCACGCTCGCTCGTGACGCGGCGCACGGACTCGATCGCGCTCGTCTTCCCCGAGCCCGACGAGCGGGTCCTCACCGACCCGTTCTTCGCCGGCACGCTGTCCGGAGTGTCGGCGGCCCTCGCGGACTCCGACATCCAGATGGTGCTCGTCATCGCCCGGCCCGGGCAGAGCCAGCGGACGGTGCGCTACCTGCGCAGCGGGCACGTCGACGGCGCGATCGTCGTGTCGCACCACCGGGACGACGACCTGGACCGGGCCCTCGTCGAGGCGCGGCTCCCGAGCGTGTTCGTCGGCCGCCCCCTGGGCGCGACCGGCGAGGACGACGCCGGGCTGCAGTACGTCGACGTGGACAACGTCGAGGGCGGGCGGCTCGCGACGGCGCGCCTCGTCGACCTCGGGCGCCGCCGCATCGGCACGGTGGCGGGCCCCCAGGACATGTCCGCCGGCATCGACCGCCTCGCCGGGTGGCGTGCCGCCATGGCCCAGGCGGGCCAGAGCGACGACGCGCTCGCCGTGGGCGACTTCACCATCGCGGGCGGCACCGCCGCCACGCGGCAGCTGCTCGCCGAGCACCCCGACGTCGACGGCATCTTCGTCGCCTCCGACCTCATGGCCTCCGGCGCGCTGACGGCGCTGGCCGAGGCCGGCCGGGTGGTGCCCGACGACGTCGCGGTGGTCGGCTACGACAACAGCGCGATCGCCGCCTCGACCACTCCCCCGCTGACGAGCGTGGTGCAGCCCGTGGTGGCCATGGCGCGCGCGGCGGGGCTGCGGCTGCTGGAGCAGCTGCAGGGCGGGGCCGAGGCGGGCGCGCCGATGATCTTCGCTCCCGAGCTCGTGGTGCGCGCGTCGGCGTAGCGCTGGCGTCGGCGCGCCGAAGCGGATTCGGCGTACGGCCGGGATGCGCGCGGTTTCCGCACCGGGGTGGCACAGTGGCCCCATGGCGGACCTGAACCCGCTCGCGACGGCGCGGGCGCAGCTGGCGACGGCGATCGAGATCCTCGGCTACGACGACGGCATGCACGAGATGCTCGCGACCCCGCGCCGCGAGATGCACGTCGCGGTGCCGCTGCGCCGTGACGACGGGCACGTGGAGATCCGGCACGGCTACCGGGTGCAGCACAACATCTCGCGCGGCCCCGGCAAGGGCGGGCTGCGCTACGCCGCCACGGTGGACCTCGACGAGGTCCGCGCCCTGGCGATGTGGATGACGTGGAAGTGCGCCGTCGTCGAGCTGCCGTACGGCGGCGCGAAGGGCGGTGTCGCGCTGGACCCGAGCAGGTACAGCAGCGCCGAGCTCGAGCGCGTCACGCGGCGCTACACGAGCGAGATCATGCCGATGATCGGTCCCGAGCGGGACATCATGGCGCCCGACGTGGGCACCGACGAGCAGACCATGGCGTGGGTGATGGACACCTACTCCGTGAACCGGGGCTACACCATCCCCGCCGTCACCACCGGCAAGCCGCTGTCGGTCGGCGGCTCGCTCGGCCGGGCCACCGCGACCAGTCGGGGCGTGGTGCACATCGCCGCCGCCACGCTCGCGGACGCCGGGGTGGACCTGCGGGAGGTCAGCGCTGCGGTGCAGGGGTTCGGCAAGGTCGGCTCGCACCTCGCTCGGTTCCTCGCCGAGGCGGGTACCCGCGTGGTGGCCGTCTCCGACGAGCACGGCGGCGTGACGGCGCCGGAGGGTCTCGACGTGCCGGCGCTCCTCGCGCACGTGCAGCGCACCGGGTCCGTCGTCGGCTTCCCCGGCGCCGACCCCGTCTCCAACGACGCCCTGCTGGCGCTCGACGTCGACCTCCTCTTCCCCGCCGCCATCGAGGGCGTGCTCGACGAGGAGGCGGCCGGCCGGGTCAAGGCGCGCTGGGTGGTCGAGGCGGCGAACGGGCCGACGACGACGGCGGGCGACCGGGTGCTGGCCGAGCGCGGCGTCGTGGTGGTGCCGGACATCCTCGCCAACGCGGGCGGCGTCGTGGTGTCGTACTTCGAGTGGGTCCAGGCCAACGAGGCGTACTGGTGGACCGAGCCCGAGATCGAGGAGCGTCTCGCGCACCGCATGCAGCAGTCGTACGCGGCGGTCGCCGACTATGCGCGGGCGCAG
>JAJYTJ010000323.1 GCA_021793115.1 Actinomycetes bacterium | reverse complement strand
TCGTCCGCGACCACGGCGACGGCTTCGACCTCGACGACATCCCGGCGGACCGGTTCGGGGTCCGCGAGTCGATCCTCGGTCGCGTGCGGCGCCGCGGGGGCACCGCGACGGTCACGGCCAAGGAGAGCGGCACGGAGGTGCACCTCGTCGTGCCCGTCGGGCCGTGCCCGGCGGACGACGTGGGGACGCCCCCCAACGGGACGGCCCAGCAGGTGCAGAAGGAGAAGGCGACGTGAACGCGGTTCCGGTCGACGTGGTGCTCGTCGACGACCACCACATGTTCCGCACCGGCGTGCGGGCCTCGCTCGACGCGCGCGTGCGCATCGTCGGGGAGGCGGAGGACGTCGACGGCGCGGTCGCGGTGATCCACGAGCTGCGCCCGCCCGTGGTGCTGCTGGACGTGCACCTGCCCGGCGGTGACGGCGGCGGCGGCACCGAGGTGCTGCGGCGCTGCGCCGACCTGCTCGCCGAGACGAGGTTTCTCGCGCTGTCCGTGTCCGACGCCGCCGAGGACGTCGTCGGTGTCATCCGGGTGGGTGCGCGCGGCTACGTCACGAAAGCGATCGACGGCCCGGCGCTGTCCGCCGCCGTGGTACGGGTGGCTTCGGGTGACGCGGTGTTCTCGCCCCGGCTCGCGGGGTTCGTGCTCGACGCCTTCGGCACCGCGGCCGGTGACGTCGCCACCGGGGACGACGAGCTCGACCGCCTGTCGGCGCGGGAGCGCGAGGTGATGCGGCTCATCGCGCGCGGCTACAGCTACCGCGAGGTCGCCTCCGAGCTGTTCATCTCCATCAAGACCGTGGAGACCCACGTCTCGGCGGTGCTGCGCAAGCTGCAGCTCTCGAGCCGGCACGAGCTGACGCGCTGGGCGGCCGCGCGCCGGCTGCTGTAGGCCGCCCGGCCGTCGGGACCCTGGCGGACGGCGGGAGGTGCCCGCTCGGCACCTAGGTCCCTCCCGAACCGTCGCCATGCGGCGTCACGATGCCAGGAGATCCGCGCCGCGCGCGATCGGTCGTCCCGGCCGGCTCCTGCGTCAGCGCCCCGAGGAGCCGACATGCCGTACGACCACCTGCTCGCCCCCATCAGGCTGCGCGGCCTGGAGCTGGCGAACCGCGTCGTCTTCCCCGCCATCGCGACGGGTTTCGTCGCGCCCGGCGGCTACGTCACCGACCGGCTCGTCGCGTACCACGTGGCGCGCGTCAAGGGCGGGTCGGGCCTCAACGTCACCGAGGCCACGTCGGTGCACGCGCCGTCGGCACCGGGGTGCTTCCTCAACATCTCGTCCGACGAGTTCGTGCCCGGCCTGCGCCGGTTCACCGAGGCGATCCACGAGGCCGGCGGGCGCACCGCGGTGCAGCTGTGGCAGGGCGGCCTCGCCGCCTGGGGGTTCGACCCCGCGCACCTCGAGCTGATCTCGCCGGACGGCCTGGCGACGCCGGCCGGCCCGATCCCGGGCGCGACGCCCGAGAAGATCGCCGAGGTCGTCGCGGCGTGGGGCGCCGCGGCCGCCCGCGCCGTCGAGGCCGGGTTCGACGCCATCGAGTTCCACGGCGCGCACGGCTGCTCCCCGCACGCCTTCCTCTCGCCCGCGCTCAACCAGCGCACCGACGAGTACGGCGGCAGCGCGGCGAACCGGGCGCGCTACCCGCTGGCCGCGATCCGGGCCGTCCGGTCGGCGATGCCCGACGACATGCCGTTGCTGATGCGGATCGACGCGCAGGACGACGAGCTGCCCGGCGGCCTGACGGTCGACGACGTCGTCGCGTTCTCGCTGCTCGCCCGCCAGGCCGGCGTCGACGCGCTGGACGTCTCGCGCGGCAACGTCGTCACCTCGGCGATCCGCTACGAGGTGCCGCCGATCGACGTGCCGCGCGGCTTCAACGTCGCCAACGCGGCCGCGATCCGGCGCGGCACCGGGATGGTCACCATCGCGGTGGGGCGCATCAACGACCCGGACCAGGCGGAGGAGGTCATCGCGTCCGGCAAGGCCGACATGGTCGTCGTCGGGCGAGGTCAGATCGCCGACCCGCAGTTCGTCGCGAAGGCAGCCGCCGGCCGCGCGCAGGACATCGTCCGGTGCGTCGCCTGCGACCAGGGCTGCTACGACCGGATCGCCGCGTCGTTCGGGCCGATCACCTGCCTGCGCAACCCGCTCGTCGGGCGGGAGGACGAGGGCGCGCCGGCGCGCACGTCGCGGCCGCTGCGGGTGCTCGTCGCGGGCGGCGGCGTGGCGGGCATGGAGGCCGCGCTCGTGCTCGCGGAGCGCGGCCACAAGCCGGTGCTCGTCGAGGCGTCCGACCACCTCGGCGGCCAGTTCCAGGTCGCCGGCCAGGCGCCCCGCAAGCACGAGATGGCCGATGCTGCGGCGTCCCGGGCCGAGCAGGTGGCGCGCGCCGGCGTCGAGATCCGGCTGGGCGCGCCGGTGACGCCCGCGCTCGTCGACGAGATCGCCCCGGACGTCGTCGTCGACGCCACCGGCGCCCGGCCGATCCACCCCGCGATCCCCGGCGCGGACCGCGAGAACGTCACCGACGCGGTGGCCGTCCTGACCGGCGCGTACCAGGTGCACGGCGCCGCGGCGGTGCTCGGCGGC
>JAJYTJ010000096.1 GCA_021793115.1 Actinomycetes bacterium | reverse complement strand
CGATCTGTGGGGGGTCAACGACCTGGTCGCCGCGATCGCGGCGGTGGCCGACGAGGACGTCGACGCGCTCGTCGCCGAGTACGAGGCGGCGTACGACGTGGTGCCCGAGCTGTGCCAGGGGGGCGCCCGCCACGACTCGCTGCGCTACGCGGCCCGGCAGGAGATCGCGCTGCGCGGCTTCCTCGCCGAGCGCGGGGCCACGGCGTTCACGACGAACTTCGAGGACCTCGGCGAGCTGAAGCAGCTGCCGGGCCTGGCCGTCCAGCGCCTCATGGCCGACGGCTTCGGCTTCGGCGCCGAGGGCGACTGGAAGACCGCGGTGCTGGTCCGTGCCGCCAAGGTGATGGGGGCCGGCCTGCCCGGCGGCGCCTCGCTCATGGAGGACTACACCTACGACCTGACGCCGGGCGCCGAGGTGATCCTCGGCGCGCACATGCTCGAGATCTGCCCCTCGCTGACCACGGCGAAGCCCCGCGTGGAGATCCACCCGCTGGGCATCGGCGGCAAGGGCGACCCGGTGCGCATGGTGTTCGACGCCGACCCGGGCACCGGCGTCGTCGTCTCGCTGGCCGACATGCGCGACAGGTTCCGGCTCACCGCCAACGTCGTCGACCTCGTCGAGCACCCCGACCTGCCGCACCTGCCCGTCGCGCGCGCGGTGTGGAAGCCGCGCCCGGACCTCACGACGAGCGCGGAGGCGTGGCTGACCGCTGGCGCGGCCCACCACACGGTGATGACCACCAACGTGCCGGTCGACACGTGGGAGATGTTCGCCGACATGACGCGCACGGAGCTGCTCGTCATCGACGAGCACACCACGCGCCGCGGGTTCACGGACCAGGTGCGCGCCAACCAGGCCTACTTCCGCCTGGCGCGGGGCCTGTAGCCGCCCTCAGGCGGTGCCCGCGAGGTCGCGCCGCCGGAACGCGGCGACGCCGAGCACGCCGAGCACGGCCGCCGTCGCACCCAGCCACAGCAGGGGTGCGACGGCGAACGGCTCGGCCGGCACGGCGGGCACGTGGGTGAACGGCGAGACGTCGAGCAGCCACTGCGGCAGCTCGAGGAGCTGGCCCAGCTGGCCCATGACGAGCGCGGCGGCGAGCGCGAACCACGCCACCGCGCTCGTCAGGCGCGGCGCCAGGCCGAGCACGGCGACGACGAGCCCGCCGAGCGCCAGGGCCGCGGGCACCTGGACGGCGGACGCCGCCATGATCCCGCCGAACGCCTGCGACCAGTCACCGGTGAGCGCGCCGTAGGTCAGGCCGCCCGCGAGGCCGGTGGCGCACAGCACGAGGGCCGAGCCCACCCCGACGACGAGGAGGTGCGTCGCGAGCCACGTGGTGCGCCCGACGGCGGTCGCGAGCACCGGCTCGAGCCGCCCCTCCGCCTCTTCCGACCGCGCCCGCAGGAGCGCCTGGACGGTGTAGCCCGTGCCCGCCACCCCGAGGAACGCCATGAGGAACGCCTGGTAGAGGTCGAGCGGCTGCGCGCCGGGCGCGATGGTCTCGAGCATCGCGCGCATCGCCTGGTTCTCGGCGATGTAGTCGGCGAACGTCCGGCCGATCGACCCGAACACGGCCCCCATCGTCGTCATCGCGGCGACCCACACCGCCAGCACGCCGCGCTGCAGGCGCCACGTGAGGCCGAGGGTCGACAGGAGGCCCGCGGGCCCGCGCGCCGGCCCGCGCGGCGGGGCCACCATGCCGGTGCCGAGGTCGCGGCGGCCGCGCAGGTGTGCCGCGAGCGCGACGAGGAGCGCCGTCGTGCCGGAGAACAGCCCGGCGATCCACCAGCGGTCCTGGAAGTAGGGCCGCACCTGCTGGCCCCACCCCAGGGGTGACAGCCACGACGGCCACGCGCTGACGACGGACAGGCCGTCCGGTGCGACGCGCCCCGTGAGGTCGCCGACCGCCCGGAGCACGAACGCGACCCCGAGGGCCCCGGCCGCCGCGCCGGTCGCGGCCCGGCCGGTCGCAAAGACCTGGGAGCTCACCGCGGCCAGCCCGGCGAACACCCAGCCGGCGCCAGCGACGGCCATGCCCGCCGCCCACGCGCCCGGCCAGCCGACGCCCGTGGCCCCGACCGCGAGCCCGACGCCGACCCCGACGAGCGAGGATGCCGCAAGCCCCACCACGACGGCGGCCGCGAGCCCCGCCCGGCGCCCGACGGCGGCCGACCCGACGAGCTCGGCGCGCCCGGACTCCTCCTCCCGGCGGGAGTGGCGGACCACGGCCTGCGCGGCCATGAGCGCCGTGAGGATCGCGAGGATCTTGTAGCCGTCCACCATCGCCATGGCGCCGAGCGACGGACCCGAGGCCGGCCCGTCGAAGACGCGGGACAGCGGGTTGGTGGCCGTGAGCGCGGCGGTGGCCAGCCGGTCGGCCTCGGTCTGCGTGAGCTGCACGTAGCTGCGGACGGTGGCCCAGGCGAGCCCCGCGACGGCGGCGATCCACACAGGCAGCACCACGCGGTCGCGCCGCAGCGCGAGCCGCACCAGCCGCCAGGTCCCGGTCATCGTGCCACCGCCGGTTCCTGGTCGCCGTTAAGGTGCGCCAGCTCGTCGCCGTAGTGACGCAGGAACAGCTCTTCGAGGGTGGGGGGTGCGCTGGTGAGGCTGACGACGCCGTGGGCGGCGACCCGTTCGACCGTGGCGCCGAGGTCGTCGGCCTCGACCTCGAGGCGCACCGTGCGGCCCTCGTCGGACGCCTCGACGCCGATGACCCCCGGCCAGGCCTCCGGCCGGTCCAGCGGGCGGCGCGTGGTGACGCGCAGCGTGGTGCGGGTGAGGTGGCGCAGCGACGCCAGGGTGCCGGACTCGACGACGCGGCCCGCGCGGATGATGGAGACGGCGTCGCACAGCGCCTCGGCCTCGGCCAGGATGTGGCTCGACAGCAGCACGGTGCCGCCGGCCGCGGTGATCTCGCGCACCACGTCGCGGAACACGCTCTCCATGAGCGGGTCGAGCCCGCTCGTCGGCTCGTCGAGCAGGTAGAGCTCCACGTGCGCGGCCAGCCCGGCGACGATGGCCACCTTCTGCCGGTTGCCCTTGGAGTACGACGAGCAGCGCTTGGTGGGGTCGAGCGCGAACCGCTCGACGAGCTCGTCGCGCCGCGTGCGTTCGAGGCCGCCGCGCAGCGCGCCGAGCAGGTCGATCGCCTCGCCGCCGGAGAGGGTGGGCCACAGGGCGACGTCGCCGGGGACGTAGGCGAGCCGGCGGTGCAACGCCACGGCGTCGCGCCAGGGGTCGGCGCCCAGCACGGTGGCCGAGCCGGAGTCCTTGCGCAGCAGGCCGAGCAGCAGCCGGATGGTCGTCGACTTGCCGGCGCCGTTGGGTCCCAGGAAGCCGTGCACGTGGCCCCGCTCGACGACGAGGTCGAGGCCCGCGAGGGCGACGGTGCGGCCGAACGACTTGCGCAGGTCATGGGTGCAGATGGCGGAGTCCATGATTCGCCCCAAACATGAGAGTCGCTGTCAGTTGACAGTAGATTCCAGGGCAAGTCGGAGTCAAGAGTTACTCTCAGATGAGAGTGACTGGCAGGCGGTTAGGATGTCCTCATGCCCGAGGGCCTGCGGGAGCGGAAGCGCGCGGCGGCGATGCTGCGGATCCAGTCGGTCGCGCTTGACCTCTTCGAGGCCCGGGGCTACGACGTGGTGACGATCGAGGAGATCGCGGCGGCGTCCGAGGTCTCGCCCAGCTCCGTCTACCGCTACTTCGGCACCAAGGAGCAGGTGGTGCTGTGGGACGAGTCGGAGCGGCTGCTGCGCCGCCTGGCGGCCGAGGCGATGGCGGACCCGGTGCCGCTCGCCGGCCTGCGCCGCGTCATCATGACCGCGCTGGACGGGCTGTCCCCAGCCGAGGAACGGCGCCTGCTGCGCCGGCTCCGCCTCGCCGGCACCGCGCCCGCGCTGGAGCAGGCCACCGTCGCGTACACGTACTCCGCCGCGCGCGTGCTCGAGGAGGTCCTGGCCCGCCAGCTGCGGCGGCCTGTCGAGGACCTCGACGTCCAGGTGTTCGCGCACGCGCTCGCCGGCGGCCTGCTGGGGATGTTCCACCACTGGCAGGGCACGGGCTTCCGGGAGCCCCTGCGGGACGTGGTGAAGCGCGTCTTCGAGCTGTTCTTCGAGGGGCTCGACATCGTCACCGCGACGACGGCGGTGCCCGCCCGCTGACCTCGTCGGGCCCCCGCTGACCTGCGTCGTGCCCTGTCCCCGGGTGGGGAATGGCCCCTACGCTGCCGCCATGGAGTCGCCGCGCCCCAGGGGACGTCGCCCGGCGGGCACCGACACCCGGGGGGCGATCATCGCGGCCGCGCGGGCCGAGTTCGCCGAGCGCGGGTACGAGGCGGCGAGCATGCGGTCGGTGGCGCGGCGCGCCGGCGTCGACCCGGCCCTCGTGCGGCACTACTTCCCCGACCGTGCCGACCTGTTCGCGGTCGCGGTGCTGCCGCCCTCGGCGAACCCGGTCGAGGTGGCGGCCCGCGTCGTGGCCGACGGCCTGCCGGGCGTCGGCGCCCGCCTGCTCGCCGAGGTGCTCACGCTCTGGTCGGCGGACGAGGGCGAGGGCTTCCGCGCGGCGGTGGGGCTCATGGCGGGCGCCGTGGAGCGGCCGCAGGCGCTCGTGGCGTACCTCGGGCGGACGGTCTTCGAGCAGATCGGCCGGCTGCTGGCGCCCGACGAGGCGCCGCTGCGCGTGGCGCTCATGGCGTCCCAGGTGTCGGGCCTGCTCATCGTCCGGTTCGTCATCCGCATGGAGCCGGTCGCGTCGATGCCCGCGGCCGAGCTGGCGGCGCTCGTCGGGCCGACGATCGACCGCTACCTCACCGCGCCGGTCGCCGAGCTGCCCCGACCGGCTTGAGCGAGGCCGGGGTCCGAAGGTCCTTGCGCGCCGCGTCGCGGAGGACGACTATTCCTCGCATGGGGAATAGTGAGGCGGCTCCGGCGATCGCCGTCCGGGGGCTGCGCGTCGTCCGCGGCCACAACCACGTCATCGAGGGCCTGGACCTCACGGTCCCGGCCGGCCAGGTCGTCGGGCTCCTGGGGCCGAGCGGCAGCGGCAAGACGACGCTCATGCGCTCGATCGTCGGCGCCCAGGTGGTCGCCGGCGGCACCATCGAGGTGTTCGGCGAGCCCGCCGGCTCCGCGTCGCTGCGCCGGCGGGTCGGCTACACCACCCAGGCGCCGAGCGTGTACCCGGACCTGACGGTCGCCGAGAACATGCGCTACGCCGCGGCGATCCTGCGGGTCGACGACGAGCGCGTGGCCGCGACCCTGGCGGACGTCGACCTGGCCGGGTTCGGCCGGCGGGTCGTGCGGACGCTGTCCGGCGGCGAGCTGTCGCGCGTGTCGCTCGCGGTGACGCTGCTCGGACAGCCGGACCTGCTCGTGCTCGACGAGCCGACCGTCGGCCTCGACCCCGTGCTGCGCCGCGACCTGTGGCTGCTGTTCCACCGGCTGCGCGACGCCGGTGCGAGCCTGCTGGTCTCGAGCCACGTCATGGACGAGGCCGTGCGCTGCGACCGGCTCGTGCTCATGCGGGGCGGCGCGATCCTCGCGGACGCCACGCTCGACGACCTGCTGGCCCGCACGGGCGCCGCCGACGCCGAGGGCGCGTTCCTCCACCTCGTCGACCAGGCGAATGCCGCGGAGCGGGGGGCGGCCGCGTGAGCCCGGCACTGACGCTCGCCACCATGCGCCGCGTGCTGAGCCAGCTGCGGCACGACCGGCGCACCATCGCGCTGCTGCTGGGCGTGCCCATGCTGCTGCTCGGCATCGTCGCGTGGATGTACCACGACAGCCGGGTGCCGGTCATCGACACGTTCGGGCCGGTGCTCGTCGGCTTCTTCCCCCTGCTCGTCATGTTCATCGTCACGAGCGTCGCCACGCTGCGGGAGCGCACCGGCGGCACGCTCGAGCGGCTCATGACCATGCCCCTGGGCAAGGGCGACTTCGTCGTCGGCTATGCCCTGGCGTTCGCGGTGATGGCGCTCATCCAGTCCGTCGTCGTCGTGTTCTGGGCCATCTGGGTGTGCGGCATGGACGTGGCCGGCCCGCTGTGGCTGCTCTTCGTCGTCGCGATCCTCAACGCGGTGCTCGGCAGCACGCTCGGGCTCGCCGCCTCGGCGCTGGCGCGCACGGAGTTCCAGGCGGTGCAGCTCATGCCCGCGTTCCTGCTGCCGCAGCTGCTCCTGTGCGGCGTCCTCATGCCGCGCGATCAGATGCCCACGGTGCTCGAGTGGATCTCGCGCGTGCTGCCGCTCACCTACGCGGTGGACGCCATGCAGAAGATCGCCCAGGGCGGCGGCTGGACGACGGTGCGGGGCGCGGTCGGCGTGCTGGCCCTGTTCATCGTCGGTGCCGTCGCGCTCGCGACGACGACGCTGCGCCGCCGCACCGAGTAGCCACCGGCGCGAGGCCTCGAGCCGGGCGAGGTGCTCGAGCCCGGCCGGCGGCTGGTCGACGTCGAGGCCGTGCAGCGCTTGCCGCGGCAGCTGCGCCGCGAGCCGTCGGCTCGAGGAGGCGCGCGCAAGGGCCGGGGACGGCGGGCCGCGCGCGTGTCGACACGGCGGCCCGGTGGGTGCCACGGTGGGCGCATGCCAGCCGGGCCCGCCGTCACACGTGTGGTGTGGTCCACCGAGCTGCTCGGCTACGACTTCGGGCCCGGCCACCCCATGTCGAGCGACCGGATCGACCTGACGATCGCGCTCGCCGCGGGCCTCGGGCTGCTCGAGCGGCCGGACGTCGAGGTGGTCGCCGCGGACGAGGCGCCGGACGACGTGCTCGCCACCGTGCACGAGCCGGCGTACATCGCCGCGGTGCGGGCGGCCGCCGCGTCCGGCGAGCCCGACGAGGCCCGCGGGCTGGGGACCGAGGACAACCCCGTGTTCCCGCTCATGCACGCGGCCTCCGCCCGCGTGGTGGCCGGATCCGTGGATGCGGCGCTCGCCGTGTGGCGCGGCGAGGCCCGGCACGCGGTCAACGTCGGCGGCGGCCTGCACCACGCGATGCCGGGCGCGGCGTCCGGGTTCTGCGTGTACAACGACGCCGCGGTCGCGATCCGCGCGGTGCTCGCGGCGGGCGCGGAGCGGGTGGCGTACGTCGACCTCGACGCGCACCACGGGGACGGCGTCCAGGCGGTGTTCTGGGACGACCCGCGCGTGCTGACCGTCTCGCTGCACGAGACCGGGGCGCGGCTGTTCCCCGGCACGGGCTTCGCACGCGAGATCGGCGGGTCGCGCGCCGAAGGCTCGGCCGTCAACGTCGCGCTGCCCTCGGGCACCGGCGACGCCGGCTGGCTGCGGGCCTTCGACGCGGTGGTGCCGCCGCTGCTGCGGGAGTTCGCGCCGGATCTCCTGGTGACGCAGCACGGGTGCGACACGCACCGGCTCGACCCGCTGACGTCGCTGCGCACGTCGGTGGACGGGCAGCGTCTGGCGGCCGAGCTGCTGCACGGCCTGGCGCACGAGACCGCGCGGGGACGCTGGCTCGCCCTGGGCGGCGGCGGGTACGCCCGGGCCGAGGTGGTGCCGCGGGTGTGGGCGCACGTCATCGGGCTGGCGACGCACCGCCCGGTGGACCCGGCCACGCCGCTGCCGGACATGTGGTGCGACGCCGTGCGTCAGCGGTACGGCTCGCTGGACGCGACGACGATGACGGAGGGGGCGAGCGCGGCGTTCCGGCCGTGGTCGGCCGGGTGGGACCCGGCCGACGACGTCGACCGTGCCATCCGGGCGACCCGCACGGCCGTCTTCCCGCACCACGGGTTGGACCCGGACTACGACTGACGCGTCTCAGGAATCACTCAGGTCACCCCTTTCACACGCGTCCCAGCAGGCACTACGCTGACGCACCGGTGGCTGGACTCCGACGAGCTGAGGCCGGGAAAGCGAGCGCAGGATGAGCGAGGAGACCGGCCGCGTGCGCTACCTCACGGTGGAGGAGGTGGCCGACGTCATGCGCGTGTCGAAGATGACGGTGTACCGGCTGCTCCACTCGGGCGAGCTGCCCGGGGTGCGGGTCGGTCGCTCGTTCCGGGTGCCCCGGGATGCCCTCGACGCGTACCTGCGCTCGTCGTCCACCGTGCCGCGGCCGGAGGAGCGGGGCGAAGGTCGCCTGAGCTCCTGACGGAGGAGACTTTCCGGATGGGGCCCCGGTGGGCGTAGGGTTGGCCCCCGGACTTTCTGCGTGGGCTTCCGGCCCCGCCGGCCGACCACAACGAGAAGCGAACGAGGACCACCATGGGCTCCGTCATCAAGAAGCGCCGCAAGCGGATGGCCAAGAAGAAGCACCGCAAGCTGCTGCGCAAGACGCGTCACCAGCGTCGTAACAAGAAGTGACGCGCGCCGCCCTGGGCGGCTCGGACACGTGAAGGCCCGGTCGGGATCGACCGGGCCTTCGTCGTTCTCGTCGGGCGTTCTCGTCGGGCGTTCTCGTCGCGTGGCTCCGTGGCTCCGTGGCTCCGTGGCTCTGTGACTCCGTGGCTCCGTCCGGCCCGGCTTGGTCTGTTGTGCTGCCTGCGCCAGGTCTGGCGTGCCGCTCGCGCTGGCCGGTGTCTGCGGTGCTGGTCGCGCCGGGCGTGCCGTGCTGCGCTCGCGTCGGGCGTGCCGTGCTGCGCTCGCGTCGGGCGTGCTGCACTGCGTGCGCCCGGCTCGTCGTCGCCCGGCTCCTGGACCTCTTGACCTCTTGACCCCTCGACCTCTCGACCTCTGAACCCCTCGACCTCTCGACCTCTCGACCTCTCGACCTCTCGACCTCTCGACCTCTCGACTTGTCGCCAGCTCGGCGCGTCGTGTCGTCGGCTCACCGCGCGTCGATGTGGTCGGCACCGCTGTCGTCAAGGGCATCGTCGGCGCTTCCCGGGTGGGATTGCGCGCGACCCGCAGGTGGGCGCGCGAGCCGCCCACAGCCCGCGCGCGACGGTGAGGCATCCACAGGCGTCTCCGCAGGTCAGACGTGCTATTTCCTTGCGCGATGCACCGTTGCCCGATAGGCTTCGAACAACAGTTCGACGGCGATCTACGGGGGTGTGCGGCGATGGCGACGATCTCGTCGTGCGCGCCCGAAGCGGCGGCAACGCTGCCCGCGGCCTTCGTCGCGCTGGAGGCGGCGACGCGCGCGGCGCTCGACGCCGTGGGGGACGCCATCGAGTGGGGTGCGGCGACCCGCACCGGCGTGCTCGCATGGGCGGCCAGGCACCGCGACCAGATGGCCGTGCTCGAAGGTCGCGTGGTGACGGCGGAGCGACAAGCAGGGACGTGGGCGCTGAAGGGCGACAGGGACCTCGCCGGGTTCGTCGGGCGCGTGTCGCGCAGCGGGCGTGGGGCCGGCTTCGCCGCCGTGGACCAGGCCGCGACGCTGCAGGCGCTGCCCGCCGTGGCCGAAGCGCTGGCCGACGGCCCGGTGACGGAGACGCACATCGCGCAGCTCACCCGCGCGACCGCGGTGTCGCCGCGGCTCGCGGCCGAGCTGGCCACCGATGCGGGGCAGGAGCGCGTGGTGGCGCTGGCCCGGCGCTTCGACGCCCCGGAGTTCGGCAAGCAGCTCCGGGTGATGGCGGCGGAGCTGGACCCGCGGGGACTGCAGCGGTCGCACGACGAGCAGCGGGCGAACCGCTTTCTCACCATCTCCCACACGCCAGGCGGCGCGCTGGTGAAGGCGCAGCTGGACAGCGTCGCGGGGTACGAGCTCAGCAAGGCGATCGGTGCGCTGAACCCGCGGCCCGCGAAGGACGACGATCGAGACGCCGGCCAGCGGCGTGCGGATGCCCTGATGGCGATGGTGCACCGCACGCTGTCGGACGACGCGACCACACCGGGCGCCGCGGCACCCGTGCAGGCGATCGTGACCATGACGCAGGAGACGTGGGCAGCCCTGCGTGCGGGCCGCCGTCGCAGCGGCGAGCCCGCCCGGGGCGTGGGGGCCGCCGCCCGGAGCGTGGCTCGGCCGGTACCGACCCCGGGCTCGACGGAGGGCGTCGTCGAGGCGACGGGCGGCGTGCCGCCGGTGCTCGACGAAGGGGGACGGGCGTGGCCGGCCTCGGAGGTCGCCCGGGCGCTGTGCGACTGCGTGCTCACGCGGGCCGTCGTCGACGCCGACGGGCTCGTGCTCGACCTCGGGCGCGGGCAGCGGCTGTTCGGCCGCCGGCACTGGATGGCGCTCCTGGCCAGCGGGGTGACGGGCTGCGTGTGGCCGGACTGCGCCATGCCGCTGCGGAACACGGAGCTGCACCACCTGTCTTGGTGGGACCGGGACGGCGGCCCTACCGACCTGGCCAACTGCGGCCCGTACTGCCGCTTCCACCACGACTGGATCCACGACCACGACATCGTGGTGACGCGACTGGGCGACGGCCGCTACGAGCACCGCGATCGTCGCGGCGGTCTCATCGGCATCGGTGGGTCGCCGGGCGGCGGACGAACGGGGACGAACGTTGGTGCCGCCGCTGAGGCGAGGCCCGGTCCCGGTACGACGGGGGACGTCGGGGTTGCCGCGCGCCGTGGTGTGCGTGGCGAGCAGCATCCGCTGTGGGGCGCGGCCGACGAGCCGGCGGAGCCGCTCAGCCGAACGGGATGAACGTCGCTGCCACGCTGCCACGCTGCCGACGGGCCGCTTGGCCGCCACGACTGTGCCGCTGCGGCGCTGACGTGCCGCTACAAGGCGCGCGTCATGACGTAGTCGTCCTCGCGAACCGTGCCGACCGCGAAGTGCTTGGTACCGGCGGCGGTGAAGCCGCTCTTCGCGTAGAACCGCTGCGCACGCGAGTTGTGCTGGTTGACGCCGAGCCAGACGCTGCCGGCGCCCAGCCCGCGGGCTGCGGCCAGGCTGGCTCCCATGAGCGCCGCCGCCGTCCCGGTCCCGTGGTGGACTGGGTGGACGTAGCACTTCGAGAGCTCCACGGTGGGCCGGATCGTCACTGCGGCGGCCGCGTCCGCGTCGGCCGGTTCGCCGAGGATCAGCAGCGTGTACCCGATGAGTACGTCGTCGTCGTCGCCGGTCGCGACGAGGACGCGGTGGCTCGGTTCGGCCAGGTGGGTGTCGAAGGCCTCGCGCGAGAGTCGTGAGGCGATGAACGCGGCGGCATCGGCCGGCCCGATGGAGGGTGGGCAGGCGAGCGGGAAGGTGAGCGCGGCGAGCTCGGCCAGCGCGGGGACGTCGTCCGGAGCGGCAGGCCTGACGCGGGTCGCGGGGGTCGACCGGAGGTCGACGCGGCGCTGGCGACCGGCCGGTGGGCGGCCTGCCGAGGGTGCGGGAGGTCCGGACGGCTCGTCGGGCACGCGCCGAGCGTAGGCGATGCGCTCGGCCTCCGGCGGCGCCGTCGCCACGAAAATCGGTGCGGCCCGCGAGTCGCTCGGCGCGTGCCCGACGAGCCTGTCCGCTCGCTGCTGCGAGCGCGAGGCACGCTCGGTCTGAGGTCGGTCGAGCCGATCCGCTCGCTACCGCGGGCGCGCAAGACATGCGCGGCCCGCGGCCGGCGCCGTCGGTGCGCTCAGCCGCGGGTGGTGAACTCCTGGACGGGCCAGCCGGCGCGCACGGCGTGGCGCCGCAGCCGGCGGTCCGGGTTGATCGCCACCGGGTTGCCCACGAGCGACAGGATCGGGACGTCGTGCGTCGAGTCGCCGTAGGCGTACGAGGAGCCCAGGTCGATGCCCTCGCGCTCGGCCAGGACGGTGACGGCATCCGCCTTGGCGGTGCCGTGCAGCAGGTCGCCGCACAGCCGCCCCGTGTACCGCCCGTCCTCCTGCTCGACGATGGTGCCGAGCGCGCCCGCGGCCCCCAGCTTGCGGGCGATGATCTCGCCCACCTCGCGCGGGCCGGCGGTGACGAGCCAGACGCGGTGACCGGCGGCCTGGTGCTCCTCGAGCAGCCGGCGGGCGCCGGGGTAGATCCGTAGCGTCATGACCTCGTCGTACACGTCCTCTGCGATGAGGCCCATCTCGGCGACCGAGTGGCCGCGGACGATCGCCAGCGCGGCGGCGCGCACGTCGTCCATCTGCCGCCGGTTCTCGCCGAAAGCCCGGTAACGCGCCTGGTGCCCGGCGAACCTCACGATCTCCGGCACCCGCAGCAGGCCGCGCCGGTACAGGCCGACGGCGAGGTGGAAGGCGCTCGCGCCTCGGATGAGGGTGTTGTCGACGTCGAAGAACGCGCCGACGCGGGCCTCCGGACCGGTCACGTCGGACCGATCGGGGCGTGGGAACACGGCGCCACTGTAGCGAGGTCGCATGAGAACCCCTCAGGCCGGTCCGTCTACCGTGGTCGCGTGAGCGCACCCGCAGCCCCCCGCGTCGTCCTCTACGGCCGTGCCGGCTGCCACCTGTGCGACGAGGCCCGGGCCGTCGTCGTGCGCGTCTGCGGTGACGTCGGCGTGGCCTGGGTGGAGGTCGACGTCGACGCCGGCCCTGACGACCGCGGCCTCGTCGGCGCGGGCGCGGCCGACGGAGGTGCGGCCGGCACTGGAGCGCCCGGTGCGGGTGCGAACAGTACGGGTGCGTTCGCCACGGGTACGGCCGGCGCGGGTGCGGCCGCCACGGGTGCGACCGGCGCGGGTGCGGCCGACG
This sequence comes from Actinomycetes bacterium, assembly GCA_021793115.1. The sequence goes on along the minus strand of JAJYTJ010000096.1, from coordinate 1,710 downwards.
TGGGTGCGGCCGGCACTGGAGCGCCCGGTGCGGGTGCGAACAGCACGGGTGCGTTCGCCACGGGTGCGACCGGCGCCGGTGTGACCGGCACGAGCCCAGCTGGCGCCGGCCTCGCGGCGGCCTATGGCGAGCGCCTGCCGGTCGTCGTGGTGGACGGCGTCGACGTGGCCCAGTACCAGGTCTCCGAGCGTGCGCTGCGTGCCGCGCTCGCCTGAGGAGCCACGGGACCCGTAGCGTGAGGCCGGGCGGCCGGACGAGGTGGCCCAGAAGAGGGGTACGAGGTGACGACCGCAGGGGCGGAGGGCGCACGGGAGCGCCTGCCGCGGGCATCGGTCGCGCGGCTGCCGGCCTACTTGCTGGCGCTCGACGGGCTGTGGTCCGAGGGTGCCAAGCTCACGTCGTCGCACGAGCTCGCCGCGCGGTCGGGGGTCAGCCCAGAGCAGCTGCGCAAGGACCTGTCCTTCCTCGGCTCGTACGGGCGCCGTGGCGTGGGCTACGACGTGGCCCAGCTGCGCGGCCACATCGGCTCGGTGCTGGGGCTGGAGGAGCCGAACCGGGTGGTCATCGTCGGGGTGGGGCACCTCGGGCACGCGTTGGCGGCGTACGGCGGCTTCGCGGAGCGCGGGTTCTCGATCGTCGGCCTCGTGGACGACGACCCCGCCGTCGTCGGCACCACCGTGGCCGGCCTCGTCGTGCGCCCGGTGGCCGAGCTGGCCGAGGTGGTCGAGGCCTCCGGCGCGACGATCGGGGTGATCGCCACCCCCGCCGCGGTGGCCCAGCAGGTGGCGGACGCGCTGGCGGCGGCCGGCGTGCACGGCATCCTCACGTTCGCGCCCCAGACGCTGCAGGCGCCCGACGGGGTCCACGTGCGTGCGGTCGACCTCGCGTCGGAGCTGCAGCTGCTGGCGTTCCACGGCCGGCACCGGGAGCACGGGAAGGCGTAGCCGCGCCCTAGGCTCGCGCGCGTGGGTCACTACGCGTCGTTCCTGGTGTTCGCGCTCGCCCTGGCGCTCGTGCCGGGCCCCGACATGCTGCTGACCATGCGCAGCACCGTGGTCGGCGGCCGCCGGCGTGGCCTGTGGACGCTCCTCGGCATCGGCGTCGCCAACGTCGTCCAGGGCGTGCTCGCCGGCTCCGGGCTCGGCGCGATCATCCAGGCGTCGCAGGCGGCGTTCGAGGTGATCCGGTGGGCCGGCGTCGCCTATCTCGCCTATCTGGGCATCCGCGCCCTTGTCACCGCTGTGCGGGACGACGAAGCCGGCGTCGCCCTCACCGAAGCGGGCACCGGTCGCCGCTGGTCGGCGGCCCGCACCGGCTTCCTGTGCAACATCACCAACCCCAAGGTGCTGGCGTTCAACCTCGCGGTGCTGCCGCAGTTCGTCGGGGCGCACGCCCGGGTGCCGCAGCTCATGCTCTACGCGCTCACGCTCACCGTGGTCGGGGTGGCGGTGCTGCTGGGCGTGGTCGCCGCGGCCGGGGCGGCCCGGCACCTGCTCACGTCGCGGCGGGCGCGTCGCCGGATCGAGGGCGCGGCGGGCGTGGTCTTCCTCGGGTTCGCCACGGGGCTCGCGGCCGAGCACTGACGACGACGGCCCGGCCCCCTGGGGGACCGGGCCGTGCGTGCGAACGCGTCAGGCCTGCTTGACCGCGGCGATGTCGAGGTTGATGACGATCTTGTCGGAGACGAGCACGCCGCCGGCCTCGAGCGCC
>JAJYTJ010000095.1 GCA_021793115.1 Actinomycetes bacterium | reverse complement strand
GTGCAGAGTCCCGATCAACCCACCGCTTGAGCAGCGAGGCAACCTTCCCCTCGCCCCACCTCGCCCTCGCCCCACCTCGCCCTCGCCCCACCTCGCCCTCGCCCCACCTCGCCCTCGCCCCACCTCCTCCCTCCGCCTCCACACCCTCCATCAGCTACCGGACGCCTCTGGCATTCAGGCCTTGGCGACGTGACTCATGGGCCGTCGCGTGTTCGTCGTCGGCTGCACACCTGTTGACATGGGAAGGCTCGGAGACCGGCGAGGCGGTACAGCGCCGTGGTGATGACGATGCACAAGCTGACCGCCGGGGCCGGGTACCGGTACCTGCTGCGCAACATCGCCACCGGCGACTGCCAGCGCCCCGGCGCGGACTCGGTCACGGCGTACTACACCGAGTCCGGCAACCCGCCGGGCCGGTGGATCGGCCGCGGCCTGGCGGGCCTCGGCGACACCGGGTCGACGAGTGCGCCAGGTCTTGCGGTCGGGACGGTGGTCGACGAGCAGGCGATGGCCCGCCTCTTCGGGCACGGCACCGATCCGCTGACCGGCGCTGCCCTCGGTCGCGCCTTTCGCACGACGACCTCCCCGGCGGATCGGATCGCCGCCGCGGTGGCCGCGCTGCCGGACGGCATGGACGCCAAGGCCCGGGCGGAGGCGGTGGAGGCGATCACCCGGGTCGAGCTTGCGAAGGACACACCGCATGCCGTCGCGGGGTTCGATCTGACGTTCACGGTGATGAAGTCGGTCTCGACCCTGTGGGCGCTGGCCGACCCGGCGACTCGGCAGGCCGTCCACGCGGCCCATGCCGCCGCGGTCGGCCAGGCTGTGGAGTTCCTGCAGGACCGTGCCCTGTTCACGCGCACGGGCGTGGACGGCTGCCGGCAGGAGTCGACCCGCGGCGGGATGGCGGCGGCGTTCGACCACTGGGACTCACGCACCGGCGACCCCAACCTGCACACCCATGTGGTGCTCGCCAACAAGGTCCAGGGCGTCGACGGGGCGTGGCGGTCGGTCGACTCCCGGGCGCTGCACCACGCGGTGGTGGCCGTCTCGGAGGTCTACGAGGCGTTCCTGGTCGACGAGGTGTCCCGCCGCCTACCCGTCACCTGGGCCTGGCGGCCACGCGGCGCCCGGCGTTCGCCGGCGTTCGAGCTCGCCGGCCTCGACGACGAGCTGCTGGCGGCCTTCTCCCAACGGTCCGGCCAGATAGACGAAGCGATGACAGCCCAGGTCACACGCTTCATGGCCACCCACGGACGCGGACCCAACCGTGTGGAGATCATCCGGCTGCGTCAGCAGGCCGCCCGCGCTACCCGCCCCGCCAAGACGGTCCAGCCGCTGCGCGACCTGTTGGCCCGCTGGCGGCAGCGCGCCCAGCAGACCACGGGACGCACCCCTGCGGAGCTGACCGCCGCCGTGCTGGCCGGCAGCCGGACCCGCCCGCTGCGCGCCGACGGGGTGCCCGGCGCCGTCGTCGAGCATCTGGCCGATCGCGCACTGGTCGGGGTGCGGGAGCGGCGCGCGACCTGGACCCGGTGGAACGTGCTGGCCGAGACGACCCGCCTGACCAAGGGCCTGATCGCCGCCACACCGACCGACCGGCTGACGATCCTCGACCAGATCACCGACGCCGTCCTGACCCGATGCGTCAACCTCGAGGCACCCGCAGTGTTCACCGCGACCGGCCGCTACGCCCGCCACGAGGGCGGGTCGGTGTTCGACCGGCCCGGCGAGCACACCTTCACCGATCAGGTCATCCTCGACGCCGAACAGCGCCTGCTGACCGCCGCGGCGGACAGCACGGCACCCACCGCGCGCATCCTCGACGAGACCGTCACCCTACCCGGCGCCGACCGGCGCCTGGCCGACGACCAGGAGGCTGCTGTTCGGCAGGTCGCCGGCTCGGGTCGTCGGATCGACCTGCTCGTCGGACCGGCCGGGTCTGGCAAGACCACGACGCTGGCCGCGCTGCGCCGGGCCTGGGAACGCGAGCACGGCCGCGGCAGCGTCATCGGCCTGGCCCCCTCGTCGACTGCCGCCGCCAACCTCGCCGGAGCCCTCGGCATCGCATGCGAGAACACAGCCAAGTGGCTGCACGAGTCCACCGGCCCCGGAGCGGCAGGCCGCGCCGCGATCAGCCAGCGGCTCGTGGCGATGCGCGACGGCCTCGTCGGTCCGCATCACCTCGGCCGGCTGCGCACGATCGACACCGCACTGCTCGGCCTGGACCGCGAGCGACGACGGTGGACCATGAGCCCGGGCATGCTCGTCGTCGTCGACGAAGCCTCCCTGGCCGGCACCCTCGCCCTGGACGACCTGGCCCGCCAGGCCGCGGCCGCCAACGCCAAGCTCCTGCTCGTCGGCGACCACGCCCAACTCTCGGCCGTGGACGCCGGCGGCGCGTTCGGGCTGCTCGCCGACCGCACCGGCGGCGCCCAGCTACGCACCCTGTGGCGCTTCACCAACCCCTGGGAAGCCGCCGCCACCGCCGCCCTGCGCGCCGGCAACGCGCGAGTGCTCGACGACTACGACGACGCCGGGCGCATCCACGCCGGCCCCGGCGAGTCGATGCTCGAGGACGCCTACACCGCATGGTCGGCCGACGTCGCCGCCGGGTACACCACGATCCTGCTCGCACCCGACGCCGCCACCGTCACCGCCCTGAACAACCGCGCACACAACGACCGCGTCCAGGACGGCCTCGTCACCCCCCAGGGCACGACAACACGCGCCAGCATCGTCGTCGGCGTCGGCGACCGGATCGTCACCCGCCTCAACGACCGGCACCTGTCCCGCCCCGGCGGGTTCGTCCGCAACGGCGACCTGTGGGACGTCCACGCCGTCGACGCCGACGGGTCGCTGACCGTCGTGCCCGCGCACACCGTCCTGGCCCGCCGCGGCCTCGTGGGCACCGCCGGGTCCGACGACGAGGTCGCCGTCGTTCTACCCGCCGGCTACGTGGCCGAGAACGTCGACCTCGCCTACGCCACCACCACCCACCGCGCCCAAGGCATCACCGTCGACCGCGCCCACGTACTCGCCCACACAGGCATGACCCGGGAGAACCTCTACGTGGCCATGACCCGCGGCCGAGACGCCAACCACCTCTATCTCGCCGTCGACACCCTCGACACCGACTGCGACACCCTGCCCGACCCCCACGCCGCCCTAGACGCCCGCGACATCCTCACCACCATCCTGGCCACCACCGGCGCCGAGCAGTCCGCCATCGCCACCATCGCCGCCAAGCAGGACGAAGCCACATCCCTGCACAGGCTCGAGCCGATCCGACGCAGCCTGTACGCCGACGCAGCCCAGGCCCGATGGACCAGCCGACTGGAAGCGCTCGGCGTCGAGCCGGATGTGGTCGAGTCGATCGCAACGTCCCCGGACGCTGGCCGGGTGTACGCCGCACTCGACCGGGTGGCCCTCGTCAGCGACGAGCCGTCGGAGGACGTTCGCCAACTCGTCGCCGACCTCGACGGCAAGGCAGACCCGATAGGCCAGCTCAACACCGCCGCCCGGGCTTGGCTTCGGCATCACGCGCCCGACTTCCACGACGTGCCGGCCGTGCGCGACGCCACCGGGCTCGATCCCGACGCGCGGGCGCTCCTCGCCCAGATCGACCGTCTCGTCGACGACCGCGTCCGGGCACTCACCGACGCCGTGCTCGACGCGCAGCCCGACTGGCTCGAGCGACTCGGACCCGAACCCGCCAACCCGCTGGCCCGCGACGCCTGGCTGGGCGAGATCGCCGCCACCGTCGCTCACACCGACACCCTGCGGCCCACCGCACCCGTCCCCGCCGCGGCGCCAGCCGCCGCGATCTCACGCTAGGAGGCACCCCGATGTCCCAGCAGGACTCCTTCTACCCCGCCAAGCGGATGCCGCGAATCGACCGGCCACCCGTCCCGTTCATCTGGTCCTCGCTCAGCCCGGACGACACCGAACTCGTCCTCGAGGACCTCGACCTGTGGGTCGGCTGGCTCGTCGAGCGATACCGCCTCGACCGGCGCATCGTGCCCGAGTGCTGGCGTCTGCACCCCGAGCTCATCGAAGAGCTATCGGCACTGCACCTGGCGTGGCAAGGCTCCTTCGCCCTCGCTTCCAACTACGACGCGCCGCTACTCTGGCACGAACACTTCGCGCAGGCATGCCAACGCATCGCCGACTGGGTCGCGCGCACCGGCTGTCGCCCTGGTGGCCACCGGGCACCGAATAGCTAGGTCAGTCGCGTGGGCTTCTGGCACGAAAAGGAGTGTCAGCCTTCGACTTCGCCTCGTCGCCGGACCACCTACGTCGTGGCATCGTCGATGAGACCGAAAGGCGGCTGCTCAGCCCGGCCGGAGAACCGGATAACAACATGCTCGTCGACCGTCGGCGGCGGGCTGTTGTCGACCAGGATGATCTGCGCGCCCGCGCCGGCGCCGTCGAGCCACTGTTCGATGTGCTCGTAAATGTTGTTCACCAAGCGGGCGTCGGCGAAGTCGTCGTCGTCGGGGTGAGCGGTATGCCCGAGGTTCTTCTGAGGGCTGTCGACGATCAGGAGTCCTGGCGCCAGCGCATCTCGCTCGAAGGCGACTTCCCATATCGCAAAGGCCCAGGCGAGGCTGATGAGCGTCAATCCACCGCTGCTCGCTCTTGTGTAGTTGCTCCCGCGAACGGTCGGGATGAACTTTGAGTTCAGCCCCGCGTCACTGAGCTTCGGGTACCCGAAGTCACCCAGAATCTCGACGAATCGAGCCGAAACCACGCTGACGATCGAGTTTCGGTCAGGGCGGCTCGACTGCTCCTGCCGTTCCTTGCGAAGCAGCGCGAGTTGCCCAGCTCGGATCTGGCTCTCCCTGTCTGCTTGCCCGACCTTCTCCCAAAGCCGGTTGCCTTGTTCCTGCCGCGCAACGGCCTTCTGTGCTTCCGCGAGCTGTGTCGACAGCTGGTCTCGGTAGGCGAGGAACGGTGCTGGCAGGTTCGCAGCACGGTTCAGCTCGGTTGCTGTCGAGGCCGCGCGCTCGGCGATCGTGCTCTGTGAGGCTCGTAGGACGACGAGTTCGCGGGTAAGGGTGTTCAGGTACTCGGTGAGGTGGTCGAGTCTCCGGGTCGTGGCAGTCAGCTCGCGCTCCACGAGTTGCCGTTGCTCCTTGCTGCGCTCGCCGTCCCCGTCCTGGCTGAGGTCGTGACCACAGAAGCTGCAGGAGCCGTCCGTCGTTACGTGTGGCAGCGAGGTGAGCTTGTTGAGGCAGGCCGGGCAGTGGGTGACGTGCAGCGGGTCGAAGAGCCGTTCCGCTTCCTTGAGGAACGTGAGCTTCTTCTTGTCGTCCGCGTACTGGAGTGCGAGCGAGTTGAGCCGGTCGAGCAGGCTCTCTCGACCCCTGACCCGCACGTTCCAGGCCAGCATCTCGGACTCGACGGCCGCGAGTTCGCCTCTCAGACTGTCGGTCGCCCGCTGACGTGCAAGCTCGCTCGTATCGAGTTCGGCGATCTGTGTCCGGAGCCTTTCGGCGAGGCGCTGGGCGTCACCGTGCTCGATCTCGACGCCGGCCGGTCCCAGCGGGTACTCGTCCTCCACGATCGCCCGCAAGATCTTGGCTGAGCGCTCGGCTTCGCGTGAGGCGATCTCTGCAGCGTGGATGCGGTCGGCGAGTTGGGCCAGCGAATTATCGGCAACACCGAACGTCAGGTCGATCGTCTGCTGCAGCTTCTGGGCGACGATCACGTTGGACTTCTCCTCGAGGAGGTTCTGTCCGTCGAGCCGAGAGTTCGCGTAGTACATCAGCCGGGCCACGTCCCGGATGCTCAGCGCGTGCGTTTCGGAATCGGGCCTTGACGGGCTCACCGGGAGCCGGATGCCTCCCATCCCGAACGAAGCGAGCAGGAACTGCGACAACGACTCAGGCTCTGATGGCGGGTCGATCACCAACCGCATCTCTGTCGCCGAAGTCAGATCGTCTAGCGGTGCTTGACGAACCGATGCGAACTTCGATGGCGATCCAGTCGTCGTCCGCTCGATCGTATGGATGACGCCGTCAATCTCGAGCTCCAGAGCAGCTGCGGCAACCCGTTGAACCATCTCCGGATGCTCTGGGAAGCCGGAACCTCCGAGGCAATAGAGGATGTACTCAATCGTGCTGGTCTTGCCGGTCTGACTGGCTCCCGCGACGATTGATAGCGGCCGCCAATTGCCGTCGCTGGTGGTGAAATCGACGTCGTATGTCCGCGCCCCGCCTGGAGGCGTGAAGAGCCGCAGCTTGCGAATTCGGAGACCTGACACGCTGGAACTGGAACTCATGCTCTTGGGTCCACCTTCCCCGCCGTTGCGTCAGATCCTTCGACATCCGCGAGGAAGTCGATCAGCAGCCAGGATTTGCCCAGTAGGGTCTCGGCCTTCGCTCGGAGCCGCACCTCGGAAAGGTTTCCGAGTCGCTTCAGTACGATTGTCGCAGCGGTGCGGTAACTCTCCGCATAGAACGTCCCGAGTGCAGCGGCAAACTCTCTTCCGGCGGGCGTGATCGAATAACGATCGGGTAGCACTTCGGCCAGATCACGCGCAACCAGCAGCGAGAGATCATGCATGATGCGTTGTCGACGTGTCGTGAAGCGGTGTCCAATCGTGCCGTAGGCGAGCTGACCGTCGGTAAAGCCAGCGAGGCGCAGCGTCAGACGGTCCTGGGCGTCCTTGTCTGGCGCCTCCCCGTCGAGCACCGCGAAAGGGTTGGCCGCGAAGAAGTCGAAGTAGGCAAGCCGGTCGAGACTTGTCAGCTGTGCGCCTGTCTCGTCGGCGACTGCCAGGAGGAGTTCGAGCTGCGCGACGCGGAAGACCGTTCGCTCTTCGGGGCCTTCCCATACAGCGCGTTCAGTTCCCGGCTCGGAATCGAGCATCATCGACCTCCTCTCCTACAGGCAACGCCTGCGTCGGAGCGATCAGCTCACCGCTTCGTTCCAGAGCCACGGGCGCAGGTGTGCCCCGGTAGGCGTCCGCGATATCGCGCCACTGTGAAACCCACCCGGCTCGCGCTGCTTCCACCAATCGATGCATGAGGCCCCTGCGATGAGCGGGCCGCAGCCGGAGAGCGGATGAACTGGGTAGTAGCCCGACTTTCTGGTTCACGTCCTCAACGAGCCCGACGATACGACCGTCCTCTGACGCTTGACCCAGGCCCGCGTTGTACGCCTCTTCCCACACACCGTGGACCTCAAGCTGCGCCTCGTTGAGGGCGCCGATCTCTGAGGGGAGCCCACGTCCCGCCACATCCCGCGCCATCGCTTCGGCAGTGAAATAGAACCCCTTGGCCGCGTCGGTCTCGACACGACCTGCCGACTCAAGCTGAACAACAAAGAGTGAATCAGCGAGCGTCGCAGGATTCGTCAGCTTGGCAACCGGGACGTCCTCGCTCGCTGACGCCTGCTCGGGAAAATAGAGTTCCCTAAGATGCCGAGCGTCGGCCTGCTGGAGGGCGCCCCGGATCGTCGCGCCATTCCACAGCTCGATCCGTACGCCTGTCTCCTTGGTCGTGCGCTTCCGCCATCCGTCAAACCATTTCTGCTGGTCCGGCGGGAGAATGCTGGGAACGCACAGTGTCCAGACGGTCACCGTAAAGCCATTCTCCGCCGCCTTGTCCCGCAACTGCTTGAAAGAGGAGCGGATTTCGCCTTGCTGGGTCTCGCTCCACGCAGTGAAGAATTTGGACTGCCAGACCACAATGTCACCGTCGAGGTCGCCGACGTAGGTATCGATGCCCCAGTCCCCGCCGCCCGGGTAGGCGACCTCGGAAGCGGCGGGCAGCTTGACCGTTACGAGGTCGGTCACCAAGCGCTGGAAGCGCGTCCGTGCACCCGCCTCGTCTTTGCTGTCGTAGAGGAATCGGGTGAACATCGCCTGGTGGTCGGGGAGTTCACTGGTCACGCCGGCCCCCACCGATCAGAGGTGTCGCTCATTCATCGGCTCCCCGCTTCGCCCGCGAGTGAGGCGACGTCGACGCATCGCTGCTGATCAAGATACAAGCAAGACAAGAGCCAGATTGTCGTTTCCTCCGCGCAGTTTCCACCGGACGGTGCCGGAGGCTGGCGGTGGTAGAGGAGGCGTCAGGGGCGACGCCGATAGGTGGAAGCACCGATGCCTCTCTGTCCGGGGTCCCACTGTGACATCGGCGTCCACGGCGAGTGGCTGAACCCCTTCGTTCACGGAGACACGGCAAGTCGGAGCTCGGCTGAGCTGGCAGCGAGCGAGCAGATGGGCTCACGGGCGGCGCCCGCTTGACTAGCGGCGAGACAGGTGCTGCCGGGGGTTCACACAGGGGCCGCGCCTCGCGACGGGTTGGCCGATACCGTGCCTAGGCCGGGTAGAGGTCTGCCATCCTCGGCACTGCTGGATGCGATCTGGCCGGGACCGGGACGTGGGCGGTGGCTGCCGTCTCGTGACTCGGCGGCCTCTCCAGGTCACCGAGGATCCACTGCGCCGCGGTGACGGCGGTGCTCATGTGGTGGCGCAGGACGTCGAGGTCGTCGGCCCAGCCGGCGACGTACGGGACGGAGTAGGCGGCGGGGTTCATGCCGAGGTGGCTGGTGACGATGTAGGCGATCGACTCGGCTTCGACCTCGGCGGCGCCGCGGCAGCGGCGGTCGGTCGCGTAGTCGGGGAATCGCCCAGCGTGGTTGGCGCGGATGTGTCCAAGTTCGTGCGCGAGGGTCTTGGTGGCCTGGGCAGGTTCGAGGTTCTTGTCGACGATGACGAGCTTCTCCTCGGGTGCGGTCCAGCCGTTTACCCCGGCGGGGCAGGTGCGTCGCTCCAGCCGGTAGCCGGCGTTCAGCGTGAGGCCGACGAGCCCGTCCCACGCCTCGCGTGGCGCATCGCCGGTCAGCAGCCGGGGTGCGGCGTCGGGCAGGGGCGTGCCGTCGGTCTGGGTGATGTCGAAGACGTGCACCACCCGGAACCCGCGCAGTTCGCGCCGCGGTATTGGGCCCTCGTCAGACGGCGGAGGCGCCCCGCCGTCGTCGGATCGCGGGGCGGCCTCGTCGTCGGTCCGGTACAGGCACGGCGCGAGGATCGCGATCCCGTGCTCGCCCTTGTTCACGTGCCGTCCGAGGGAGTTCCACGTCCGGATCCCGGCCACCTGCGTCGCGTCGGGCCGCTGCACGGCGATGAGCAGCACGTTCGATGGCGAGTACGTGGTGAACCGGGCGGCGACGGCGAGCATCTGGGCCCACTTGTCGGACTGTCGCAGTTCGGCGACGGCGTCGATGAGCTGGGTGTGCAGGGCGGTGAGCTTCTCCTCGGTGGAGGGCGCGTTCGTGCGCATGTCATCTCCCGGAGGGGACGGGCTGGCTGGTGCCGCCGGGCAGGAGGGCACCTGCGCAGATGGGCGGCGACCAGCCGAGGTAGCCGTGTCCGCTGAGGTACATGTGGTCGAGGCGAGCCAGGGACAGCAGGTAGACCCCGCCGTGGTTGCCGGTGGCGGCGTCGAAGACTCCGTTGGCGGTGACCTGGATGTGGTCGGGATTGCAGCGCACGGGGTCGGCCTGCACGACGAGAGAGACGTGCCCGAACGGCCGGCCGGTGTTCCAGAAGACGAACGAGCCGAGGGGCGGGCAACGGTCGCCCGGGTGGGCGTACCCGTGGTCGACCATGACCTGCCAGTGCGCAGCGGCTGACACGTAGCCGGAGTTGAGGTAGCCGTAGGCGCGGCACGCCAGCTTGTCGCACAGCTCGGCCCAGCCGGACGCGACCCCCACGTAGGCGAGGGCGTTGTGGACGGCCGTGGCCACGTCGACCGGGGTGCCCGGCGGGACCTCGACGGTGCCGACGCCCAGGGCTGGCAGACACCCGCGGCTCGGGGCGCCGCCGGATGCGCCGTTTGTGGGCGCGGTGGACCCCGGCCCCGCTGTGGGGTTCGGGTCCTCGGGCGCGTTGTCCGGCAGGAGCTGGTCGGGCGCCATGGAGGCGACCGCCGACGAGATGCACGTCTGCGTGTTCCCTCCGATGCTGACCGCGGTCAGCACAGCGACGGCAGGCACGACAAGCACGACGGCGAGCCCACCGACGAGCACCTTCCCGATCACGCTGTCACCTCCGTCCCGCTCTCGGTGGCTCGTTCGACGGCCTGCCGATCGGCGCGCAGCACCGCGGCGTCGCGCCGTGCCGTCCAGGGGTGCAGGTCGATAACGGTGGGCTTGGTCTGCCGCAGCAGCAGCACCCCCGTTCCGAACGGCAGGGTCCGCAGCGCGGAGGCCGGCATCACTGGCACGGAGCGGACCGAGGTGGACGAGGACCGCTCCCCCGCCCGCCCACTGGTGCGGGTCTCGACGAGCTCGTCGATCTCGCCGAGCAGGCGGGCCACGTCGTCGAGGTCCCGGTACTTCCCGAGCCCGCCGAGGACGACCTTGACGGTGGCGGCGTCCCAGATGGCGTCGGCGGCGTTCTCGCCCCACCGGTTGCGGGCCTGCGCGAGGGACTGCAGGACCGCCAGGGTGGTGATTCCGGAGCCGCCGCCCTCGGCCATGAGGGAGGGCAGGGATGGCAGCGGGGTGAGGTTGGCGATCTCGTCGAGCGCCAGCAGCAGCGGCGGATCGAGCCGGGCCCCGGGGGCCCGGGCGGCTAGGGCGCGGGCGGTCTCGGTGATGTCCTCGACGAAGGCGGCGACCAGCGGTGCCGACGAGCCGGAGGACACCGAGGACGCCAGCAGGTAGAGCGTGTTCGTCGAGTGGAGGAACGCGACCGGGTCGAACTCCTCCCCTGGCCTGGGGTCGACTGCCGCCAGCACGTCGGGGTCGGCCAGCGCCGCCAGGGCTTGGCGGACCCCGAGCCAGATGGAGTCGCGGGTGCGCGGGTCGGTGTGTATCGCGGCCTCGAGCGCGTCAGCCCAACCCTCGGCCGACGAGGTGCGGTTGAGGATGGCGACAGCGTCCTCGGCGCTGGCCGGGTTCAGCGCCCACCGGTAGAGGTCGAGGGCGCGGCGTCCGTCGAGGGCGGCGGCGTGCAGCAGGCAGCGCAGCGTGGTCTCGGTCAGTCCGGCCCAGAAGTCGGCGTCGGAGACGGTGCGCCCGAACCCGGCTCCGGCCGCCAGCCCCCGGGCGCGCACCAGCGCTACCCGCGGCACCTCGCAGCCGCGCACCGGCGACCACGCCAGCCCGCCGGGCAACCCGGCCAGGCGTTGGGGGTCGAAGATCGCCACGTCTCCGCGTCGGCGCTGGTAGCGCAGGGTGATGGCGAGGGTGTCCGGGCGGGTCGAGGTGACCACGACAGGGCCCGGGGCGTCGAGCACCCACGGGATCACCAGGTGCAGGCCCTTGCCCATCCGTGGTGGGCCGACGAGCAGCACGGAGTCCTCGACGGTGCACCACAGGTCGCGACCACGCAGCGAGCCGAGGCGGTAGCCGACCTGTGCGGGGTCGGCCGATGCGTCCAGGGACGGGCGCACGACGGCGGCGCGGGAACGCAGGGCACGTTGTCCGGCGGCGCGGTGAACCTCGATGGGGTCGGCCATGCCGGGCAGGTGCCGCAGCCGGTCGCCCTCGCCGCGAGATCTCCCGGCCAGGCGCCCGTACAGACGCCGGCCGACGAGGGTGGCGACGGTGAGAAGGGCGACGAGGAGCCCGGTGGCTCCCCAGTAGGCGACCGGTCCCGGCAGCGCGGCGGGTGCCGGCCAGGCAGTGTCCGTCTCGCCGGGGTGCGCGAGCGAGGCCAACGCCGCCTGCAGTCCGCCGTTGGGCGCGGGTCGGCCGGTGAGCAGGCATGCCAACGCGGCTCCGGTCCACACGATCGCGGCCAGGCCCAGCAGCGCGCCGAGTGCGCCCAGCGCCCATCCGGTCAGGTCGGGTCCGCCGTTCGGTGCCGGTCGCACCGGTAGACGTTGCGCGGTCATCGCCGAACCCCTGCCTCGCGCACCGCCGGCACGACCGCGGCCGGGCTGTTGCTCGCACCGCTTCGCAGGGCGGAGCTGACGACGGTTCGTAGGGCGGTGGTGACGGCGTGCCCGGTGTCGGTGATCTCGGCGATCAGGACGCCGGCGTTGTTGGCCGCCTGGTGGATCTGGTCGGCGCCGATGTCGGCCAGGTGGCGCAGCTGGTCGCCGACCACCGTGCGGGCCACCTGCGGCGGGTAGGTGTTCCAGCCGGCCTCGACCGCCTCGCGCAGCTCGTCGAGCCCGGGCAGTGCCGGTCCGTGATGGGCGTAGCGGCGGCTGGCTGCGGCGACGGTGACCAGGTCGACGGGGGCACCGAGCTCGGACAGCTCGATCGTCGCGGCGTAGATCAGCCGCCAGGCCGGGTCGGCGATCCGTGACGGCGGCAGCCAGCCGACGACGTCGGGGATGTGGGCGGGTTGGGCGATGAGCGTGCCGACGAGGTCGACAACGTGCCGGTGCTCGGCTGCAGCGTCGGGCGCGGGGTGGGCTTCCAGGTAGCGGGCGGCGGACTCGCGGGCGTCGAGGTTGCGGGTCGCGGCCCGCAAGGCCAGGAGCGCGACGACGTCGTCGTGCGGCTGTCCGGTCGCGTGGGCCCAGCGGGACGTGGCGGCGTCCAAGCCCGCGTCGACCACGTTGCAGGTCGACATGAGCGGCGCTTGGCTGCCGTCGAGCGTCGCCTGCAGGGCGCCGGCGCGCAGAAGCACTCCCAGCCCGTCGACCTCCCGGCGCAACCCGCCATCGAGCACGATCCGCGCGTAGGCCGCGGCGTGGGCGGTGTGCGGGGCCGACGCCAGCAGGGTGTGCAGCCGCGGAACGTCGGCGAGGCGGGTGCCGAACCGGTCGACCATCGCCGCGCCGACCGTGACCGGGTCGATCGGTTCGCCCGCGGTCTGCCGTTCCAGGAGGGTGGTGTAGACCCACTCGTGCCACAGGCTTGCGAAGTCGCCCGGTCGCAACCAGGAGCGGACTTCTCCCAGTGGAGTGGGGGCGATGAGGAGGGCACCGAGGGTGGCCTGCTCGGCCAGCTGGGTCACGTCGCGGTCGCGCATGGGACGGTCACCGGCTCTCGCGCATCGCGGTGTCGGTGTCCACCAGGGGCATCTCGACCGCGGTCAGCACGTGGCGTACGACGTGCGTGGCGCGTGGCAGCTTCCACACGCCGGTGCCGCGCGGCAGCAGCGGCAGCAGCTCACGCTCCGGGCCGGTCAGGCCGAGGGCGGCGGCGGTGCCGGTGAGTTGGTCGGACTCTTGGCGGTACACGATCCGGGTGGAGCAGTCGGCCAGCAGCCCCTCGGCCAGCGCCCGCTCCTGCGACCCGGCGGCGCCGACGGCGTCCAGGTCACTGAGGCGGTGCACGACGAGCAGGTTCGCGATCCCGTATGCGCGTGACAGCTTCCACTGCGCCTGCATGCGGCGCACCAGCCCCGGGTGGCGCAGCTGCCGCCAGGCCTCGTCGTAGATCACCCACCGCTTGGCCGACGACGCGGCGAGCGCCCCCTCCAGCCAGCCGGCCGCGCAGGTAGCCGCCACCGCCAGGGCGTCGTCGTCGGATCCGAGCGCCGAGAGGTCGAGCACCACCATCGGCGCGTCCGGGTCCAGGTGGTGGGTGCTGGGGGCGTCGAACATGCCCGCCAGGTCCCCGCGCACCAGGCGCCGCAGCCCATGGACGAGGTCGCGGCCGTCGGCCAGCCGGTCCTCGGCGCGTACCCCGTCACCGCGGGCCGCCCGCGGATCCGGGGCGGTCAGGGCGTCGACGACGTGCCGGATCGTCGGATGGTCCGTCGCGCGGGCCGCCTGGATCAGTGCGACGTCCAGGGCGCCCTGTTCGGCGGCGGTCAGGTCCCGGTGCAGCGTCACCGCGGCGACGGCCGCCAGCAGCCGCGACCGGGTACCCATCTGCTCGTCGGACTCGGTGACGTCCAGCGGGTTCAGCCGCGTCGACGACCCAGTTCCCAGGCGCAGCACGCTGCCGCCCACGGCCTGCGCGACGACAGCCCACTCACCCTTGGGGTCTCCGGGCACGTAGACGGCGCGCCCGGCGGCGATGGACCGCAGCGCCAGGGACTTGGCCAGGGCCGACTTGCCCTGGCCGATCACCCCGGCCAGCACCACGTTCGGGTTGGTCAAGGTCCCTGCCTCGTACAGCGCCCAGGGGTCGAAGCAGAACACCCCGCCGCCGAGCACGTCCGTGCCCACCGGCACCCCGATGTCCGAGGGTCCGGGCGACAGGAACGGGTAGGCGCCGGCCAGTACCGCGGACGAGGCGCGGTGGGCGGGCAGCCGCAGGTCGGGACCCACCCGGCAGCGGCCGACGTGGCCCCGGAACGGAACCGTGCCGGGGCCACGGCGGCTCACAGCACACCTCGCGCCAGCGGCAGTGCGGCGGCCAGGAACGCGGT
>JAJYTJ010000094.1 GCA_021793115.1 Actinomycetes bacterium | reverse complement strand
GTCGCGCGATGATCCCGACCCACAACTCGACCCTCGGCATCGACATCGCCCGGTCCGCGGCGATCAAGCACCACCTGACGAGTGTCGTGTTCTCGCTCGAGATGAGCCGCAACGAGATCACCATGCGTCTGCTGTCGGCCGAGGCGCGGGTGCACCTGCAGAAGCTGCGCACCGGGCAGATGGGCGAGGAGGACTGGACCAAGGTCGCCGCGACCATGGGCAAGATCTCGGACGCGCCCCTGTTCATCGACGACTCGCCGAACATGTCGCTCATGGAGATCCGGGCCAAGTGCCGCCGGCTCAAGCAGCGCCACGACCTCAAGCTCGTCGTCATCGACTACCTGCAGCTCATGTCGTCCGGCAAGCGGGTGGAGTCCCGGCAGCAGGAGGTCTCGGAGTTCTCGCGCGCGCTCAAGCTGCTCGCGAAGGAGCTCGAGGTCCCGGTCATCGCCATCTCGCAGCTGAACCGCGGGCCGGAGCAGCGGCAGGACAAGAAGCCGATGCTCAGCGACCTGCGCGAGTCGGGGTCCATCGAGCAGGACTCGGACGTCGTCATCCTGCTGCACCGCGAGGACGCCTACGAGAAGGAGTCGCCGCGTGCGGGCGAGGCCGACCTCATCGTCGCCAAGCACCGCAACGGCCCCACGGACACCATCACGGTGGCGTTCCAGGGGCACTTCTCACGCTTCGTCGACATGCAGATGTAACGCTCGTTGCTGTCGGGCGTCAGTGGAGATGATCGATCGTCAATCGACTCGATCGCTTCATGATCGATCGTCAGTGAAGGTGATCAACGCGGTCGATCGACGATCGGGTGCAAGGGCGGAGGGCGTCGAGCTTCTTGACGTATCCATGCGACCGCGTACCTGCTGGCGACAGCGACTCGACGTGTCCGCGCCAGGATCATCCGAAGGCGGCGTGCGGGCAGGGGCACCGTCCCAGGGCGGGGTCCGGTCCCGATGCACGGACGATGCTCCTGTGGGCCCCTGGGGCAGGCGGATCGTCCTGCTGCGCGGCGCGACACGTGACAGCGCCACGCGACCGGTGTCAGTGCCAGGCGGTGACCGTTGCCGACGTGGGAGTGCCGCCTGGGGCCGGGGCGGAGACCGCGAGTGAGATCACGTGGCCCTCGACGACGTAGTCATGGGTCCAGTCGTTCGCGGATGAGGGCGTCAGCGCGCGCCATCGGACGTCTCCGGTCGCCGCGTCGAGCGTGACGAAACCGTGGGTTGCCCCATCCGAGTAGTCCATCCACACCGTGACGCTGTCGCCGTCGGTGAACGCAGCCGTGACGGACGGGTCATTGCTCTCGCCCAGGTCGTTCGCGTCGGGCGCCCGGTTCATCGTGGTGCGCGTCGACTCGAGGAAGCTTGCCGGGTCCATCCAGAGCGTCTTTCCGGTAGCCAGGTCGATCCCCGCGACGGCAAAGCCGATCGTGACGACGGCGACCCGTCTGGTCCGAGCGAGGACGTCGGTGGCGGGCAGCGTGTTGGTCCACAGCGGTGAGCCCGCTCGGTCGCGTGCGTGCAACGACTGGTCGCTGGCGGCGAGGAGGACGACGTCCGGGTGGGTGCCGTCGGTCGCCAGCGGCGACAGCACGCGGTCGGTGAAGGCGGTTGTGGTGCCGTCCGGCTGGATGAGCGTCTGGGTCTGGCCGTCCGTGGTGTAGTCGTAGCGGAGCACGCCGCCGTCGGCGTACGGCTGCCACGAACTGACCGCTGCCCGCGAGGCCGGGTCGACCGGGTGCCCGGTGGCCGTGAAGGTCCCCTGGATGCCGCAGCCGAGGACGACCACCAGCGACGACGGCGTGCTGATCGTGAGGCTCGTGGCGTCGAACGTCGCCTGCTGGTGGGAGTCCACGGCGATCGTGCCGCAGGTGCTGGCGTCCGCGACGGGAGTGAACGTCACGGTCCGCTGCCATCGTGGCGCACCGGTCGCCGCGTCCTCAAGATTGACCACGGCGTCCTGCCCGGCGGCCACCGAGCCCTCGACGTGGAGAAACCCGCCGGACCCGGTCGTCCCGTCGCCGTTCACGCTCCCCACGACGTGCGCGTCGGGCGGTGGAGGCGTCGGGCCGGTGCGACGGACGGTCACCAGGTCCCCGGCGGCGGTCGGGGCGGCCGTGGTGACGTCCTGGTCGAGCTCCCGCGTCACGGATGCACCGTTCGTCCGGACCACCGTCACGATCCGCCGACCGTCCGGCCGGGTGGCCACGCACACGAGCGGGTCCACCACCGGTGGGCTCTGCGTACCTCGCAGCATCGTCCCGCAGCTCGCGCTCTCGCCTACCTGGGCCTGCCAACGTTCGGTCCCGGTGCCGACGTCCAGCCCGTGCAGCACGCCTCCACGCTGCACCACGACCAGCCCAGGCATGAACGCAGGGACGTGCGCGGCGTCGGCCGGCACCGTCCAGACCGCGGACACCGGCCGAGCCAACGACAGCACCCCACCCGGCGCGGACATCAGGGTCGCGCGGTGTTGGCGCGCCTCGGTCTCCGTCGTCGCGCCCCAGGCCGACAGCCCAAGGAAGACAACGAGGCCCGCCGCGATACCGGCACGCGCGCGCCCGAACCGAGCTCGCGCGGAAACTCCGCCCGCCGGCTCATCGTCGTGGGGTTCGCCGGCTCGAGGATCTTCGTCGCCGTCGACGCCGACGTCGCCGAACACCCCGAGGTCGACGCCGACCACGCGGCCCCCGCGCCCCCTTGCCACGGTCGCACCCTAGCGGCAGCAAGGCTCGGAGAAGGGCAGGTTCGCAGAGGCCAACGAGACGGCGGTGGCGCTGGGCCGCGGTGTCGTCACCGTGCTACCACTGACCAGCAGCGTGGAACGCATTCGCAGGTTCCAGGTGCTGGTGCCAGCCAGGACGGCCGGCCTGCAGCGAGACAGCACGGTGCAGGCCGAGCAGGTGCGGGTTGTGGACATTGCCCGTGTCGACCTCGACCCGGTCGGCTCTCTCGGGCCGCACCTGATGGTCCAGGTCAACGCGGCACCGCGGACCCAGCCACGCCAGGACGCGTCCTGGCCACGGGCTCGGCGAGCATGTCGGACCCGCCTGAAGGCCGTCGGCAGGTGCGCCGGCGCGTCGTATGAGACCGTCCTGCGAACCCTTCGGTGGGGAACCTCGCGCGTGCCGCGCTCGAACGCCTCGACAGGGCGGAGTGGCCTCCGGCACCACAGACCGTGCGAGGTGCGGGTCCCGCCCACAGACTGGAGCGCGCACGTCCCACCCGACGGAGGTCAGCGGCCATGGTCGATCTCAGCACCTGCTTCGGCGGCTTCTCGGTCGACGACGTCGAGGCGGCCCGCGCGTTCTACGGCGACGTGCTCGGCCTCGACACCGTCGTCGAGCACGGGATCCTGACGATCCGGTTCGCCGACGGGCACCACGTCATCGCCTACCCGAAGGGCGCCGCCCACGTTCCTGCGGCCTTCACGATCCTCAACTTCCCGGTCGACGACGTCGTCGCCACCGTCGCCGAGCTCCGCGCTCGCGGCGTGCGGTTCGAGCGCTACGCGGGAACGCCGGCCGCGACCGACGACGACTTCGTCTTCCGCGGTGGCGGGCCGCTGATCGCGTGGTTCACCGACCCGGCGGGCAACGTCTGCTCGATCATCGCCGCCGGCTAGGTGTCGTGGCTCATGACGAGGTGACGCCGACGGACGTCACGAACACCCGCGGCGGTCTGCGCACTGGTCGGGGGCCGCGCGGTCCGCGAAGCGACCGTCCGGCGGCCCGCCGCTCGCTCGATAGCATCGTCCCGAGCGGGCGTGAGCCCGCCGGTGTGCCGGGAAGCCTGGTCGGCGTGCGATCCGCCACGACCACGGGAGCCCCATGCCGAACGTCACCACGCTGCGCCACCGCCTGTCCGGCGACCTCACGGCCGGCGTGCTGCTGCTCGTCGCCGCCGCGGCCGGGCTGCTGTGGGCGAACTCGCCGTGGCGGGAGGCGTACCGGACGCTCTCCGAGACGACGATCGGGCCGGCGGCCTGGCACGCGCACCTGAGCCTGGAGGCCTGGGCCGCGGACGGGCTGCTGGCCGTGTTCTTCTTCGTGGTGGGGCTGGAGCTGAAACGCGAGCTGGTGGCCGGGATGCTCCGGGACCCGCGGCACGCGGCGGTTCCCGCGCTCGCGGCCGTCGGGGGCATGGCGGTGCCGGCCGGGATCTATGCGCTCGTGGTCGGGCTGGGCGGCGGCGGTGGGGGCGCGCTGCGCGGGTGGGCGCTACCGACCGCGACCGACATCGCCTTCGCGCTTGCGGTGCTCGCCGTCGTCGGACGAGGTCTGCCCGGGGCGGCTCGCGTGTTCCTGCTGACGCTCGCGGTGGTCGACGACCTCGTGGCGATCGTCGTCATCGCGGTGTTCTACGCCGCCGAGCTCCGTATCGCGTGGCTCGTCGCCGCGGTGGTGGCGATCGGCGCGTTCGCGCTGCTGGTGCGCGTCCGGCCGCCCCGGAGCGGAGCCGCTCGGCGGTGGGCGTCCGCCGCGCTCGTCGCCGGCCTCGCCGTGCTCGCCCTGACGGCCTGGGTGACGCTGCACGCGTCCGGCATCCACGCGACGATCGCCGGCGTCGCCTGCGGCCTCGCGGTGCCGGCCGCGCCGGGGCCGGACGGCAGGCCGTCGCTCGCCAGCCGGCTCGAGCACCGCGTGCGGCCGTGGTCGGCCGTCGTGGCGGCGCCGGTGTTCGCGTTCTTCGCGGCCGGCGTGTCCCTGGCCGGTGGGGGCGAGGCAGCGGCCCAGCCCGTCGTCTGGGGCGTGCTGCTGGGGCTCGTCGTGGGCAAGCCCTTGGGTGTGCTCGGCACGGCGTCGCTGCTCACGCGCTTCACGGGGCTGCGGCTCCCGGGCGGGCTGCGGGTGCGTGACCTGCTCGGCATCGGGCTGCTGGCCGGGGTCGGCTTCACCGTGTCGTTGCTGGTGGCGTCGCTCGCGTTCACCGATGCGCAGCTGCGCGACGACGCGACGCTGGCCGTGTTCGCCGGATCACTCGTCTCCGCGCTGGCCGCCGGAGTGGCGATGCGTCGGTCGACGTCGCGGGAGCGTCCGCGCCGCCACGGGGGCCGCGCGGCAGCCTGACCCGGACGGCCTCGCGGCCCACCACCCCCGGCCGGTGTGCGCCCGTGGGGCGCGGTCACTCGCCCAGGCCGACGCCCACCTGTCGGGCCGTGGTGACCCATTCGTGGTCGCGCGGCACGAGCTTGACCTTGCCCGCGACCTCCGACAGCGGCACGGGCTCGGTGCCCTCGCCGCGCGCCGCCACCATGACGCCGAACTCGCCGCGCGCGACGTGGTCGGCGGCCGCCGCCCCGAGTCGCGTCGCCAGCAGCCGGTCGGCGGCGCAGGGCGTGCCGCCGCGTTGCACGTAGCCCAGGATGGTCACGCGCGTCTCCAGGCCGGTGGCGGCCTCGAGGTCACGCGCCAGCTTGAAGGTGTGCTCGCGCTGCAGGTCCTCGACGTGGGCGAGGTGGGACCGGGCGGCGCGTTGCGCCTCCGGGGTCTTCGCCGAGCCGGCCAGCAGCTCGGCGGCGGCGTAGTCGGCGGCGTCGTCGACGTCGCGGGCGCCCTCCGCGACGGCGACCACCGAGAAGTTGGAGCCGCGCTGCAGCCGGGCCTTGATGGTGGCCGCCACGGAGTCGACGGTGTACGGGATCTCCGGGATGAGGATGATGTCCGCGCCGCCGGCCAGCCCGGCGCCCAGCGTCAGCCAGCCGGCCCGGTGCCCCATGATCTCCGTGAGGATGATCCGGTGGTGGCTGTGCGCGGTCGAGTGCACCCGGTCGATCGCGTCGGTGGCGATCTCCATCGCGGTCGCGAAGCCGAACGACGTGTCCGTGCGCGCGATGTCGTTGTCGATCGTCTTCGGCAGGTGCAGCACGTTGAGCCCGGCCGCCACGAGCCGCATCGCGTTCTTCGCGGTGCCGCCGCCGCCCAGCAGGATGAGCGCGTCGAGCCCCTCGCGCTGGTAGTTCTCGACGACCGTGGGCACCATGTCGCGCGCCTCGCCGTCGACGACGTACTTGTGCACCTTGTCGCGGCTGGTGCCGAGGATGGTGCCGCCCACCGTGAGGATGCCGGACAGGGCCTTGCCGTCGAGCGTCACCCAGCGGTCCTCGACCAGCCCGGTGATGCCGTCCCGGAACCCGATGAGCTCCATGCCGTAGTGGCCGATCGCGGTCTTGCCGAAGCCGCGGATCGCCGCGTTGAGGCCCGGGCTGTCGCCGCCCGCGGTGAGGATGCCGACCTTCTTGACCTTGGTCTTGGCCACCATGGCCGCCCACCTCCCAGTTCGACGGGCCCAGTGTCCTCAGTCCTGCTCGCGAGGGCCAACCGCGCGCAGCTCGATCCCCAGCTGCTCCGCGTCGAGGATGCGCAGCTCCTCCGCCAGCGCCTGCGAGCCGTAGGTGCCCTCCGCGCGCAGCCGCAGCAGCGCGCGGCGCTGGGTGTCGATGAGGTCCAGGCGCAGCGCCTCCTCCTCGGCACGTTCGGCGAGGGCGGCGGCCCGCTCCTGCGCGGTGCCCGGCTCCGTGCGCTGCAGCACCACGCTGCTCGCGCGGCGCACCCGGGCGAGCACCACGTCCCCGTAGGGCCGGCCGTCCGGCTGGCGCAGCGCGGGGTCGGCGAGCCGCGCCGCCGCCGTCCTGGCCAGCTCGGCCTGCACGGTCTCGAGGTCGGTGCGCTCGTCGGGGTCGTCGTCGCGCGCCAGCCCGAGCCGGCGGATGACCGCGGGCAGCGTGCCGCCCTGCAGCAGCAGGGTCCCGGCCGCGACGACGAAGGCGACGAGCACCAGCATCGAGCGGTGCGGCGTCGCGGCGGGCAGCGACTGGGCCGCCGCGAGCGTGATCGCGCCCCGCATGCCCGCCCACACCAGCAGCGCGCCCTCCCGCCAGCCGAACGGCTCTGCGGCGAGGTAGTCGATGTCGGCGATCCGCCGGCGCACCATCGAGCGCAGCGCCCGGGCCCGGCCGGCACGCTGCCGGGCGTCGTCGGCGACGAGCCCGCCGGCGGCCGTGCCGCGCGCACCGTCCCGGCCGGCTGCGGGCGTCGCCGGCTCGGCGGACGGCGGCGGCTCGCCCGGCGCCTGGTCCAGCCGTTCCTCGAGCGCGGCGAGCCGGGGTCGGTGCCCGGCCCGGCGCGCGGTCCGCCGGTGCAGCAGGAGCAGCGAAGGGGCGACGAACCCGGCGCGCAGCGCGATGACGAGCGCACCGGTCAGCGCGGCGAGCCACAGCGTCGCGCCGAGGTCGCCCCGAGAGCCGCGCAGGTCCTCGAGGAGGCCGAAGAGCTCGAGTCCCATGATGAGGAACACGGCGCTCTCGAGCAGCAGCTCGAGCGTGCGCCAGACCGCCTGCTCGGTCATCCGGTCCTCGGCACGCAGCGTGCGCGGCGCTCCGGTGCCGGTGACCAGGCCCGCGGTGACGGCCGCGACGAGCCCGGAGCCGCCGAGGTGCTCGGCCGGCAGGTAGGCGACGTAGGGCACGACGAGCGAGACGGCGACCCCCGCCGTCGCGGGCCGCAGGTGACCGCGGGCCCAGAGCGCCGCCCTGCCGACGAGCCAGCCGACGACCGCCGCGACGGCGACGGCCCGCACGAAGTCCCCGATGACCTGCACCGCCGTGACCTTCGCGGTGATCGCGACGACCGCGCTGCTCAGCAGCACCAGCGCCGACGCGTCGTTGATGAGGCTCTCGCCCTCGAGCACCGTGACGATGCGAGGGGACACCCGCTGGCTGCGCACGATGCGCGTCGCCACGGCGTCCGTGGGGCTGACCACCGCGCCCAGCGCGATGCCACCCGCCAGCCCGAGGCCGGGCACCACGGCGGACACGACGAGCCCGACGACGACGGCCGAGACGACGACCAGCCCGATCGACAGCGCCGAGATCGTCGTCAGGTCCCGGCGGAAGTCCATGGCGGGCAGGCTCACCGCGGCCGAGTACAGCAGCGGCGGCAGGATGACGGCGAGGATGAGCTGCGGTTCCACGGCGAACGCCGGCACCGCCGGGAGCAGGCTGACACCGACGCCGATGACCACGAGCAGCAGCGGCGGGGCCACCCCGACGCGGTGGGCGACGCTCGTGACGGCGACGATCACGAGCACGCCGAGCACCAGCCACCCGACGATGTCCATAGGGCTCCTCCCGCTCGTCGGGCCTGGGTGCTCCCATGGTGCCTGATGTGCGCTCGGGCGCTAGCGTCGGCGGACAGGCTGGCCGACGAGGGGAGACGTGCTCGTGCCGTGGCGATCGGGGGCGGCGGCGGCGCTGCACCCGCTGCCGGAGGCCGCCACGCCGCGCGTCGACGAGCCCCTCGGCTCGTGGCGGCTCGACGCGACCCCCGACCTGCGCCGCATGCGCCGGGCGCTGCACGACGCGCTGCGCACCGCCCGTCAGGTGAGCGGACCGGTGGTCCTCGTCGCCTCCGAGCTGGCCACCAACGCCCTGCGCCACGGGGTGCCGCCGGTGGTCGTCACGCTGGGGCGCGTCGAGGACGGGTACCTGCTGGACGTCGCGGACGGCTCGCTCGACGCCGTGCCGACGTACTCGACGTACCGTCCCGCGGGTGAGGGCGGGTTCGGCCTGTACCTCATCGGGCGGCTGGCCGACGAGGTCGGCTGGTATGCGGACGCCGACCGCAAGCACGTGTGGGCGGTGCTGCGGCACTGAGCCTCAGCAGGGCGGCGGGCCAGGCGCCAGGCGCGCCGCGGGCGCCGACGGCGCCGTCGCACGGTAGGAATGTGCCCCGTGACCTCCAAGACCATCGTCATCACCGGCGCGAGCGACGGGATCGGCGCGGCGGCGGCGCGCGCCCTTGCGGCGGACGGGCACGAGGTCGTCGTCGTCGGCCGCAACCCCGCCAGGACGGCCGCGGTGGCCGACGAGCTGGGCGCCGACCGCCACGTCGCAGACTTCTCCCGGCTCGACGACGTCCGAGCCCTGGCCGCCGCGCTCGCGCAGGCCCATCCCCGCATCGACGTGCTGGCGAACAACGCCGGTGGCATCCGGGGCCCGCGCCAGCTGACCGCCGACGGCCACGAGGTGACGTTCCAGGTCAACCACCTCGCGCCGTTCCTGCTGACCGCCCTGCTGCGGGACACGCTGCTGGCCTCGTCGGCCGCCGTCGTCACCACGAGCAGCATGGCGGCGCGCAACGCGCGGCTCGACCTCGACGACCTGGACATGGCCCGCGGCTACGCGCCGTTCCGTGCCTACGGCGCGAGCAAGCTGGCGAACATCCTCTTCACACGCGAGCTGCACCGGCGGTTCCACGGCGCGGGCCTGTCGTCCGCCGCGTTCCATCCCGGCATCGTCGCGACGAGCTTCGGCGGCGCCGGCGGCCCGGCGATCACCCGGCTGTACGGCACGGCGCTGGCCCGCGCGCTGTTCTCCTCCCCGACCCGCGGCGGCAGCCGGCTGGTCCGGCTCGCGGAGGGCACGCCGGACGTCGACTGGGCCTCCGGGCAGTACTGGGTGGCCGGGCGGGTGGGCCGGACCAGCCCGCAGGCCGACGACCAGGAGGCCGCCCGCCGGCTCTGGGAGGCCAGCGCGCAGATGGTCGGCCTCGGCTGACGACCTGCCCGGGCGCGGCTCAGCTCGCGGGTGCGGGCTCCTCCGGCCACTCGGCGTGGCCGGGCCGGAAGGCGTCGACGACGGCCGCGATGTCCCGCGGCGCGGCCGTCGCACCCGCCGCGGTCTTGTAGGCCTGCGCCAGCACGTCGACCAGGTCGGTCGGCACGCCGGCGGTCCGCGCGTCGGCCGCGATGAGCGCGAGGTCCTTGCGCAGCCCGGCCAGCTCGAACTGCGGGTCGAAGTCGCCGGACAGCATCGCGGCGCCCTTGATGTGGGCGTACGGGCTGTCGGGCTGCCCGCCGTCGATCGCGTCGAGGAACAGCTGCGGGTCGATGCCCCACGCCTGGGCCAGCGCGATCGACTGGCCGACGCCCGCGGTGAGCATCGCGATCCAGGCGTTGGTGACGAGCTTGAGCCGGGAGGCGGCACCCGGCTCGTCGGCCACCCAGACGGTGCGGGAGCCGACCGCGTCGAGCACCGGCTGCACCAGGGGGCGCAGCTCCGCGGGCGCCGCCGCCAGCACGACGAGCTTGCCCGCCAGCGCCGGCTTCCGGGTGCCGAGCACCGGGGCGTCGACGAACGCGACGCCGTGCTCGTCGGCCAGCGCCGCGAGGCGGGCGGTGCCGGTGGCGCCGACGGTCGACGACTGCACCCACACCGCGCCGGGTGCCATCGCCGGCAGGGCCTGCGCCATGACGGCCGCGTCGGCGTCGGCGTCGAACAGCGCCGTCACCACGACGTCGGCCCCCCGCACGGCGTCCGCGGGATCGTCGGCCACGGTGGCGCCCAGGTCGGCGAGCGGCTCGGCCTTGGCACGGGTGCGGTTCCAGGCGGTGGTCGGCAGTCCGGCACGCAGCAGCGAGACGGCCATGCCGTAGCCGATGGCGCCGGTGCCGAGCACGGTCACGCGAGGGGATTCGTCCATGCCCCTAGCGTCGTCCCGTCCGGGCTCCGGCGCCATCGCCGCCGCGTCGGTCGCTCAGCCTTCCGGCACCCAGGTGAACTGGTCCGGGTCGGGCCCGGTGCGCAGGTTCGTGTTGAGCGCCGAGATCTCGGCGACCTCGTCGTCGGTCAGCGTGAACCCGAAGACGTCGAGGTTCTCCACCAACCGGGCCCGGTGCGTCGACTTGGGGAACACGACGTCGCCGCGCTGCAGGTGCCAGCGGATCGTCGCCTGGGCCGGCGAGACCCCGTGGGCCGCCGCGATCCGGGCGAGCGTCGCGTCGGCGAGCACCGAGCCGCTGCCCAGCGGTGACCAGACCTCGGTGACGATGCCGTGCTCCTTGTCGTAGGCGCGCAGCGGCTCCTGGGTGAGGTAGGGGTAGCACTCGATCTGGTTGACGGCAGGGGTCACGGACCCCTCCGCCGCGATGCGGTCCAGGTGGTGCTGGTGGAAGTTCGAGACCCCGATCGCCCGGGCGCGGCCGGACTCGTAGATCTCCTCCATCGCGTGCCAGGTCTCGACGAAGTCGCCGACCCCCGGCAGCGGCCAGTGGATGAGGAACAGGTCGACATGGTCGGAGCCGAGCGCCTCGAGCGAGCGGTCGAACGAGGCCAGCGCGGCGGCCCGCTCGTGCCGGTTGTTGTTGAGCTTGCTCGTGACGAACACCTCGTCGCGTGGGAGCCCCGACGCCGCCAGGGCGGCCCCGACGCCGGCCTCGTTGCCGTACATCTGGGCCGTGTCGATGTGGCGGTAGCCGACCTCGAAGGCGTCCTCGACGACGCGCTGCGTCTCGGCCGGGTCGACCTGCCACACGCCCAGCCCGAGCTGGGGGATCTGGACGCCGTTGTTGAGGGTGAGGAGGGGTGCGGGTGTCATGCCGTCATTGTCGTCCGGACCTCGGACTCAGGAGCGGCGGGCCGTCCGCAGCATCGGGTAGATCGACGGACCGCCCGGCGCGAGCGGCACCGGTTCCCGGAGGGATGCGAAACCGAAGCGCTGGTAGTAGGACACGTTGTCCGGCTTGGTGGTCTCCAGGTAGGAGTCGTCGCCGCCGGCGTCGACGAGGTCGAGCGCGGCGCGGATGAGCGCGGTGCCGCGGCCGGCGCGCTGCAGGTCCGGCCGCACCCCGGCGGCCTCCAGGTACCAGGCGTCGCCCGGGACCCCCGGTGCCGTGAGCTGGCCGAAGCGGACGAGCCCGCCGCTGTGCTCCCGCGCCAGCAGGGCGAGCGCGGCCACCCGGCCACCGACCCGCGCCCAGCGCGCGCGCGACATCGGGTAGGCGCCGGGCGGGTAGAGCGCCAGGGCACCGGTCACCACGGGGCCGAGCGTCGTGACGAATCCGCGGCCGTGGCCGATGGTGTCGGCGAGGGTCATCCGGTACAGGGCGGTCAGCTCGCCGACCCGGCGCGCGCCGTCCGGCATGAGGTGGCTGTACCCAGGATCGTCGGCGAGGGCCGTGGCGATGACCCGCGCCGCCTGGGGCACGTGGTGCCGCCCCAGCGGCAGCACCGCGTCCGGGAGTGCCACGCGTCGTCGCTCGGCGGCCATGGCGCATCCTGACCTGGATGAACGTCCAGGAGCAACTCCTGTCCCCCGGGTGGCCGACGGGCAGGGCGCGGCGCCGCGCACCGCGGACCCGCGTCCCGGCCCCGGAGGGACCGCGCGCGTGGCAGGCTCGGCGGGGCTGAACCGAACCGCAGAGGGGGCGTCGTGAGGGCAGCACGCGTGCAGGTGATCCGGAGGGCGGCGACGGTGCTGGCGGTGGCCGCGCTGGTCGCGGCGGGGCTGTCGGCGTGCGCGCCGAAACGTCCGGACCCCGGTGGCGAGGCGACCGCGCTCGCGGCGGCCCTCGCCTCCGGCGACTTCTCGCACGTCGCGATGGCGGCCGGGTCGCCGGACGCCGCGACGCTCGCCGGGACGCGGAAGGCGGCGTTCGCGGGCCTGGGCGCCGTGCGGCCGGCCGTGGCGGTCGGCTCGATCGCCGTGGACCAGCAGGACTCCACCCGTGCCACGGCGCGGCTGCACTGGACGTGGCAGCTCGGCGCCCCGACGCCGTGGAGCTATGACGTCACGGCGTCGCTGCGGCTCGTCACCGGCGACCACGGCGACGCATGGCAGGCGCCATGGCGCACGGCCCTGCTGGCGCCGGACCTCGCAGACGGCGAGACCCTGGCCGTGCAGCGCCAGGCCGCGGCGCGGGCGACGATCCTGGCGGGGGACGGGACGCCGATCGTCGAGCCTCGGCCGGTGTGGCACGTCGGCGTCGACAAGACACGCGTCACGGACGCCGCCGGTCAGGCCACGGCCGCCCACGCGCTGGCGGCTGCGCTGCACCTGGACCCGACCGGGTACGCGGCGGCCGTCGCCGCGGCCGGCCCGAAGGCCTTCGTCGAGGCGATCACCGTCCGGCAGGGCGACCCCGGGTACGACCTGGCCGCGCTGCGCGCCATCCCGGGCGTCAACACGGTGGCCGGTCAGCTGCCCCTGGCGCCCACCCGCCAGTTCGCGCGGCCCGTCCTCGGCCAGGTGGGTGAGGCGACGAAGGAGATCATCGACGCGTCGGGCGGCGCGATCGTCGCCGGCGACCTCACGGGGACGTCGAGCCTCGAGCGGCAGTACGACGCCCAGCTGCGCGGCACGCCCGGCCTGTCCGTCGTCGCGACGCACGGCGCGGCCAGCCGGCAGCTGTTCCACGTCGCCGCGGTGGCGGGCACGCCGGTGCAGACGACGTTCGACATCGCCCTGCAGGAGAAGGCGGAGGCGATCCTCGCCCCCGTGCCGGGGAACTCCGCGCTGGTCGCCATCCGTCCCTCGACCGGCGAGGTGCTGGTCGCCGCGAGCGGACCCAACGGCGACGGGCTGTCCACCGCGACCCTCGGCCGGTACGCCCCCGGCTCCACGTTCAAGGTCGCCTCCGCGCTCGCGCTGCTGCGGGCCGGCAAGACCGCGGACAGCACGTTGACCTGCCCGACGAGCGTCACGGTCGACGGCTACCGGTTCACGAACGTGCCGGGCTACCCGGTCGCCGCCGAGGGCACCATCCCGCTGACGACCGCGTTCGCCCACTCGTGCAACACCGCCTTCGTCGGCCAGGCCGGGACGGTGTCGCAGGACGCGCTCATCTCCGCCGCGCGCTCGCTGGGGCTCGACCCGGCGCCGTCGCTCGGCTTCCCGGCCTTCCTGGCCAGCGTGCCCGCGGACTCGACCGGCACCGACCACGCGGCGTCGCTCATCGGGCAGGGCCGGGTGACCGCCTCGCCGCTCGGCATGGCGACCGCCGCAGCGTCCGTCGCCGCCGGGCACACGGTGACACCGGTGCTGCTCAGGCCGGCCGCGACGGGCGCCGCGTCGCCCGCGGCGTCGGCCGGTGCCTCCGCCACCGCTGCTCCCGGGGCGAGCCCGGCGGCCGCCGCGCCCCCGGCACCGGTGGTCCCGCTCACGGCGGCGGAGGCCGCCACGCTGCACCAGCTGATGCGGGCGGTGGTGACGCGCGGTACCGCGACCGTGCTGGGCGACGTGCCGGACGTGGCGGCCAAGACCGGCACCGCGGAGTACCAGACCGCCACCGGCCTGGCCAACCACGCCTGGATCATCGCCATCCACGGCGACCTGGCGGTGGCCGGGTTCGTCGAGACGGGCGACTTCGGCGCCACCACCGCCGGGCCGCTGGTGGACACGTTCCTGAAGGCGGCCGGGTAGCGGCAGGATGGGCCCGCACGACGACGAGGAGGTCTTGATGTCCTGGATGCGCCCGCTGGGTGCCACGGGCCTGGAGGTGTCGGCGCTGTGCCTCGGCGGCGGACCGCTCGGCAGCATGCCGCGGCTGTTCGGCGTCGAGACCCC
>JAJYTJ010000093.1 GCA_021793115.1 Actinomycetes bacterium | reverse complement strand
TCCCGCCAGGTGGTGTGTCCGAGCGGCCAAAGGAGCACGCCTCGAAAGCGTGTGTGGGTGAAAGTCCACCGTGGGTTCGAATCCCACCGCCACCGCGCACAGAACGGCCCCGGGCTCGCACGAGCCGGGGCCGTTCTCATGCCCGTCCGCCGGTGTCGGCGTCGTCGCCGGGTGCGGCCGCGCCGACCGCCGACACCGAGCGGCTCGCTGTCGCTAGGGCCGCAGGAGGATCTTGCCGACCCGGCCGGCGTCGAGGCTCGCGGCGGCGGCCGCGGCAACGTCGTCGAGCCCGTACGTCGCGGCGACCGGCAGGGTCAGCGTGCCGGCGGCCAGGCCCCGGAACACCTCGCCCATGAGCGTGGCGCGCTTGGCGGGCGCCATCGCCGCGCTCACCCTGGCGCCCCAGAAGCCCCGGACGACGAGCTGCTTGAAGATGACGTCGCCCGAGGCGATCTCCAGCGTGGGCGCGGCCATGGCGCCGAAGACCGCGAGCGTGGCGCCCTCCGCGAGCAGGGAGGCGACGTCGCCGGCGGCCGCGCCGCCCACCGAGTCGACGCCGGCGACGACCGGAGCCCCGCCGGTGACCTCACGGACGCGCTCACGCCAGCCGGCGCTGTCCGTCGCGACGACGCCGGTGATGCCCTGGGCGGCGAGCTCGTCGACCGCGCCGGGCCGGCGTGCCAGGCCGAGCACGTGCAGGCCGCGCGCGGCGGCGAGCTGTGCGACGAGCCGCCCGACGGCACCGTTGGCGGCGTTCTGCACCATCCAGTCGCCCTGGTGCAGGTCGAGGAAGTCGATGAGGCCGACCGCGCTGAAGGGCATCGCGACCACCTGGGCGGCGGCCTCGTCGGGCAGCCCGTCGGGCACCGGTACCAGCCCGGCGGCCGGGGCGACGACGTACTCCGCCCAGGCCCCGAACGTGCCGCCGGTGGCCACGCGCTGACCGACCTGGAGGCCCTCGACGCCCTCGCCGAGCGCGTCGACCACGCCCGCTGCCTCGGTGCCGGCCCGCGCCGGCAGCTCAGGCTGGTAGCCGTAGGTGCCCCGGATGGTCCACAGGTCGTGGTTGTGGATGGGCGAGGCGAGCACGCGCACGCGCACCTGCCCGGGACCGGGCTCCGGCGTGGGCACGGTCTCGACGGCGAGGACCTCGGCAGGGTCGCCGAAGCTGTGGTGGACGACGGCACGCATGGTGGTGATCTCCCTCGGTTCGTGGTGGTACCGGACCGAGGCTATGTCGCGCCCCCCCGCCACGACAGCGGCCGGCGCAGCGGTCAGCGAGCGCTGGCGCAGACGCACTCGGCGACGTGCCAGTGGTCGACCCAGGTACCGGTCTCCACCGCCGCGACCACGGCCGTGCGGTGCCGGAGGATCAGGAGGTCGCGTGTGCCGCGACGCGGGCGCCGGAGCGTGCGACCTGTGCCGCCTCGTCGTCCCGCTGCCCCAGCAGCGCCTTGACCGACCAGACGAGGAGCACGACGAGGGCGACGTTGCGGGCCGCGAGGAGGAACGTGGTGCCTGCGCCCCCGTACGTGATCTGGCCGTAGAGGAACGGGAAGATGACCTGCGTGGCGCCGGCGACGGCCAGCACGGTCTTGCGCGTGCGGTCCCAGCCCGGCAACCCCAGCGACACGGCGACGACCACCGGGCCGGCGAGCCAGCCGATGTACTGCGGGGACAGCACCTTGTTGAACACGAGCATCGCCAGCGTCAGCACGAGCGCGCCGCGGACCAGCAGCTCGTGGCGCTCGCCGGCCTCGGTCCACAGGCGGTCGCCCAGGTCGCGGCGGCGCCGCCACAGCAGCACCGCGACGGCGACGAGCGCGAGGTCGAACAGCACGCCCAGCAGCCCGGCCATCTGCGAGGTGCCGGGGCCGGCCACCTCCCAGCTGTTGATCTCCTGGTTCATCCAGCGCGTGATGCTCGTCGAGAACAGGCCGACCAGCAGCCAGGGCGAGGCGCCGACCGACTCGATCTGCAGCCCGCGCGAGCCCTGCTCGAAGAGGAAGGAGAAGACGTTGTCCTTGCCGCCGAGCCCGACGACGGTGCCCACGGCGAGCGCCGAGAACGCGGCGGCGGGCACCACCACGTCACGCCACGGGCGCCGCACGACGAGGACGAGCGGGGCGAGCAGCACGCCGGGCGCCACCTTGATCCAGGCGCCGAACGTCAGCAGCAGCGAGGCGACCGCCGGCCGGTCCAGGCCCCACAGCAGCCCGACGACGACGAGCGGCGCCACCACCGCGTCCAGCCGGCCCATGGCCACGGGGCCCAGCAGCAGCAGGAACGCGCTCCACCACCAGGCCGCGGCCAGCCCGTTGCGGCGCCGCATGAGCACCGCCAGCGCGGCCGCGTCGAGCGCCGTGATCATGAGCGACCAGACGATCGCGTACCCGCTGCCGTAGCCCAGGCCGCCGGCGCCGGCGACGAGCATGGGGATCGTCGCGCCCGCGGGGTACACCCACGCGGCCTCCAGGCCGGGCCACTGCCCGACGTGGACGCCGAGCCACATCCAGTACCGGTACAGCTGCAGGTCCCAGAACGCCTGGTTCGGGATGACGACGACCCCGAGGAACGCCAGCCACGCGTGCACCGCCAGGAAGGCGGCCCAGGCGGCGTTCCGGCTGCGGAGCAGGGCGCGTGACAGGACAGCCTCCTGGGGCGTCGGCATGGAGAACCTCACCAGGGTAGAGGAGGTCGTTGAGAGATTCCTGGGCGAAGGCGACTCCGCGAAACACAGGATCAGTAAGGTTCGTGCAGCCCCGGTGCGGGGATTGTGAAGACGGGCGCGAGGAGGACTCATGGTGGGGTTCAGGTGGGGCTGGACGCTTCACGGGACGGGGCGCTCGGTGCCCCCCGGCGACGTGGTGGCGCCCGACGAGCGCCTGACGTGGCCGCGCACCGTCGGCATCGGCCTGCAGCACATCGTCGCCATGTTCGGGGCGACGTTCCTGGTGCCGCTCATCACGCACTTCTCGCCGTCGACGACGCTCTTCTTCTCGGCGATCGGCACCCTCGGGTTCCTCCTCATCACCGGGAACCGGCTGCCGAGCTACCTGGGCTCGTCGTTCGCGTTCATCGCCCCGATCGGCGTCGCCGTGCAGCAGGGCGGGCAGTCCGCGGCCGTCGGCGGCATCCTCGTCACCGGCGTGCTGCTCATGGTCGTCGGCGTGGTGGTGCACTTCGCGGGCGCGCACTGGATCGACGTCGTCATGCCGCCCGTGGTCACCGGCACGATCGTCGCGCTCATCGGCCTGAACCTCGCACCCTCGGCCTGGAACAACTTCAAGACCGCGCCCGTCACCGCCGTCGTCACGCTGGGCTCGATCATCCTCATCACCGTGCTGTTCCGGGGGATCCTCGGGCGCCTGTCGATCCTCCTCGGCGTCGTCATCGGCTACGTCGTCGCCGCGATCCAGGGCGAGGTGGACTACTCGGCGATCTCCAAGGCCGCGTGGGTGGGGCTGCCCGACTTCGTCGCCCCGTCCATCAAGCCCTCCGTCTGGGCCGTCTTCCTCCCCGTGGTCATCGTCCTCATCGCCGAGAACATCGGGCACGTGAAGTCCGTCTCCGCCATGACCGGGCACGACCTCAACCCCGTCATGGGCCGCGCCCTGTTCTCCGACGGCCTGGCCACCACGCTCGCCGGCCTCGGCGGCGGGTCCGGAACGACGACGTACGCGGAGAACATCGGCGTCATGGCCGCGACCCGCGTCTACTCGACGGCCGCCTACTGGGTGGCGGGCGCCGGTGCCCTGGTGCTGTCCATGTGCCCGAAGTTCGGCGCCGCGGTCGCCACGGTCCCGGCCGGGGTGCTCGGCGGTGCGGCGACCATGCTCTACGGCATGATCGGCCTGCTCGGCGCCCGGATCTGGCTGCAGAACAAGGTCGACTTCTCCAACCCGGTCAACCTCACCACCGCCGCGATCCCGCTGGTCGTCGGCATCGCGAACTACACGTGGACCTCGGGCAACCTCTCGTTCACGGGCATCGCGCTCGGCACCGCCGCTGCGATCGTCATCTACCACGTGATGCGGGTCATCGCCGCGTGGCGCGGCACCGGGCAGGAGCCGGCGACGCCGGCCTCGGTGCCGGGCGGCGAGGAGCCGGCGGTCGTGCACCACTGACGCGTGCGGCACGGCGAGCGGCCGGCCGGTCCCTGCGGGGGCGGCCGGCCGCTGTCGTCGGAGCGCCGGCAGCGGCGGGGTCGCGGGTACGGCCGTGTCAGGCGGTCGGCGTCGGCCCGGGGCTCGCCGGCGGGGTCGGCACGAGCTGGTCGTACGGGACACAGCCGGGCGGCGGCGCGAACGGGGTCTTCGGGTCGAGCGTGACCTTGTCGGCCGCCTTGAGCGCGAGGAACTTGCCGCCGAGCGTGATGTCGACGGTCGCGTCCTGGCGGGTGTCGAGCTGGAGCTCGGGGTTGTCGACGTGCGCCGCGAGCGTGTAGGCCTGCGCGATCCCCTGGACGCCGAAGGAGATGCGCGCGGTGCCCGTGTACGAGGCGATGGCGTTCGCCTCGCTCTTCACCTTGAAGCCGAGCTGCGTGAGCGCGTCGCCCGTCGACTTCGCCAGGCCGGTGGCGTTGGTGCCGTTGTAGACGTTGACGGTGATGTTGCCGGCCGGGACCGGCAGCGCACCGGCCGGGGGGCACGGCTGGGGGTCGTGCGTCGCCGTCGGGCTGGGCTTGGCCGTGAAGGCCCGGCTGAAGAGCGGGATGTTGAGGTTGCCGGTGTAGATCGCGGCGGCGGTGACGAAGGAGAGCGCGAGGAACGACAGGAGAACACCGAAGATGACGGCCTGGCGCTCGTGCATGTGGCGCCGGCGCAGCTTGCGGGCGCGCTCCGCTTCGCTCACTCGATCACCAGGACCCTGGCATGGAGCGTCGGGCGCTGCTGGAGGGCGGCGCGGACCGCGCGGTGGAGGCCGTCCTCGAGGTAGAGCACGCCCCGATACTGCACCACGTGCGCGAAGAGGTCGCCGTAGAACGTCGAGTCGTCGGCGAGCAGCGCGTCGAGGTCCAGGGTCCGCTTCGTGGTCACCAGCTCGTCCAGCCTGACCTGCCGCGGCGGCACGTCGGCCCACTGCTTCGCCGTCGTCAGCCCGTGGTCCGGATAGGGCCGGCCGTCCCCCACAGCCTTGAAGATCACGGAGGCGAGTCTAGGGGGAGCCTTCGGGCCGCTGCCTCCGACGACGGGATGACCGCGGACCCGCCCGGCGGGGGAGGCGTGACCGCGTCGATCAGGGCAGGCACGGACTGCCATCGCTCCAGGTGACGCCCCCGAGCATGGGCACGGCCGGGACCGTCTCCACACGGGCCACCCCGAGCAGTCCCCGCACGTGCACCGGAGCGCGGTCCGGGACCCTGGCCGCCCGCTGACAGCTGTCGATCTGCCAGAGCACGACGAGCGTGGCGGGTTGGCCGGACGTCAGCGTGCGGGGCAACCGGTCGGCGTCGGTCACCCCGAGGCGAGCGAGGTCCTCGCCGGAGCTGCGCGTGCTCGCCGGTGCGTTGGCGACCCGGTCGCCCTCGACCGCCCACGCGCCGACGACGTGGGCGCCCGCGACGTCGTCGACCCCGCTCACGGTCACGCCGCCCCACGCGTGCGGGGCGAGGTCCGTCAGGACGAGCTCGCGCCGTTCGGAAGGGAACTCGGCGCCCATCGCCGAGCCGTCGCCGCTGATCGTCGGCCGCACCCACGCCGGGACCACCCAGGCCGCGACGAGGACGAGCACGGCGACGACGGCGAGGGCGAGGCCGTGCCACGCGGACCCGCGGGGCGCCAGCGCCTCCAGCGTCGGGTCCGTCGTTGCCTGGCTCATTGGCACAACGTACTATGTCAATGAGTCAAACGAGAAGGGGTGTGTGGGCGGTGCTGTTCGGAGGCGTGGCGATGGTCCTCATGGCGCTCGTCGTCGTGCTCGTTGCCATGCGGGCCGATGCCACTAGGCCCCGGCCGCGGGACGTCTCCTGGCTCGCCGGCTCGGGCGTCGTGCCCGACGACGAGGCGGAGGTGGTGCGTCGGTACCTCGCGCGCCACCGGCGGAACCGGCTGGTCGGGGGCCTCGTCGGAGTGGTGGCCACGGCGATCGCGGCCTTCCGGTTCGGGGGATCCGTCAGCTTCGCGACGCTCCTGTTCGGCGGCATCGCCGGCGTGCTCGTGGGGACGCTCGTCGCCGAGTCCTATCGGCTCGGCTCGCGTGGTGGCGCGGCTGCCGTCGCCTCGCTCGAGCCGCGTGACCCGGCGCCGTTGCCGGGTGTCGTGTGGTCGGCGCGCGGGCTGCTCCTCGCCGCGGCGCTCGGCGCGACGGCGGTCAGCCTCTGGGTCCGCGACAACGCGACCCTTCTCCTCGTCGCGGGCGGCGTGCTCGTCACGGGCCTCGCCGAGGCGACGCGTGCCCGGATCGTCGCCCGTCGCCGCCCGGTGCTGTCGTTCCGGGCCCACGCGCTCGACGCGAGGATCCGCCAGTTCGCCGGCCGCAGCGTGGCCAACCTGCAGCTCGCCGCCGCGTTGCTGGTGGTCACGGGTGTCGTCGCCGCGATCCCGGTACCGGGCACCGTGGCGACTGCCCTGCGGTGGACCGCCTGGCTCGCGGGGTTCGTGCTGGCGGCTGTCTACACGCACCGTGCCGCGCCGCGGCCGCCGTCCTCGTGGCGGCGTCCCACGTGATCGTGCACGTCGACGCGGCCTCGCCCGTCCCGGTGTTCGAGCAGCTGCGCGCGCAGATCGAGCGGCTCATCGTGTCCGGCCAGCTCGCGGCCGGCGCGACGCTGCCGCCGATCCGGCACCTCGCCACCGATCTCGGCATCGCGCGGGGCACCGTCAACAAGGTCTACGAGCAGCTCGCGCGGGACGGCCTGGTGCGCACGGCCGGGCGGCACGGCACCGTGGTCCAGCCCGCGGCGCGCCGCTCGGCCCTCGACCGCTCCGACCTCGTCGACGCGGCCGATGCCCTCGCCCTCGTCGTGCGCCAGCTCGGCCTGGCCGACGACGCCGCGCACCGCGCGCTGGACGCCGCCCTGCGGCGGTGGTGACGCCGCCCCTGCCCGCGCGCACCGGGGCGGCTGCCAGCGGCGGCCTCGGGCTGGTCCGTCCCCGTCCGGTACTCAGCCCTCCGGCGGCGGTGACCACCGGTACGCCGCCTGCGCCCGCTCGCGGATGCCGCGCAGCATCTTCTGGCTCATCACCCAGCTGACGACGCTGACCGGCTCCACCAGCACCCGGGCCCAGCCGGCCGTGTACGCGTAGCGCTCGCGGACCACGAGTCGCGTGCCACCGTCCCGGCCGGGGCGCAGCACGAACGCCCACGTGAAGTCGTACGGCGGGGGCGCCTGGCCCGGCGTCGCCGCGCCCCGCAGCACGAGCGCCCGGTCCGGCTCGACGACGGCCGCGGTGAGCGCCACGGGCGGCGCGAGGTGGATCTGGTCACCGACGGCGACGTCCTGGAGCTCCGGCACGATGCGATCGGCGGAGTGGATGTCGCAGCCGACGAGGTTCTCCAGCTCGTCGTACGAGTAGAAGCCGCCGCGGCCCTGGCCCAGCTGGGCGATCCACGGCCACACCGCTGCCGGCGGCGCGGCGATCCCGACGGTGCGGGTGGCCACGAGGTCGGCCTTCGGTAGCAGCCCGTCGCCGGGCAGCGCGGCGTCGAGCTCGTCCTCGGTGGAGCCGAACGTCAGCATCCACGTGCGCAGCAGCGGGAGGCTCGCGCCGGCGGCGAACGCGACGGCGGCCACCACGGTGCGCCGGGGCGGGCGGGGTGGCGGCGGGGGTAACAGCTCGTTCGGGCGGGGCAGCAGGTCCGACGGGCGGGGCAGGCGGGCCATGCCCGAAGTGGACCACCTCCCTCCGCGCGGCGCACCGGGCCGAACGTCCCGGCCGGCGCCGTGTCCTCGCGCGACGACGCTCGGACCGCCGACGGCCCGAGCGGTCGGACGGCCGGCAGTCAGGCGCGCCGGGCAAGCGGCACCGCCGCGGGGAGCGGGCGCCGCCATCGATCAGGCGACCGGCTGCCCGGCGTCGATGGCTCTGCGGATCTCCCGCTCCCACCCGCCGTCCCGGTCGACGACGAAGCAGAACTCGTTCCCCTCGGGGTCCTGCAGCACCACGAAGCCGTTGCCGTCATCCCCGAGCCGGGCGAACCCCGTGCGGCGCGCCCCGAGCGCCTCCGCGCGCTCGGCGGCGGCGACGGCGTCGCCCACCTGCACGTCGAGGTGGAGCCGGTTCTTGGGGGACTGCTTGGGTTCGGGCACCTTCTGGAAGCCGAGCATCACCGGGCTCGCGTCCACCACCGCCCACTGCGGGTCCACCAGTCCCCACCGGGCGTCGAGCACCTGGGCCCAGAACTCGGCCAGACCCGCCGGGTCGGCGCAGTCGAAGACCACCTCTTGCACGCGCACGTCCATGGCGATGCTCCCGTGTCGCCTCGCGGCCCCCCGCGGGCCGCGACCGGGGGGCCACGCTACGGGCGACCACCCACACGTCCGGCGGGGCCAGCGGCCGCCCGGCCCCGGGCGCGCACCGCCCCACCCGCTAGGTTCGGGACGTGGCCGACGCCCCCCGCTACCCCCGCCGTTCGACCGCCGACCCGTGCCGTCCGCTTCGCGTGGGCGTTCAGCTGCCGGAGGTCGAGCGCGAGGTCCGCTGGGGCGACCTGCTCGACATGGCCCGCCGGGCCGAGGACGTGGGCCTCGACTCCCTGTGGGTGGGCGACCACCTGCTGTACCGGTTCGCCGACGGCTCGTCGCGCGGGCCGTGGGAGGCGTGGACGCTGCTGGCCGCGCTCGCCGGCGCCACGTCGCGCGTCACGCTCGGGCCGCTCGTCGCCGCGACCGCGTTCCGGAGCCCGTTCCTCCTGGCCAAGCAGGCCTCGACGCTCGACGAGGTGAGCGGCGGACGGTTCGTGCTCGCCCTCGGCGCGGGGTGGAACCCGGTCGAGTTCGCCGCGCTCGGCCTGCCGTTCGACCACCGCATCGCGCGGTTCGAGGAGGCGTTCACCATCGTCCGGTCGCTGCTGCGCGACGGGTCGGTGGACCTCGCGGGGCAGTACTACACGGCACGCGACGCGGAGCTGGTGCCCCGCGGCCCGACGCCGGGCGGCCCACCGCTCATGGTCGGGTCCATCGGGCCGCGCATGCTGGCGGCGACCGTGCCACACGTCGACGCGTGGAACGCCTGGTACGCGGACACGAGGAACTCGCCGGCGGGTGCGGTGGCGGCTGGGGCGTCGCTGGACGCCGCGCTCGTGACCGCGGGGCGGGCGCCCGACGAGATCGTGCGCACGGTGGCGGTGCTGGTGCAGCTGCCGGGGGGCACGGGACGCACGATGGGCGACACCGACCCGTCGCAGCAGGTCCCGCCGCTCGCGGGCGCTCCGGAGGAGATCGCCGCGGAGCTGCGTGCCTACGCCGATGCGGGCATCACCGAGGTCCAGCTGGTGCTGGACCCCATCACCGCCGACTCGATCGAGGCGCTGGCGCCGGTGCTCGCCCTGCTCGACGCCTGAGGCTGCACGGCGGTCCGGCGGCCCGGACGCTCCCGCGCCACCGCACCGCCTCGGCCGGCGTCAGGCATCCTCGTCCACCAGGGCCCCGGCGAACTGGGACTGGTAGAGCCGGTGGTACGCGCCGCGGGCCGCGATGAGCCCGTCGTGCGTGCCCTGCTCGACGATCGCGCCGTGCTCCATGACGAGGATGAGGTCCGCGTCGCGGATGGTGGAGAGGCGGTGCGCGATGACGAACGACGTGCGGCCCCGTCGCAGCGACGCCATGGCGTGCTGGAGCAGCCGCTCGGTGCGGGTGTCCACCGACGAGGTGGCCTCGTCGAGGATGAGCACCGAGGGCTGCGCCACGAACGCCCGCGCGATGGTGACGAGCTGCCGCTCGCCCGCGGACAGGTTCGCGGCGTCCTCCTCGAGCACGGTGTCGTAGCCGTGGGGCAGCGAGTGCACGAACCGGTCGACGTACGTGGCACGGGCGGCCTCGAGCACCTCCTCGTCCGTGGCGGACTGGCGCCCGTAGCGGATGTTCTCCCGGATGGTGCCGGCGAACAGCCACGTGTCCTGCAGCACCATGCCGGTGCGGGCCCGGGCGTCGTGCCTGCTCAGCGTGGCGATGTCCTGGCCGTCGACGAGGATCCGGCCACCGTCGAGCTCGTAGAACCGCATGAGGAGGTTGACGAGGGTCGTCTTGCCGGCGCCCGTGGGCCCGACGATCGCGACGGTCTCGCCGGGGCGCACCATGAACGACAGGTCGCTGATGAGCGGCTTGTCCGGGCTGTACGAGAACGCGACGTGATCGAACTCGATGGTGCCGTCACCCTCGGCGGGGGCGGGGGCGTCCGTGGGGTCCGGGCTCTGCTCGTCCTCGTCGAGCAGCTGGAACACCCGCTCGGCGGACGCCGTCCCGGACTGCACCACGGCGGCCATGCCGCCCAGCTGTGACAGCGGCTGGGAGAACATCTGCGCGTACTGGATGAAGGCCTGCACGCTGCCCAGGCGCATGGTCCCGTTGGCCACCATGAGCCCGCCGAGCACGGCGATGCCCACGTAGGTGAGGTTGCCGACGAAGGACATGCCCGGCCAGATGATCCCCGACAGGAACTGCGCCCGGAACGACGCCTGGTACAGGTCCTCGTTGTCGGCGCGGAACCGGGAGTGGAACTCGCGCCGCCGCCCGAACACCTTGACGAGCGCGTGACCGGAGAAGGACTCCTCGACGCGCGCGTTGAGGCGGCCGACCTTGCGCCACTGGATGCCGAACGCCTTCTGCGACTTGGGGCCGATGATCCCGAAGATCACGCCCATGAGCGGCAGCGAGACGAGCGCCACGAGCGCGAGCTTCCAGGAGATCGAGAACATCATCACCAGCACGCCGATCACGGTGAGGATCGCGGTGAGCGCCCCCGAGAGCGATTGCTGCATGGTCTGCGTGATGTTGTCGATGTCGTTGGTGACGCGGGAGATGAGCTCGCCGCGCTGCACCCGGTCGAAGTACGCCAGCGGCAGCCGGTTGATCTTGGCCTCGACCTGCTCGCGCAGCCGCCACATGGCCTTGACCATGACGATGTTGATGATGAAGCCCTGCGCCCAGGTGAGCAGCGCGCCGGCCACGTACAGGCCGAGGACGATCATCAGCAGCCGGCCGAGCCGGTTGAAGTCGATGCCCCCGCCCGGGACGAAGTGGTCGAGGGCGGCCACGAGGTCGGCCAGCTGGTTCTGACCGGCCGCGCGCAGCCCGGCGACGGCCTGGGCCTGCGAGGTGACGCCGTGCCACACCGGCAGGCGCGACACGAACCCCGCGAACACCACGTCGGTCGCCTTGCCCAGCACCTTGGGCGCGATGACCGTGAGCACCACACCGGCGGTGCCCATGATCGTCACCACGACGAGGGCCAGCGTGTACGGGCTGAGCAGCCCGAGCATGCGGCCGAAGGACTTCTTGAAGTTGTCGGCCTTCCCGGGCGCGACGCTCCCCCAGGTGTCCGACGCGATGCGCGCCTGCTCCCCGAGCTCGGCTTCGAGCTTCTCGTCCTCGGCCAGCGTCTCGTCGCTCATGAGCCGGCCTCCACCGAGAGCTGGGACTCCGCGATCTCGCGGTAGGTCTGGTTCGTCGCCAGCAGCTCGGCATGCGTGCCGAGGCCGGCGATGCGGCCGTCCTCCAGCACGAGGATCGCGTCGGCGTCGGTGACGGTCGAGACGCGCTGCGCGACGACGACCTTGGTCACCTCCGGCAGCTCGCGCCACAGCGCCTGCCGCAGCCGGGCGTCGGTCGCCAGGTCGAGGGCGGAGAAGGAGTCGTCGAAGATCAGCACCGGCGGCCGGCGCAGCACCGCGCGCGCGATGGCCAGCCGCTGCCGCTGCCCGCCGGAGACGTTGGTGCCGCCCTGCGCGATGCGGGCGTCGAGCCCGCCCTCCATCTGCGAGACGAAGTCGGAGGCCTGGGCGATCGCCAGCGCCTCCCAGAGCTCGCCGTCGTCGGCGTCCTCGCGCCCCAGCCGCAGGTTCGAGGCCACGGTGCCCGCAAAGAGGAACGGGCGCTGCGGCACCAGGCCGATGCCCGACCACAGCGTCTCCATCGCGAGCTCGCGCACGTCGACCCCGCCGACCCGGACCGTGCCGCCGGTGGTGTCGAACAGCCGCGGGACGAGCGAGACGAGCGTCGTCTTGCCGGCGCCGGTGGAGCCGATGAGCGCGATGGTCTGCCCGGGCTCGACCGTGAAGCTGATGCCGTCCAGCACCGGGTGCTCGGCCTCCGGGTAGGCGAACGTCACCTCGTCGAAGACGATCTCGCCCGGGCGCGGCTGCGCGGCCACCGGGTGCGCGGCCTCGACGAGCGTGGACGTGCTGGCCAGCACCTCGGAGATGCGCTCCGCGGAGACGGCCGCCCTCGGGATCATCACGGTCATGAAGGAGGCCATGAGCACGCCGAAGAGGATCTGGCCGACGTACTGCATGAAGGCGAGCAGCGTGCCGATCTGCACGCCGCCCTTGTCGATCTCGATGCCGCCGTACCAGATGACGCCGATGATCGTGACGTTGAGCACGAGCATGACCAGCGGGAAGAGCGCGACGAAGAGCGATCCCACCTTGCGCCCGACGACCATGATGTCCGTGTTGGCGGCGCGGAAGCGCTCCGCCTCGATGGCCTCGCGGACGAATGCGCGGACGACGCGGACGCCGGTGAGCTGCTCGCGCATGACGCGGTTCACCGCGTCCAGCTTCAGCTGGTAGGACCGGAACAGCGGCACCATGCGGCTGATGAGCAGGCCGGCGATGATGAGCAGGGCCGGCACGGACACGCCGATGAGCCAGGACAGGTTCACGTCCTGCCGCAGCGCCATGATGATGCCGCCGATGGCCAGCAGCGGCGCGCTGACCAGCATCGTCGAGCCCATCATCGCCAGCATCTGCACCTGCTGGACGTCGTTGGTGTTGCGCGTGATGAGCGAGCCGGCGCCGAACTGGGACACCTCCCGCTCGGAGAAGCCGCTGACCCGGTCGTAGACGTCGTCGCGGATGTCGCGACCGGCCTGCATCGACGAGCGGGCCGCGAGGTAGGTGGCGACGATCGCGGCGACGATCTGGCCGAGCGAGACGGCCAGCATGAGGCCGCCCGTGCGCCAGATGTATCCGGTGTCGCCGCGGGACACGCCCTTGTCGATGATGTCGGCGTTGAGGCTGGGCAGGTAGAGCATCGCCATGGCCGAGGCGAACTGGAACGCGATCACCCCGACCAGCAGCCATCGGTACGGGCGCAGGTAGCGCCAGAGCAGTCGTCGCAGCACGAAGGTCTCCCGGGTGGGCTGGGGTGTGGTGTTGTGGGTGGGCGG
Organism: Actinomycetes bacterium; assembly: GCA_021793115.1. The sequence continues at coordinate 1,048 of JAJYTJ010000093.1, read as the reverse complement.
CACGACCGGTGCGAGGCCGGGGCCGGAACGAGTACCCAGCAGGCTAGGTTCCCCCACCGACAATGCACACCCTCTTTCGCGCATGACGACGAGTCCGCCTCCGGCGGGCCCGGCCCCGCCTGGTTCTCACAGGTCCCGTCCAGCCTGACGGCGGACCATGCGCGGGTGCCGTCGAGCCTGCGCCTGATGCCCGCCACGTCGTCGACCACCGTCCGGGTCGCGGCGGTGACCGCGACCTTCTGGATCGTCAAGGGGTTGTCGACCGCCCTGGGTGAGTCGACGTCCGACTACCTCGTGCACGCCGTCAACCCGGTGCTCGCGGTGCTCGGCACGTTCGCCGTCTTCGTCGTCGCGCTCGCCGTCCAGCTGCGGCAGGGCCGCTACCGGCCGTGGGCCTACTGGTTCGCGGTGGTCATGGTCGGCATCTTCGGCACCATGGCGGCGGACGTGGTGCACGTGGTGCTCCACGTGCCGTACCTGTACTCGAGCATCGGCTACGCGCTCGTCCTCGCGCTCGTCTTCTGGGCCTGGCGGCGCGTGGAGGGCACGCTCTCGGTGCACGGCGTGACCACCTGGCGTCGGGAGCTGTTCTACTGGGCCGCCGTCGGTGCGACCTTCGCCACGGGCACGGCGGTCGGCGACCTCTCGGCGATCACCTGGCACCTCGGCTACGGCGGGTCCGTTGTCCTCTTCGCGCTCGCGATCCTGGTGCCGGCGGCGGGTTACCGGTGGTGGCACTGGGGCCCGGTGGCGAGCTTCTGGACCGCCTACGTGCTGACGCGGCCGCTGGGTGCCTCGGTGGCGGACTGGACGGGCAAGCCGACGAGCGTCGGCGGCCTGGGCATCGGCGACGCGCCGATGAGTCTGGCGTTCGCGGTCGCGATCGTGGCGATGGTCGCGTGGCTGGCGCGGCGCGCCGGCGCGGCGGCCTCGGGGCGTCGCGAGGCTTGATCGCGGGCTGGTGAGGCCGTCGTCGGTCCGGCGGGCCTCGGGGTCTTGGCGCGCCCGTGTCACGTCGCTAGGGCGAAACCGCTGGTCGGGCGACGGA
>JAJYTJ010000322.1 GCA_021793115.1 Actinomycetes bacterium | reverse complement strand
GCTCGCCAGCCGGAAGTCGATCAGCGAGTCAGCCGCCTGACAGCGCCGCCACGGCCGCGTCGACGTCGGCCTCGGTGGAGTAGAGATGGAACGAGACTCGCGTCGAGCCGGCCCGGGTAGCCGCGCGGATCCCCGCCGCAGCGAGTTTGCGGTCCGCGTCCGGGACGTCGGCGGACACGATGGCGCTGTTGGACTCCGGCAGTCCGAGCCCGCGCCGGAACCGGTTGGCCAGCCGCACGTTGTGTACGCCGATTTGCTCGACCCCCACCTGCTCGATCAGCTCCAGCGCCGGCGCCGCGCCCACCCAGCAATGCCATGCCGGGGACAGGTCGAACTGACGGGCGTCAGGCGCGAGATCGAGACGCGGCCCGTAGTAGTTGGCGTGCACGTCATCGCCGGCGTACCACCCGGCCGCCAGGGGTCGCACGCGCTCACGCAGCTGCGGATCGACGTAGCAGAACGCGGTTCCGCGTGGCGCGCACAACCACTTGTAGCTGCCGCACACGAGCGCGTCGACGTGCCGGACGTCGACGGGTAGCCACCCGACGGCCTGCGTAGCGTCGGCGACCACCAGCGCACCGGCGGAGCGCGCCTTCGCTGCCAGCCTGGCCAGGTCGCTCACCTCGCCGGTGGCGGACTGCACCACGCTGATCGCCACCAAGTCCACATCCTCGTCGACGCGGTCCTCGAGTTCGGACAGGGGCACCGTCTCCACGACGACCCCGCGAGACTCGTGCATCTGGTAAGGGAACAGGTTCGATCCGAACTCGACCTCCGGTGCCAGAACGCGTGCCCCGTCGGGCAGCGCCGCCGCGATGAGCCCAACCTGCTGCGACACGTTGGCTCCGACGGCGATGTCGGACACCTCGGCGCCGACCAGACGGGCGAAGGAGGCCCGGGCCTGCTGGGTCGAGTCGTCCCACGGCTCCCACGACGTCCTCCCCCGCCGCCAATCCTCGAGGGCGGCCTGGAGCGACTCCCAGGCCGGCTTGGGCGGGAGTCCATAGCTCGCGGTGTTCAGCCATCCGGGTTCAGCGTCGAACAGGCGCTGCGCTTCGGCGACGGGCAAGGCTGTCTGCGAGGTCATACGGCCAGTCTGTCAAAGAGTTGCGGGCTCGGGCATCGGCAATACTGGCGGGTGTGGAGTACGTGTCCAGGGTGCCGCGACCGCCGTTGGACGGGTTGATCGACGACCTCTATTACCTGGAGGGCACGTCGCCGTACGCCGGGCTGACGCTGCCGCCGGCGCCGTCGGTGCTGCTCCCGGTCCGTCGGTGTGCACTTCAAGCCGTGGGGGCTGGCTCCGTTCCTGCCGATGCCCGCGGCCGAACTGCGTGACTGTCCAGTGACGGTGGAGCAGACGTGGGGCCGGCCGGCCGTTGCTGAGCTGCGAGACCGGCTGGCCACCGCGGTCGGGCCGCACGAGATGCTGACGCTGCTCGAGGAGGAGCTGACGCGACGGCTGCGCGAGACCGCCGGGCTGGGACTGGTCCGCCACACGAGCAGCGTCATCGCTGCGACCAGCGGGGCGGTGGCGATCGGCGACCTGAGCGAGACGGCCGGTGTCAGCAGTACCCATCTGGCCCAGCGGTTCAAGTCGCTCATCGGCGTCACTCCGAAGCGGCTGGCCCGCACCTGCCGCTTCGCCGCCACGGTGTTCTCGATCAACCCCGCCGAATCCGTCGACTGGGCCGATCTCGCCGCCGGCGCCGGCGACTTCGACCAAGCCCACTTCGCCCACGAGTTCCGGCGTTCACCGAGCTCACGCCGACCCGGTACGTCGAAGTCCGGCGGCAGTTCCATCGCGAGCATCCCGGCCATGTGCTGGACAGCTGGCCGCTGCCGGCCGATTGATTTCTCACCAGAACAACGGCTCATGACCCGCCGCGATGGGGGAATCTCGATACTGAGGAGCACCCGATGGGCAAAGTAATCATGTACAGCTCGGTGTCGGTGGACGGCTTCGTCGCCGACGACAACGATCAACCCGGACCACTGTTCGACTGGTTGACCAGCGGCGACGTGCCGTTGGACGAGAGCGGCGCGTTGAAGGTGTCGCAGGTGTCCTACGACTACACCCGGTCGTACTGGGACCAGATCGGGGCGACCGTCGTCGGCCGCCACGTCTTCGATTTGACCGACGGCTGGGACGGGACACCTCCGGGCGGGGTCGACCACGTGGTCGTCGTGACCCACCGGGGCAGGCCCGAGGGCTGGCATCCCGAGGCGCCGTTTCACTTCGGCGACGGCGTCGAGGCGGCCGTGGCCAAGGCGCAGGAGCTCGCCGGTGACCGCGTCGTCGAGGTCGCCGCTGGTGACGTCGGTGGCCAGGTGTTTGCCGCGGGCTTGGTCGACGAGGTGCGCATGGACGTCGTACCCGTGGTGTTCGGGTCCGGCAAGCGCTACTTCGGCTCGGCCGACGCGCAGCACCTGTTGGAGGATCCTGACGAGGCGATCCAGGGCAACCGGGTCCTCCACGTGCGCTATCAGGTCCGCCGCTGACGCGTGGCTGGGTACACCGCACAGGGGCAGGCGCATCCGGACGGCGGACGCCATGCTGGGAGGCGTGGTGAAGACGCGAAGTGAATTGGGCGAATTCCTCCGCAGCCGCCGGGAGCGGC
>JAJYTJ010000321.1 GCA_021793115.1 Actinomycetes bacterium | reverse complement strand
GGTCGCCAGCAGGTGGGCGATGCGGTGCGTGAGCACCCTCGTCTTGCCCGACCCCGCCCCGGCGACGATGAGCAGCGGCCCGCCCTCGTGCAGCACCGCCTCGCGCTGCTGCGGGTTGAGGCCGCGGATCAGCGCGTCGGGATCCCCGTACCGGGACGGCGCCTGGTCGGGCTCGTCGTCGCGCGGGGGGACGACGAGCGGCAACCCGGACGGGTCCCCGGGCTGCGGCGCGTGGGTGGCAGGCAGGTGCTCGAACAGCGACGTCATGGCCCCTTCAGGGTAGGCGAGCGCGGGGACACGGCCCGCACCCGGCCCCGGGACCGGCCGGCGGTCAGTGCCAGATCGTGGCGACCCCGACGTTGAGCACCGTCAGCGCCGCGATCGCGCCGAGCAGCGGCTTGTTGACCCGCGCCGGCTTCGCGTGCGCCAGCCAGACCAGCCCGGTGACCACCAGCGCGATGATGGCCTTCGTGGCAACCCACGCCGGCGAGGGCTTGGTCTCCGACGGCAGCCAGACGTACAGCACGAGCACCATGAGCAGCCCGGTCACCAGGGCGGTGAGCACGCCGTGGAACGCCCCGGCGTAGAGCGACCCGCTCTTGAGCCCGACGAGGGCGGCGCCCAGGACGATCGCCCAGCCGATGAGGTGGAGGAACAGCAGGACGTGCAGGAACACCGTCATGCCCGCAGCCTACGGAGACATCCCGGCAGACGCGTGACGGATGCGGCCGGAGGTCGCGGCCGCCGTGCCGCGACCGAGGCTGCGCGCCGGCGGCCCGCCGCACCGGCCACCCGTGGCGGCGCCCGCTACAGCACCCGGGCCAGCGCGTTGGCCTCGGCGATGGCGTCGAGCGCGCGACGGGCGCGGACGGCGTCGCCGACCACGTGGTAGGCGACGCCACGGGCGGCGCAGTGCCGGGCGAGCGGCGTGTGGTCGTCGGGCCGCGAGCCGAGCGCCAGCACCACGGTGTCGCACGGCACCTCGCGCACCACGCCGCCCCGCTCGACGACGACGGATCCGCGCTTGACCGCGGTCACGGTGCTCCCGGTCAGCTGCTCGACGCCCTCGGCGGCGAGCGCCTCCAGGACGCAGACCTTCCGCAGGTCGCCCAGGTCGCCGCCGACCTCGTCGAGCATCTCGACGACCGTGACCGGCACGTCGCGCTGCGCGAGGTACTCCGCGACCTCGAGCCCGACGAGCCCGCCGCCGAGCACCGCCGTGGCGCCGTGCACCTGGTACGCGCCGGTCAGGACGGCCACCGCGTCGGTGACGTTCTCGCGGTCCGCGCCGGGGATCGCGGGGTGGATCGGCCGCGCGCCGGTGGCGTCGATGACGACCTCGGGGGCGATCTCGTGCTTGCGGGGCGCCTGGCCGGCGACCTGGAACTGGCCGCCGAGGTGGTCGGACGCCTCGACGAGCACCGGCTTGTGACCGCGCTCCGCGAGCACGAGCGCGGCCTCCATGCCCGCCACGCCGCCGCCCGCGACGAGCACCCGCAGCGGCCGCGACGTGCACGCGGGCGCGCCCTCGGCCTCCCGCCCGACGAGCGGGTTGCGCAGGCAGGTGATCGGCCCGAACGAGGCGACGATCCGGTCGTAGCAGCCCTGGTCGCAGGCGACGCACCGGACGATGTCCCGCGCGCGGCCGGCGGCCGCCTTCGCGACGAACTGCGGGTCGGCGATCTGGCCACGCCCGACGACGACCATGTCCGCCTTGCCGGACGCGAGGATCTCCTCCGCCTGGTCCGGGTCGTTGATGCGCCCCACCGCGATGGTGACCATCCCGGTCCCGCGCCGGATCGCCGCGGCGTTGGCGACGTTGAAGCCGCGCGGCACGTCGATCGGCGGCACCTCGTAGCGGACCGCCGAGGTGAGGACGTTGCCGCGCGAGACGTCCAGCGCGTCGACGCCGGCCTGGCGGGCGAGCAGCGAGAACTCGACGACGTCGTCGACGGTCAGGCCGCCGGGGAGCTCGTCGTCCTGCGCGTCGATCCGCATCAGCAACGGCATGTCGTCGGGCATCGCCGCCCGCACGGCCCGGATCGCGGCCAGCGGGTAGCGCGCCCGGTTCGCCGCGCTGCCGCCGTACTCGTCCGTGCGCTGGTTGAGCGCGGGCGAGAGGAACGCGTGCGGCGAGTAGGTGTGCGCGCAGTGGACCTCGATGGCGTCGAAGCCGGCCTCGACGGCGCGGGCGGCCGCGGCACCCCAGGCCGCGACGACCTCGGCGACCTTCTCGGGCGTCGAGCCCGGGATCGTGCCGGCCGGCGTCACCAGGCCGTTCGGTGAGATCAGCTCGAGGTGAGCCGGGTCGAACCCCCAGGCGGCCACGCCGCCCTGCCACAGCTGCACGGCGGTCCGGCCGCCCGCGTCGTGGATCGCGGTGGTGAACCGGCGGAGCCCGGGGACGAAGTCGTCCGACGAGATGTTGAGGAAGCACCCCGGCGCCGAGGGCGCGTGCACCGACGTGGCCTCGGTGACGTTGAGGCCAGAACCACCCGTGACGCGCGCCACGTGGTACGCGATCAGCCGGTCGGTGACGTAGCCGCCGGGCGCGACGAAGCCCGTCGCCATGGCAGGGAAGACGACGCGGTTCGCCAGCTCCAGGCCGCGCAGCCTGATGGGGGCGAGCA
>JAJYTJ010000320.1 GCA_021793115.1 Actinomycetes bacterium | reverse complement strand
GCAGATGCTGGACCAGGGCCTGATCACCGAGGCGGACTACGAGGCGGCGAAGAAGGCCGCGCTCGGTCTCTGACCGGGGCCGTACAGCACGATGTCCCAGCCACCTCAGCCGCCGCCGTGGGCCCAGCCGGACCCACGGCGGCAGCCGCCCCCACCGCAGCAGCAGCCTCCGCAGCAGACGCCGCCCGAGCGGCGACCGTCGGAGCCCACGAACCGGATCATCGACACGAGCTCCGGCCGTGAGGACGGCCTGAACAAGTGCCCTCGCTGCGGGAGCGCCGAGAGCTCCTACTCCCTCGAGGCGAAGGCGCTCATGTGCGCCTACTGCCGCCACACCTGGAACGAGCCCAACGCCGAGCAGACCTTCGGCCTGGACAGCTCGATCGCCGAGCTGCGCGGGCACACGATGGCGTCCGGCACCTCCGATGTGCGCGACGAGCCCGCGATCGTGACCCTGAAGTGCCAGGGCTGCGGCGCGGAGGTCGTCCTCAACGCCCAGCAGGAGACCCAGGCGCGCTGCCACTGGTGCCGCCAGACCCTCTCGATCAACTCGCAGGTCGCGGGCGGCTCGGTGCCCGATGCGGTGCTGCCCTTCCAGCTCACGCGCGAGGAGGCGATCGCGCGGATCGAGCAGTTCGTCGCCAAGCGGCGCACCTTCGCCGACAGCCGCTTCAAGGCCGAGTTCGTGCCGGACAACGTCATGGGCGTGTACATCCCGTATCTCGTCGTGGACGGCAACCTGCACGCCGAGCTGCACGGCCGCGGCGAGGTCACCACGCGCAAGTACACGGTGCGCGAGGGCAGCGGCGACAACGCCCGCAACGTCACCTACTACGACGCGGACGTCCACGCCGTGAAGCGCGCCTTCGACCTGCTCGTGGACGACCTCACGGTCGAGTCCGCCCAGCGCTTCGACGCGACGCAGAACGAGACCGCGACGAACAACATCCTCGATGCCGTCCAGCCGTACGACACCGAGAACGCTGTCATCTACAACCCGAACTACCTCAAGAACTTCACCGCCGAGCGCCGCGACCTGAACATCCGCGACGTCGACGATGAGGTCGAGGACCGCTTCCTCGCGATCGCCCGTGCGAAGGCGACGCCCACCGTCGCCGGTTATGACCGCGGCGTGCGCTGGGAGCAGGAGGGCGTGGTCGTGCGCGGCACCCGCTGGGTGTCCGTGTACGTGCCGGTGTGGCTGTACAGCTACGCCCAGTCCGCCAAGGACGAGGGCAGCATGCAGCACTACATCGCCGTCAACGCCCGCACGGGCGCGACGATGGGCTCCGTGCCGGTCTCCCATCCGAAGATCTTCGCGGTCGCGTGCGCGACCAGCGGCGTCGCGACGGTGCTCTCCGGTATCGTCGCCTTCTTCGGGCTGTTCATGTGAGGCGGCCGCTCATGACCGTCCCGTCGTCCCCTGTCCCCGGAGGTGCCTGTGCTCCCGCTGCTCGCTGAGGTGATGGCCTCGCCGACCACCCCGATGCTGCTCGCCGACGGCGACAGCGGCGGCGGCCTCATCGCGCTGCCCTTCGTGGTGGGCCCTGCAGTGTTCGCCGCGGTCTACGGCGTCATCTACCGCTACTACCGCAACACCGACAAGCGCCACCGTTACGAGCGGGAGACGCAGGTCGCCGTCGGGAACCTGCGCCAGGGAGACCAGAAGGTGGGCCGCCGCACCCGCCTGCGGAACCGCAGCATGTCCGGGCGCAACGAGACCGACCCGCTCGAGCGCGTCCAGCGGATCCGGGTGCGCTGACATGGCGGGGCGAGGCGGCGAGCACGACGTGATCGTGGTGGGCGCGGGCCTCGCCGGCCTCGTCGCCGCCACTACGCTCGCCGACGCCGGCCGGCGCGTCCTGCTGCTCGAACGCGAAGGGGAGCAGGGCCTCGGCGGCCAGGCCTGGTGGAGCTTCGGCGGGCTGTTCCTCGTGGACACCCCCGAGCAGCGCCGCCTCGGCGTCCGCGACAGCGTCGCGCTCGCCCGCCAGGACTGGTTCGGCTCCGCGGGGTTCGAGGGGGCCGACGACACCTGGCCGCGCCGCTGGGCGGAGGCGTATCTCCAGTTCGCGGCGGGGGAGAAGCGGGAGTGGCTGCGCTCGATCGGTGTGAAGCTCTTCCCCGTGGTCGGCTGGGCCGAGCGGGGTGACGGCCGCGCCGAGGGGCATGGCAACTCCGTGCCCCGCTTCCACATCACCTGGGGCACCGGCCCCGGGATCGTCGAACCGTTCCTGCGCTCTCTGAGCGGTCACCGCGAGAGCGGCCGGATCACGTTGCGCACCCGCCACGCGGTCGAGGAGCTGCTGGTCGAGGAGGGCCGCGTCGTCGGCGCGCGGGGGAGCGTCCTTGCGGCCGACGGGACGGCGCGGGGTGAGTAGTCGACTCGCGAGGTCACCGGCGACTTCGAGGAACGGGCCGCCGCGGTGCTTGTCGCGACCGGTGGCATCGGCGGGAACGCGGAGCTGGTGCGTTCCCTGTGGCCCGTCGAGCTCGGCACCATGCCCGAGGATTTCGTGCACGGAGTGCCCGCGAGCGTGGACGGCACGGGCATGCTCGCCGCCGAGCGCGCGGGCGGCCGCTGGATCCACAAGGACCGCATGTGGCACTACACCGAGGGGATCCGCAACTGGGACCC
>JAJYTJ010000092.1 GCA_021793115.1 Actinomycetes bacterium | reverse complement strand
CTGCCGAACCCCCGGGGCGACCCAGCACTCCCGACGAACCACCCCCCGCCGCGTCACCAACCGGGCCAACAGCCCGGACGACCACCCCTGCCCGCTGAGCCCCTTGACTCACGGCGCGAAAGCTAGACGACCACGGCCGGGGCGTCGGGGACGAGCACCGCCTCGGTGCCGTCCTGCGCCACGAGGCGCAGGCCGCCGTCGTCGACCGTCGCCGCCAGCGGCACCGACAGCAGCGTCAGCAGAGCCCGTTCGGTCGCCATCGCGTCCTCCGGGCCGGCCATCATCGTCGAGACGAGCGGTCCGACGGTCAGCTGGTCGTCCTCGTCGGCGGCCCACGTGGCACGCACGCGGTTGACGCCCGCCATGCCGTAGAGCATCCCGTCGCCGTCGAACGTCAGCGTGACCGGGCCGTGCGTGTCGGCCGCCGGGGCGCGGCCGCCGAGAAGCACGAGACGCCAGGTTCCGGTGGGATCGGTCATGCCCCGATCCTTGCGCCGCGCGCCCCGGCGCGCGAACGCTGCCCTACCCCTTGACCGCGCCGCCCATCCCGGCGCCGTGGAGGAACATCCGCTGGAAGAGGAGGAAGAGGACCACCGGCAGGAGCGCGGCGATCGCCATGGCCGCCATGAGCACCCCGAGGTCCGTGGACGCCTGCAGCGCCGGGAGCCGCACCGCGAGCGGCTGCAGGTTCTGGTCGCGCAGCACGAGCATGGGCCACAGGAAGTCCTTCCAGGACGCGATGACCGCGAACACGGAGACCACGCCGAGGATGGGCCGGCTCATGGGCAGCACGAGCGACCAGAACACGCGGAACGGTCCCGCGCCGTCGACGCGCGCGGCCTCGAACACCTCGCGCGGCAGGTTGTCGAAGAACCGCGTCATGAGCACGACGTTGAAGGCGCTGGCGCCGGCCGGCAGCCACACGCCCCAGAAGGTGTTGACCATCGAGTGCCCGATGAGTGGTGGGTGCAGCACCACGAGGTAGAGCGGCACGAGGAGGACCACCGCCGGGACGAACAGCGTCGCGAGGATGGCCCCGTTGAGCACCTTGCCCCAGCGCGGCCGCAGCACCGAGAGCACGTACCCGGCGCTCGTCGCCACGAGCACCTGGCTCACCCAGCAGCCGGCGGCGGCGATGAGCGAGTTGAGGAAGTACCGGCTGATGTGCACGCGGGTCCACGCCTCGGTGACGTTCGACCACTTCACGCCGTGCGGGAAAACCGCCAGCGGCGTGCGGAGGATGTCCTGGGAGGGCGTCACCGCGAACTTCAGCAGCAGCACGAGCGGGCCGATGCTCGCGACGACGAGCACGACGAGCATGACGGCGTGCATGACGCGCCACGGCCGTCGCACGCGCGCCCGGCGCCACTCGATCTCGGAGATGGCCGAGCGGGCGGGTGCGTCCTCGGCCGCCCGCCTCGCGCGGGCGGGCCGCGCGACGGGCACGGCGGGACGGGTCGTCGACGAGGTCGAGGTCACGAGGTGCTCCAGCGGCGGGTGAGGCGGAAGTAGAGGACCGACAGCAGCGCGAGCACCACGGCGAGCATCACCGACAGCGCGGTCGCCTCGCCGTACTTGCCGCCCAGGCTCGTGCCGAACGCGTACTGGTAGATGAGCAGCAGCACGGTGAGCGTCGCGTTGTTGGGCCCGCCGCCGGTGAACAGGTAGGGCTCGTTGAACACCTGGGCGGTGGCGAGGATCTGCAGGATGAACGTCACGAAGAGGACGCCGCGCAGGTGCGGCATGGTGACGTGCCAGATCTTGCCCCACACCGAGGCGCCGTCCACCTCGGCGGCGTCGTAGAGCTCGGCCGGCACGCTCGTCAGCGCGGCGAGGTAGATGATGACGGTCCCGCCCGCGGCGGCCCAGGTCGCCTCGAGCACGAGGGCCGGCATGACGATCGCGCGGTCCTGCAGCCACAGCACCGGGCCGAGGTGGACGTAGCCGAGCAGCTTGTTGAACACCCCGGCCGGTCCCGGGGTGTAGAAGAACTTCCACAGCAGCACGGCGACGACCGGCGGGATGACCACCGGTAGGTAGGCCAGCACGGAGTACAGGCCCTTCATGCGCCGCACCTCGTTCATGAGCACGGCGGCGACGAGCGGCACGGGGAAGCCGAAGACGAGCGCCAGGAGCGCGAACCACAGCGTGTTGCGGATCGCGATCGGGAGCACGGGATCGGCCAGCACGTGCTGGAAGTTCGACAGCCCGGCCCAGCTGGTGACGATGAGGTTGGTCTTCTGGACGCTCATGACGACGGCCTTGACGATGGGCAGCCACGAGAACCAGCCGAAGACGAACAGCGCGGGCAGCGCGAAGACCAGGCCGGACAGTCCGCCGCGGCGCACCCACGTCACCGGGGTGTGGCGCCGGCGCGTCGTCGTGGTGGCGGAGACGTGGACCGTGCGCCGGCCGGGGGGCCGGACCGCCACGACGTCGCGGGTGACCATGGGGGGCCCTCCTCGGGTCTGGGGACAGCGGGACGGGAGAGCCCCGGCCGGGCGGGACGGGCCCGCCCGGCCGGGACCACCGGCGACGTCAGGCGCCGGGTGTCGGCGACGCGGTCGCGGCCTGGTTGATGGCCTGCTGGGCCTGCGTGTTCGCGTCGCCCAGCAGCGTGTCGATGTTCGCGTTCTTGTCCGTCAGCACCGCCTGGACCACCGGCGAGAGCAGCGTGTAGATGGGCTGCGTCGCCATGCTCGGCTCACCCACGACCGGCTGGGAGAACATGACGTCCGTGTAGCCCTTCATGTTGTCCAGCGGGACGTTGATGTAGTCCTGGATCCACGTGAGGGACTCCTGGTACAGCTGCTTGCTGAAGATGGGCAGCACGGGAGTGCCCTCCGGCTGCTCGGCCGCGACCGCCACCTTGGCGTCGGCGACCGCCTGGCTCTGGTCGCGCAGCTTGGACAGGTACCAGAAGTCGATCCACTTGACCGCGGCGTCCTTCTCCGCGTCGGTCGCGTTGGCCTTGACCGCGGCCAGCGTGCCGCCGCCGAGCGCCCCGCCGCCGTTCTCGGTCGGGACGGCGGTCAGGCCGTAGCCCCAGTCCTTCGTCATGCCGTTGGTCTGGACCATGGCGTTGTAGACGTCGGAGCCCGACGTGAACATGGCGAACTGCCCGGCGGCGAAGGCCTGGTTGGCCCCGGCCCAGTCGAGCGACACGTCGGGGTCGATCGAGTTGTCCTGCGCCAGCCCGGCGAGCCACTGGAGCGACGCCTTGACGGCGGGGTCGGTGAGGTTGGCCTTGTACGTGCCGTCGGCGTTCCGGGTCTCCAGGCTGCCGCCGCGCGAGGCCGCGTCCACGGCGAGCTGCCAGCCGCCCGTGGCGCCGTTGGCCATCTGGCCGTAGCCCCAGACGCCGGTCTTGTCGTGGATGATCTTGGCGTCCTGGCGGACCTCGTCCCACGTCGTCGGCGGCTTGTTCGGGTCGAGCCCGGCCTGCGTGAAGAGCGTGCGGTTGATGTGCAGGGCGTTGGCGTAGAAGTTCTTGGCCGGCACCGCGTAGAACGTGCCGTCCGCGCCCTTGGCGTTGCCGACGATGGCCGGGTTGAAGTCGTTGTAGTACGGCATGTCGGCCTTGACCTGCGCGTCGATGTTCGCGAGCTGGTGGTTCTGGATGAGCGTCTTGCCGTCCGTCACCGGGATCTCGAACACGGTCGGCAGCGTGCCGCCGGCCAGCTGCGCGGTGAACGTCGTCGCCGTCCAGAGGTACTCCTCCGGCTTGACCGTGATGTAGGGGTACTTCGCCTCGAACTCCTTGACGCGGGCGTTGAGCTGGTCGACGTTGTCCTGCGAGGCGCCGGGCAGCGACCCGGCGACCGTGATGGTGACCGGGCCGGGCGCGCCGGGCGTGCCCGACCCGGCGGCGGGGGTCGTCGGGCTCGTCGTGCCGCCCGTCGCTGAGCAGGCGGCCAGCAGGCCGACGGCGAGTGCGCCGGCCATGCCGAGCGCGGTCGTACGTGAGGACCTCATCGTCTCGTCACTCCTCCTTGGTGGGCCCGGGGTCCGGGTTCCGCTCGGTGTTCGTGCGGGTCGTGCGCAGCCACCCCGCGGTGTCGCGGGGCAGCCGCCCTGCGTCGAGCGGACCGCTCAGCAGCAGGACGTCGTGGTGGGGCGGCAGGTCGACGGGCTCCGGGCCGAGATTGACCACGCAGAGCACGTCGCCGCGGGTGAACGCCAGCACGTCGGCGCGCGCGTCGACCCAGGTGAGCGGCCCGTCGCCGAGGTTGCCGCGGTACCGCTCGGCCCGGCGCACCTGCACCGCCCGCCGGTAGAGGTGCAGCATCGAGCCCTCGTCGGCCTCCTGGGCGGCCACGGTCAGGCGGTCCCAGTCCCGCGGCTGCGGCAGCCACGGCGCGCGCGACGCCCCGGGCGGGCTGAACCCGAACGGCGGCCGCGCGCCGGACCAGGGCAGCGGCACCCGGCAGCCGTCACGACCCGGGTCCGTGCCGCCGGAGCGGTAGTGCATCGGGTCCTGGAGCACCTCGAGCGGAAGGTCCTCGACCTCCGGCAGGCCTAGCTCCTCGCCCTGGTAGACGTACCAGCAGCCGGGCAGGGCCGCGGTGAGCAGCGCGGCGGCCCGCGCGCGGCGCTCGCCGAGCGCCAGGTCGGTGGGCGTGCCGAACCGCTTGGACGCGAACGAGAACGACGAGTCCTCGCGCCCGTAGCGCGTCACGGGCCGCGTGACGTCGTGGTTGGACAGCACCCACGTGGGCGGGGCGCCGACCGGCGCGTGCGCCACGAGCGTCTGGTCGATCGAGTCGCGCAGCGCCTTGGCGTCCCACGCCCGCGCCATGAAGTCGAAGTTGAACGCGGTGTGCATCTCGTCCGGCCGCAGGTAGCGGGCGAACCGCTCGCGGTCCTCCAGCCAGACCTCCCCGACGAGCACGCGTGTGTCCTCGTACTCGTCGGCCACCGCGCGCCAGCCGCGGTAGATGTCGTGCAGCTCGTCCCGGTCCAGGTGCGGGTGCTCGCCCGGGCCGGGGAACGCCGGCACCTCCGGCAGCGCGGGGTCCTTGACCAGCAGGGCCGCGGAGTCGATCCGGATGCCGGCGGCGCCGCGGTCGAACCAGAACCGCAGGATGTCCAGGTGCTCGGCGACGACGTCCGGGTTGCCCCAGTTGAGGTCCGGCTGCTCGGGCGTGAAGAGGTGGAGGTACCACTCCCCCGGCGTCCCGTCGGCGGTGCGGGTGCGCGTCCACGTGGGGCCGGCGAAGTCGCTGCGCCAGTGCGTCGGGATGCCGTCGCCGCGCGGTCCCTGACCCGGGTGGAACCAGAAGCGGGCCCGCTCCGGCGACCCCGGCGCCGCGGCGAGCGCCGCCCGGAACCAGGCGTGGCGCGACGAGACGTGGTTGGGGACGATGTCGACGATCGTGCGCAGGCCGAGGGCACGCGCCTCTGCGATGACCCGCTCGGCTTCCTCGAGCGTGCCGAACTCCGGGTCGATCGCGCGGTAGTCGGCGACGTCGTAGCCGCCGTCGGCCATCGGCGAGGCGTACCAGGGGGTGACCCACAGCGCGTCCACGCCCAGGCGCGCCAGGTGGGGCAGGTGGGCGCGCAGGCCGGCGAGGTCGCCGATCCCGTCGCCGTTCCCGTCCGCGAACGAGCGCGGATACACCTGGTAGATGACCGCGTCCCGCCACCACAGCGGGTCGGTGTGCGCCTGCGCCAACGAAGGCCCCGTCTCTCGTGCTCGCCCGACGAGCGCGGACCGCGCTGTCGACGACGGAGACGCTAAATCTCTCGACACAGGATGCGCAAGAACTCGACAGAGTGGTTATCAAAACGTGACCGACGTCGGTCGGGCGGGGCGCGGTGGCGCGGCGGACGGGAACGGCCCGGTCGGGCAGGGTCAGTGGCCGACGCCGCGGCGGCCGCCGGTGGGCTCCGGGATCACAGCAGGAGTGCCGCGGGGGCGGGTGGCCCCGGGGTCGGCGGTCCGCCGGTGAAGCGGGGGCCCTGGTCAGCGCCCGGCGGCGGCGGCCTCGGCCGGGGCAGGCGCGGTCGAGCCGCGCACGACGAGCTCGGGCTCGAACAGCAGCTCGTCGGTCGCCGTGCCCGAGCCCGCGATCTGCTGGACCAGCAGGTCGATCGCCGCCCGACCCATGGCGTCGATCGGCTGACGCACCGTGGTGAGCGGCGGCTCGGTGCAGTTCATGAACGCGGAGTCGTCGTACCCGACGATCGAGACGTCGTCGGGGACCCGCAGCCCGGCCCGCCGCGCCGCGCGGATGGCGCCGAGCGCGAGCGGGTCCGACGCGCACACGATCGCCGTCACGCCCTCGCGCAGCAGCCGCGTGGCGGAGGCCTGGCCGCTCTCCAGCGAGTAGGCCGAGCGCGCCACCCAGCGGTCCGGCACCGCGATCCCGAGCCGCGCGCCGAGCGCGCGCGCCGCGCCGAGCTTGCGCTCGGAGGGGACGTGGTCGAGCGGGCCGAGCAGCAGCCCGATGCGGGTGTGCCCGAGCGACGTCAGGTGCGTGAGGGCTTGCTCCACCGCGACCTCGTCGTCGCACGACACGCGCGGGAACGGCAGCTCGTCGATCGAGGCGTTGATGAGCACGACCGGGAGTCTGAGCCGGTCCAGCCGGGTGTAGTGCTCGTGCGACGCGTTGCCCTGCGCGTAGTTCCCCCCGGCGAAGACGATGCCGGACACCTGCTGCGCCAGCAGCAGGTCGACGTACTCGGACTCCGTGATGCCGCCGGCGGTCTGGGTGCACAGCACCGGCGTGTACCCCTGCTGCGCGAGCGCGCCACCGACCACCTCGGCGAACGCCGGGAAGATCGGGTTCTGCAGCTCCGGCAGCACGAGGCCGACGAGCCGGGCGCGCTCGCCGCGCAGCTTCGTCGGGCGCTCGTAGCCGAGCACGTCGAGCGCCGAGAGCACGGCGGCCCGCGTCTGCTCCGACACCCCGGGCTTGTCGTTGAGCACGCGGCTCACCGTCGCCTCGGAGACCCCGACCTTGCGCGCCACGTCAGCCAGCCGCCTCGACATGGGGCCATCGTAGGACGCGATCACGCAAATCGCTTGCGTTCTTCCTGCAACACTTGCGCGCGCCGTGCGGCGCCGGGCTCAGACCGCCGCGGCGTGGCTCGCCGGCTGCACCGGCGGGTGGGCGGCCAGGTCGTCGGCCACCGCGAGCGCCCAGGTACGCACCGCGGCGAGGTCGCGGTGGTCACCCTCGCGGGCGCGGGCCCCGGCGATCGCCGCACGCTCGGCGAACGTCAGCAGCGACCGGTCCAGCCGGCCCCGGAACGAGCGGTGGCCGCGCGCGCCGATGAGCGTGCGCAGGGCCATCAGCTCGTGCGGCGAGTTGGCCGAGGCGGCCGGCTGGGTTGCCAGTCCGCACGAGAACATCCAGACGGGCAGGTGCGCCAGCTGGTCGGCGAAGCGATCGGCGAAGTCGCGGGCCGCGCTCATCCAGTGCGCGAGGTAGACGGCGGAACCGAGGACCACGGCGTCGTACCCCTCGACCGACGCCACGTCCTCCGGTGCCCGTTGGTCGACGAGGTGCCCTCGGGAGGCGAGCGCATCGGCCACGACCTCACCGATCTCCCACGTCGAGCCGTGGCGGGAGGCCACGACGACCAGAATTCTCATCAACCCTCCCCCTGGCACGGTGGACCTGCGGATGCGCGCGGCTGCGCGTGCTAGCCATCGTGCATCGCGGGCCTTCCGGGGCGCTGGGCCGGAGGTCCCGCGGCGGCCCCGGCGAGGCCCTAGGCCAGAAGTCCTAACCGGTCAAAGTGACCTGCGCCTGGGCGCAAGGTCCTAGGCCCGGATATCCCTCGCCCCGGCCCGCAGCCGGTCGAGCAGGGCACGCAGGGCGGCGACCTCGTCGGCGTCCAGGGCCTCCCCCAGCACGCGGTCGATCGCCTGCGCGTGCCGTCCCCCGACCAGCCGCTGCAACCGCAGGCCCTCGTCCGTCAGCGTGACGGACACGCCGCGCCGGTCCCCCGCGACCGGCCCCCGGCGCACCAGCCCGGCCGCCTCGAGGCGCTCGACGAGGCGCGACAGGCTCGGCTGCGTGAGCAGGCTGCGCTCCTGCAGGTCGCGGATGCGCGCGGACCGCTGCGGGCTGGAGGCCAGCGTGTAGAGCACGTCGTACTCCTCGAACGAGACCTCGTGCCACACGTCGTCGCGCCGGAACCGGCGCAGCAGCTCCACCTGCGTGCGGAACAGCGACTCCCACGCCTGCGACGACTCCCGCGGCGTCGCCCGCCGCGCCGACGCGCCCGTCATGCGCACCTCCCCGTCCCGGCCCGGCCCCTACAGTGTGGTGATGGCAGGCGGACAGTCCACCACCTATCTCGTGGTGGATGGCGAGAACCTCGATGCGACGCTCGGCTCCTCGATCCTCGGCGGGCGACCCACGCCCGAGTACCGGCCGCGCTGGGAGCGTGTGCTGACGTTCGCCGCCGAGCGGTTCGAGCAGCCGGTCAAGGGCCTCTTCTTCCTCAACGCCTCCGGCGGGTCGCTGCCGATGTCCTTCGTGCAGGCGCTGCTCGCCATCGGCTTCCAGCCGATCCCGCTGGCGGGCGACGCGTCCGAGAAGGTCGTCGACATCGGCATCAAGCGCATGCTCGACGCGATCGCCGAGACGGGCGGCGACGTGATCCTCGGCAGCCACGACGGCGACTTCGCCCCCGAGGTCGAGCGCCTCCTG
Organism: Actinomycetes bacterium; assembly: GCA_021793115.1. Next base: position 5,869 of record JAJYTJ010000092.1, on the reverse strand, counting down.
GACCTGGAGCGGCGCGTGGGCCTGGTGGCGTTCCGCGAGTTCGTCAGCACGTCGCTCACCGCGATGCAGGCCCGCGGCCTGCAGATCCACGACCTCGAGCTGGACGTGCAGGCGTTCAACGTCCAGCTGCCGCGGCTGCGGATCATCCCGCTCGACGAGTTCGACCCCCGCCGCTACCTGTGACCCGGCCTGGGCCGTCGGTCGCTGGCACGCCGGACGGGGACGGGCCACAGTTGCCTGTCATGGGGGACGCGCTGGTCGCGCTGCTGCGGGCGGTGAACGTGGGGGGCCGCACCGTGCGGTCCGCCGACCTGCGGGCGGCGGCGGCCGACCTCGGGCACACCCAGGTGGCCACGTACGCGGCAAGCGGCAACCTCGTCCTGGTGCCGGCGCCCGACGCCGACCCGCTGACGATCGGGCAACGCCTGTCCCGGGCGCTGGGTCGCCAGGTCGGATTCGCCGTCCCCGTGCTCACGCGCTCCGCCACCGCGTGGGACCGCATCGTCGCGGACGTGCCGTGCCCCGAGCACGCGGCGGACGACCCGTCGCGCCTCACGGTGGTGGTGTGGGACGGCACGCCCGACCCCGAGGCCGTCGCCGGCTTCGACCCCGGCCGCTACGGCGAGGAGGAGGTGGTGTGGCACGGCGACGAGGCCTACGTCTACTACCCGCACGGCATCGGGCGGTCGCGGCTCACGCTCGACGTCCTCAGCCGCGAGGCCGGGCTCGTGGGGACCGCGCGCAACTGGCGCACCGTGATCGCGCTGCAGCAGCTGGCGGCGGAGCGGCGCGGGTAGCAGCGGCTAGCCTGCCGCCATGCCCACGCTGTTCACGCGCATCATCGACGGTGAGATCCCGGGCCGGTTCGTCTGGTCCGACGAGGCGTGCGTCGCGTTCGCGACGATCGCACCGATCTCCGACGGGCACGTGCTCGTCGTCCCCCGGGCCGAGGTGGACCGCTTCACCACGGCGAGCGACGAGCTCCTCGCGCACCTCATGGGGGTCGCCCGGCGCATCGGGGCCGCGCAGGAGGCCGCGTTCGACGCCCCGCGTGCCGCGCTGCTCGTCGCCGGGTTCGAGGTGCCGCACCTGCACCTGCACGTGCTGCCGGCGTGGGGCGAGGCCCACCTGTCGTTCGCGGACGCCAAGCCGGACACGCCGGGCGAGCGGCTCGACGAGGCGATGGAGCGGCTGCGCGCGGCACTGCGGGCCGCGGGCCACGGCGCGCACGTGCCGCCGCGCCTCGACTCGCCCGCCCTCTGAGCGGATCGGGTCAGGGCTCGTCGACGGCGACCGGGGGCGGCGCGCCGTCGCCGTCGGTGGCCGGGTCGCCACCGTCCGGGCCGACCGGGCCCAGGCGCTCCATCCGCGTGCGCGGCAACGCGCCGGGCGACTCCCGCACCACCCAGGCCGCCAGGCCCTCGCGCACCTCGCAGCGCAGCGAGAAGAGCGTCCCCGAGTCGGCCGCCGAGACCAGCACGCGCGCACGCAGGTGCCCGCCGGTCGCGTCGGTCACCTGCAGGACGCCCACGCGACCGTCCCACAGGGCGCTCGCGGCCAGCAGCCGATCCATCTCGGCGCGCATCGCGGCGACGGGCACCGACCAGTCCACGTCCAGCTCGACGGTCCCGAGCAGCTCGGCACCGCTGTGCGTCCAGTTCTCGAAGGGCGTCGTGGTGAACCAGCTCGACGGCAGGATCACCCGGCGGTCGTCCCACAACCGCACGCCGACGTAGGTGAGTGTCACCTCCTCGATCCGGCCCACCTGGCCCTGGACGACGACGATGTCGTCGATCCGGATCGCGTCCGTGAAGGCCAGCTGCAGGCCGGCGAAGACGTTGCCGAGCGAGCTCTGCGCCGCGAGGCCCGCGACCACCGACAGCAGCCCGGCCGACGCGAACACGCTCGCGCCGATGACGCGGACCTGGGGGAACGTCAGCAGCGCGGCCCCGACCGTCCACACGACGACGATGGCGATGCCGATGCGCCGCAGGATCTGGGCCTGCGTCTGGACGCGCCGGACCTGGCGGGAGTCGGCCGACTGCGCGGCTCGGCGCAACGTGGCGTCCTCGAGGACGTGGACCAGCCCGACGAGCAGCCAGCCGACGATCGCGATGACGAGGATGGCCACGGCGTGCGACACGCCCGAGCGCCACGGCGCGGGCCGCGTCGCGGCCAGCAGGCCGGCCCAGCCGAGCGCCACGACGAGCAGCGCCCGCACGGGCCGGTGGCAGCGGCCCGTCGCCGCGGCGACCAGGGGCCAGCGGCGCGCCAGCCGGCGGGCCACGGCCTCCACCACGGCCACGACGAGGAGCCCGACGACGATCCCGCCGACGACGGCAGCGGCCGGGACCAGCACGTTCTCCAGCGTCACACCTCCAGCGTAGGTGGGGCGGCGTACGACGCCCCGCTCCCCCGGACGGGGAGCGGGGCGTCAACGGGAGCCGTCTCGCCGGCACGAGGCGTGGCGGGCTCCGGAACCCTGCACGGGCGGGACGGCTCTCGCCGCCCCTCTTCTGCTGCCGGGCCGCACCGCAACGGACCCGATGTCACAGTTGTAGCACGAGATCGTCATGACGGCACCCGGAACTTCCCCGCGAATCCCATGAGTTCGTCATGTCCCGGCGAAGTCCGCACGTCGCGAGCCCGGCGCACGTCAGGGCCCAGCAATGTCCCAACCACTGAGACGGTCCACATCGCGACCCCGAAGGTCCCACGACTTGGCGGCCGACAGTCCGTAGCGTCGTGCCCCGTCACATGCCGTTCCATGGAACCGCATCGCCAGCGCCGGCGCCCCGGACGGCTGCGGCCGTGACGGGGCCGCCGACCTCGTCGAAGGAGCCGCCGTGAGCCTCAGCACCTCCACGCCGCTGTCCGAGGTCACCCTGCCGGAGGCGGTGCGGGCCGCGCTCGACGCCAGCCCGCGGGTGATCGTCCCCGAGTCGCGCGCCGACCTGTACGCGCTCGCGCTCGGGCCGGCCGGCGGCCCCGTGTTCACCGTCGAGTACGACGTGGACGGCACCCCGGTCCCCGAGGCCACCGTGACGCGCTGCCGCAACGGCATGGCGGTCAACTACCCCGAGGACTACATGCGGCGGCGGGACCCCGACTGCATGCGGATCGCGGACGACCTGCCGACCGACAAGCCGCGGTACCGCGACGTGTTCGGTGCCGAGTTCGCGCCGGTCAAGCAGAAGACGCTCGACTGGCTGGGCACCCAGGAGCTCGTCGTGGTGCCCTTCAAGGCGGGCGGCCCGTCGTTCGGGTACCCGTCGCTGGCGATCGTCCCGGCCAACGCGGCGTTCTTCGCGCTCATCCTCGTCGACCTGCAGGGCTGGGTGACGTTCGACGAGATCGGGCCGTTCGAGCCGCGCTCGATCCTCTACCTCGCGCCGCCCTTCCGGCACACCGAGTTCGGTGGCCGCCAGGTGGTGGTCCACGACCGCACGCCGTCGCTCCACGAGATCTTCGCCTACAACGTGTACCCGGGGCCGAGCGCCAAGAAGGGCGTGTTCTCGGTGCTGCTCGACATCGGCGAGCAGGAGGGGTGGCTCACGGCGCACGCGTCGAGCGTCCAGGTGACCACGCCGTACGAGAACGAGACCGTCATCATGCACGAGGGCGCCTCGGGCGGCGGCAAGTCGGAGATGACGCAGGAGATCCGCCGCGAGGAGGACGGCCGCATCCTCGTCGGCACCAACGTCGTCACCGACGACCCGTACCACATCACGCTCGGCGAGACGAGCGCGCTCGCGCCCGTGACCGACGACATGACGCTGTGCCACCCGTCGGTCCAGCGCGGCGACCGCAAGCTCGTCGTGGCCGACGCCGAGGCGGGCTGGTTCGTCCGCGTCGACGGCATGCAGAGCTACGGCGAGGACCCGGCCTTCGAGCGCGTCATCATCCACCCCGAGGAGCCGCTCGTCTTCCTCTCGCTCGACGGTGTGCCCGACGCGACCGTGCTGCCGTGGGAGCACACGCTCGACTCCACCGGCAAGCGGTGCCCCAACCCGCGCGTCATCGTCCCCCGGCGGTTCATCCGGCACGTCGTGTCGGAGCCCAAGGAGGTCGACGTGCGCACCTTCGGCGTCCGGATGCCGGCGTCGACGAGCCAGAAGCCCAACTACGGGATCATGGGGATGATGCACATCATCCCGCCGTCGCTGGCGTGGGTGTGGCGGCTCATCGCCCCGCGCGGGGACAAGAACCCCTCGATCGGCGAGTCGAAGGCCGAGAGCACGGCGCTCGCGCACGGCGGCCTCGTCGCCGAGGGCGTGGGCTCGTACTGGCCCTTCTCGACGAACACCAAGGTGGGCGCCGCGAACCTCCTGCTGTCGCAGATCGTGGCCACCGACCGCACGCGCTACGTGCTCATCCCCAACCAGCACATCGGCGCCTACAAGGTGGGCTTCGCCGCCGAGTGGCTCACGCGCGAGTACCTGGCCCGCCGCGGCGGCGGCCGGATCCGCCGCGAGGAGCTCACGCCGGCGCGCTGCGCCCTGTTCGGCTACCGCCCCCGCGAGGTCAAGATCGACGGCCAGCAGATCCGTCCCACCCTGCTGGCGCCGGAGCACCAGTCGCAGGTGGGTGTCGAGGCCTACGACCAGGGCGCCGCCATCCTCTCCGGCTTCTTCAAGCACGAGCTGACGCAGTTTCTCACCGACGAGCTCGACCCGCTCGGCCGCCAGATCATCGAGGCGGTGCTCGACGACGCGATGGTCGACGACTACGAGATGCTGACGCCGCTGTACATCTGACCCGTCCCGCCTGGCGGGCGCGGCGTGCACCGGCGAGGCTGGTGCACGCCGCGCCCGTCCGCGCGGGAGGGGTCGCCATGGGCACGACCGTCCGGCTGCCCGTGGTGACGCCGTTCGCCGCGACGCCCGAGGACGTTGCTCGCCGGTATCGCCACGATGCTCCCGGTCGACGCGCAGGCGCTGCGCGACGGCGCGTGGCCGCACGTCGCCCTGGGCATCAAGGGCGCCGAGGCGACCAAGGATGCAGCCGACATCGTGCTGGCAGTTCCTCTGGACGAACCTCGTCACGGCCGGCACGCTTTCGCTCGCCCTGGCGGGCGAGCCCGCCGAGCCGGACGTCATGGCGCGCCCGCCGCGTCCCGCCGGCGCGCACGTGATCTCCCGGTCGGTGCTGGTGCTCGTCGGCGGCGCGCCGCTGGCCGTCTACCTCGTCGAGGTCTACCGCGGCGCGGGCGTCCGCCCGCCGTAGACGGCCGCGGTGAGCGTCCTCGCGATCGCACAGATGGCGTACCAGTTCAGCTGCCGCTTCCGCGGCTCGTCGAGCCTCACGCCGCGCGTGCTGCGCGACCGGGGCCCGGCGCCGGCCGCGGGCGTCGTCGTGCTGCTGCCCACCGAGGTGGCGAAGGCCGTGCTCAGGGCCACGGGACGGCGCGGCGGGGCCGGTCGGAGCCCCTCCGGAGTCGCTGGGTCGTAGGTCACACCTGGGTGCGGGGGCCCACTCATAGCGTGGATTCCGACAGCAACGTTGCTTTCACCCGGGATCGGAACGATGACGAACTTCGCGTTGTTCTCCAGCCTTGTCCCCCAGTCGGCCGGGAATTCCTCGGGCGGCGGCGAGGCCAACCTCGTCCTGCCGGACCTGTCGGTCGTCCACGTCGTCGGCGGCGCGTCCGGCCGGCTGCTCCTCCTCATCGGCCTGGTGCTCTGCATCCTCGGCCTCGGCTTCGGCGTCATGGTGTTCCTGCAGCTGCGCAAGCTGCCCGTGCACCCGTCCATGAAGGAGATCTCCGAGCTCATCTACGCCACGTGCAAGGCCTACCTCGCCCAGCAGGGCAAGTTCCTGCTGACGCTCTGGGTGTTCATCGCCGCGGTGATCGTCACCTACTACAAGG
>JAJYTJ010000319.1:294-2664 GCA_021793115.1 Actinomycetes bacterium | reverse complement strand
GCAACGCAAACTGGCGGAGAACGCGATCCGCCTCGACCTACCCCACGAGCTGTCGGCGCTGACCGCGCTACGGACTGCCTTGTCGGGGTTCACCCAACGCCTGCGTACCGCCCGCAGCGAGGGGGCTCGCATCACCCGCGCCCTGGTGGCCCACACCGAGGCTGTCAAGCTCTGGGAGCGCACCGTCGACGAGCGGCGCAAGCTCGAGACCGAGGCAACCAGGGCGCGTGACCTCTACGACGACGAGGCCGGACAGCTCGCCACCATCGAGGACGCCGTCGGCGAAGACGCACAGGTCGTCCAGGCCAAGATCGACGCGGCCCAAGCCGCCCTCGAGGAGTCCGACGGCCTGCTGCCGGGAGCCCGCAAAGCCCTTACGAGCGCAGGTGAGGCCCGAGCTCTGGCCGACGACGCCGTGCAACGGCTCCACACCACGGTTGCTGCGACCGACACCGCCACCCACACCGCGGCTGCGAGCCTCGGCCGGATCCTCGCCACCCCCGGCCTCGCACTCGCCGCGTTCGGGCCTGAGGAACCGGCGTTGGCCACTCCCGAAGCCCAGTCGAACATCGACGCCGCGGCCCGGGTGCGCCACCTGCGGGCTTTCGCCGTCCGAATCGGCGAGGCCGCGGCCGGGGGTCGTGATGTGAGTGACGGCACCATACTGAAGCGGTACGAGACGCTGACCAGTGACAGCGGAATGGCGGCAGGCTACGAAGCCACCCAGGACGAGACCGACGACGGCGTCAAGGTGTTCGAGATCCACGACGACACCGGCCGCCACCCCGTCGCTGTCGTCGCCCGCCGCCTCACCAAGGAGGTCGCCGACGCCCAGGGCCGGCTCACCGCCCGCCAGGAGGAGGTGTTCCAACGCTTCTTGCTCGGCGAGCTTGGTGACCACCTGCGCCGCCAGCTCCTCGACGCCGACACGCTCTGCGCGGCGATGAACCGGTCCTTGGCCAACGTGCGCACCTCGCACGGCCTCGGCGTGAAGCTCGACTGGCACCTGAAGGAGGACGCGCCGAGTGAGGCGGTCGACGCCATCCCGATGCTGCGCGAAGCGCCCGGCATCCGCGGCCCGGAGAAGAACCGGCGTCTTGGTGAGCTTCTCGGCTCGCTCATCGATGCGGCGCGCGACGCGGACCCGACCGCCAGCTACGAGGTCCACCTGCACAGCGCGCTCGACTACCGGAACTGGCACACGTTCACCATCAAGGTCATCGACGCGGCCAATCCGGGTCGGGAGCGCAAGCTGTCGAACCGCCTGGCCGTCAGCCAAGGCGAACAGCGGGTGCTCGCCTACCTGGCCCTGTTCTCCGGCGCTGCGGCCTACTTCGACTCCCTGAAGCGGCGCGCCCCATACGCGCCCCGACTGATCCTCCTCGACGACGCCTTCGCCAAAGTCGACGAACCGACCCACGGGCGCCTCCTGGCGTTGCTCGTCGAGCTCGACTTGGATTTCGTCATCACCAGCGAGCGCGTCAGCGGTTGCGTGCCTGGGATCAGCCTCGAGGTCTACGAGTGTCTCCGCGACGCCCGCGTGCGGGGCGTCGCCATTGTGCACACGCACTGGGACGGTCAGCGGGCCCAGCTGCAGGTCCTCTGACCGTGTCCTCCGCGCGTTCTCCTGAGCTGCCAGCTGAAACGGCCGTCTTTCTCCGTTCGGGCGACCTGGAACGGCTGTGGGACGCGGCCCGGGCCCGGCTGGAACGCAACGGCGTCATCGCGGCGGGTGCCATCGTCATCGACGACCTGACCGACGACGAACGCCACGCTCTGTCGGGCGTCCTCGGTCGGCCTATCACGGGAGACCGGGTCCGCGTCGACCTGGCCGTCCTCGACGAGAAGCTGCGCACCAGCCGCGCCCAGCGCGGCCTGGCTGCCGTGCTCGAAGTCCTCGGGCCGGCGCTGGTGGACCGAAAGGGTCGGCGCGCCGATGCCGAGGCCGCTCGGGACGCGCGTGAGACCGCAGCGCGGGAGGCAGCCGTCGCCGCTGGGTTGGCGTACGAGTCATGGTGTGAGTCGTGGCTCGTTTCGCTGCGCCCGCTCCTCGCCCGTCTCGATCCGGCCACCGCTGTCCGCACGGCGCGCGACGCCGCCCGCACCCTCACCATGCTGCCCAGGCTCGACCCGAACGTGGATGGGCTCGTCGCCCGCAACGACCTGGCTGGCGTCGTCACGGGCTCCGCTCATGGTCTGGACGACGGCGCCCCGCTCGCCGCCGCCGTGCTACGTGGCGTCGCCGCGGCCCGCGGCGTCGAGCTGCCGACGACGGCGGTCAGCCGCCGGGCCCTGTGGCACGACGCAGGTGTCATCACCGACCAGGTGTCGAGCACCGTGCTCACCCTCGGGCTCCGTCCCCGCGGGTTC
>JAJYTJ010000319.1:0-284 GCA_021793115.1 Actinomycetes bacterium | reverse complement strand
CCGGGCGGACGACTGCGTCGAGACGCATCTGACGGTCCGCGACCTGCGCCGTGTCACGTGGACGCTGTCACCCGGCACCATCGTGTACGTGTGCGAGAACCCTCGCGTCGTCGAAGCTGCCTCCGACGCAGATGCCCGGGCAGCGCTCGTTTGCACGTTCGGTAACCCAACGTCAGTGGTCGGAGAACTCCTCGACCGTCTCCATGGTGCCGGCGCGCAGTTCCGCTACCACGGCGACTTCGACTGGCCGGGCATCGCGATCGCCAACCGGGTCATCGCCCGAG
>JAJYTJ010000318.1 GCA_021793115.1 Actinomycetes bacterium | reverse complement strand
GCGGTCTGCTGGACGGCGCGGAGGTCCAGATGGCGATGCTGGGCGGCAGCCCGAACCTTGCGGTGCAGGCGCGTGAGCTGACCCGGCTCGCCGAGTCCATGCGACGCGCCGGTGTCCCGCAGGCGCCACCGGTGCGCCGCCTGCCGTCCCAGGTCGCGCTGAGCGGGCTGGCGTTCGACGACCGCGGCCTCGTCGTCGGGCTGGACGACGAGACGCTGGAGCCGGCCGTCGTGGCGGCCTCCGGGACGCTGCTCGTCTCCGGTCCTCCGGGCAGCGGGCGGTCGACGACGCTGGCCACGATCGCGGCCGCCGTCCGGCGCCAGCAGCCCGGCCGGCGCACGGTCCTGCTCGCCCCTCGCCGGTCACTGATCGCCGGCAGCGGCTCGTTCACGCAGGCGTGCACCTCGGTGGAGTCCGTCGGTGCCACGGCCGCGACCCTGGGCGACGACATCGCGTCCGGACGCGTCGCCCCGGGCTCCGTCGCGATCTTCCTCGAAGCGCTCGCGGACCTCAGCGACACCTCGGCCGAGGCGGACCTGAAGCGGCTGATCGCCGAGGCGGTGCGAGGTGAGCACCTGGTGGTGGCCGAGACCGAGAGCTCGACCTGGGGGCAGGCGTACGGACTGTCCGGTCCGTTCAAGGCCGGACGCCGCGGCATCCTGCTCATCCCGTCGGACGTCGAGGGCGACGTGCTGCTCAACACCCCGCTGGGACGGTTCCGGGCGGCCGACATGCCGCCCGGGCGCGGCTTCGTCGTCGCCGGCGGTCGCGGCCGTCGGGTCCAGGTGGCGTTGCCGGAGTAGCGGTGGGCAGTGCTGCCCATCGACCGCGCAGAAAGGCGCTCCTAGTGTGGCACCGCGCAGTAACGGAAAACCGATCGAGAATGGGAGACAAAAATGGCACGCGAAGGAATGGATGTCGACGCGGTCGAGGCCATCGGTCGTCAGCTGCAGAGTCTTGCTGACCAGATCAAGGGGCTGCAGGGGCAGATCGCCAGCAAGGTGCACCAGCTGCCCAGCCTCTGGGAGGGCAAGGACGCCCAGGTGTTCGTCAACGACTGGTGGCCGCAGCACCAGAAGGCCCTGCAGGCTGCCGCCGACGCGGTGCACGGATTGGGCCAGTCGGCGCTGAGCAACGCGTCGGAGCAGCGCCAGGTCTCGAGCCGCTGACGTTCTGGAGGGAAATCCGCCCATGGCACGCATGGGGATGGACGTCGAGGCGGTCGAGTCGATCGCCAGGGGCATCCAGGGTGATGCGGAGCGGCTCGGGGAGCTGACGGCCAGCGTCGAGGCGCTGGTCCGTCGGCTCCCGGGCCTGTGGCGGGGCAGCGACGCGACGAGGTTCGTGGAGCAGCGGTGGCCCCAGCACCGCACGACGTTGGCGGCGGTGCAGGAGTCCGTTCGCGGGCTCGGCCAGTCCGCGCTCAACAATACTGCGGACCAGCGGGCGGCCAGCGACGCGACGGCGGGGGGCGTCGCGACGAACGCGCACTTCGGGGGTGCGGTGGACCCGTCCTGGTGGGCCGCCGCCGGAGGTGGGCTGCACGGCGCGACGGACCTGGCCGCGACGGTGTCCGACACCGAGGTGCCGAAGGCGTTCCGCATGCTCGGCCCGGTGGTCGGCGGCCTCCAGATCGTCACCGGCACGGTCGACGGCGTGACTGCCTACCGGGACGGCGACTGGGGACGACTGGGCGGCGACGCCGTCGACGTCGCCCTGGCGGGCGCGGGACTGGCGGCGGGAGCGCTCGCCGCGCCGGAGATCGCGGCCGGCCTCGCGGCCTTCGGCGTGGCGAAGGCTGCGGTCGACGCGTCGATCCCGTACAGCGCGCAGTCGCAGGACCGGCTGCTCGACTACGAGGCCCACAAGATGTTCGGCGTCGCCACGAGCGCCATGACCCCCGATCAGGCGACGGCGCTGTCCGAGCGCTACTCGGGCCCGATCGGCATGGTCACCATGGTCAGCGACAAGATGAGCGAGACCACCGACGACGCCGTGAGCCAGATCGGTGGTGTCGTCACCGGCGCGGCCGACGGCATCGGCACGGTGTGGCACTGGATGACGGGACACTGAGATGAGCGGTCAGGTGGTGCTGCCCTTCGGCATGCTGGTGCCCTTGCTGCACGGTACGACGGCCGGGGACCAGTGCCTCGAGCGCCTGGGGATCCGGGCACCCGGTCCGGATTCCGGCGCGGTGCTCGAGCAGCTGAGCCGGTCGGTGGACCCCGCGGTGGCGGGCGTGCTCGCCGAGGTCCGCGGCGGCGTCGGGCGCGCAGATCGCTGCGTGCAGGTCTCCAGCGAGTCCGGCAGCCTCCGGGCGGTGCTGGTGTTCAGCCGCGCCGACGGCACGGACCACACCGTCGTCGCGTGCGGCACCGACGGGCTCCATGCCGCAGTCGTCGGCCCCGCTGAGCTCGAGTCGCTGCTCGTCGAAGCCGTCGAGTCGTCCGGTGACGGCGACCTGCACGCCTCGTTGTGGGCCGAGGGAGCAGCCCGCGCGGCGCTGACGGTCTGAGCCTGCCAGGCGCGCTCCGGTCACACCGGCCGGTAGGCCGCCACCACCGGGCACGCGAACGGGTCGCGGGCCGCCAGCCCCACCTCGTTGAGGTAGCGGATGACGATCCGGTAGGACCGCCACAGGCTGGTCTCCGTGTACGGCACGGCGA
>JAJYTJ010000091.1 GCA_021793115.1 Actinomycetes bacterium | reverse complement strand
GGCGTCGACGATCCCGTCGAGCACCATCGCGGCCTGGTCCTCGATGACGTCCGTCAGCGGGCAGGCCGCCGAGGTCAGGGTCATGTCGATGGTCGCGGTGCTGCCCTCGACGGACACGCCGTAGACGAGGCCGAGGTCGACGACGTTGATCCCCAGCTCGGGGTCGACGACGTCCCGCAGGGCCTCCTCGACGTCGGCCGCCGTGGCGTGCGCGGTGGTGGACTCGGTGCTCATCAGGCCTCCCGGGCGCCGGACAGGATCAGGGCATCGGACAGGGCGGCCCATCCGAGGAGCGCGCACTTGATGCGCGCGGGGAACTTCGAGGAGCCGGTGAAGGCCACCGCGTCGCCGAGCATGTCCTCGGCGTCCTCGTCGGCCAGGCCTGCCCCGCGCGACCCCATGAGGTCGTGGAACGTGGCGGACAGCCGGTCGACGGTGGCCAGGTCCTGGCCCACCACGAGGTCATGCATCACCGACGCCGACGCCTGGGAGATCGAGCAGCCCTGGCCCTCCCACCGCACGTCGTCCACCACCGCGACGCCGTCGCGGCGCGAGACGTCGACGCGCAGCGTGATCTCGTCGCCGCACGTCGGGTTGACCTGGTGGGAGATCCCGCAGCCCGGGTGCGGCGCCACGGCCACGGCCGTGGTCCCCTCGGCGCCCTCCGGCAGCCCCCGCCCGTGCGGGAACTTCGCGTGATCGAGAATCACCTGCTGGTACATCTGGTCCAGAGCGCTCATCGCCCTCCCTCCAGACCGAAGAACGCCCGGACCCCGGTGAGGGCTTCCCGGAAGGCCTCGACCTCCTCGTCCGTGGTGTAGACGCCGGCACTCGCGCGCGAGGTCGCCGCAACACCGAACCGGCGGTGCACCGGCTGCGCGCAGTGGTGGCCCACCCGCACGGCCACGCCCTTGTCGTCGAGCACCTGGCCGACGTCGTGCGCGTGCACCCCGTCGACGACGAACGACACGGTCGCGAGCCGGTCACGTGCGTCGCGCGGGCCCACGACCCGCACGCCCGGCACCGACGCCACCGCCTCGAGCAGCAGGCCGGCGAGGTGGTGCTCGTGCGCGGCGAGGTTCGCCATGCCCAGCTCGCCGAGGTAGTCGGCGGCCACCCCCAGCCCCACGGCCTGCGCCACCATCTGCGTGCCCGCCTCGAACCGCTGCGGCGGCGGCAGGAATGTCGTCTCCGTCATGGTGACGACCTCGACCATCGAGCCGCCCGTGAGGAACGGCGGCAGCGCCTCGAGCAGCTCGCGCCGTCCGTACATCGCCCCCACGCCCGTGGGCCCGTACATCTTGTGGCCCGAGAAGGCGGCGAAGTCGACGCCCAGCGCGTGCAGGTCCACCGGCAGGTGCGGCACCGACTGGCACGCGTCGAGCACGGCGAGGGCGCCAACCTCGTGGGCCCGCGCGACGAGCGGCTCGACCGGGGTCACCGCGCCCGTGACGTTCGAGGCGTGCGTGAAGGCCAGCACCTTGGTCCGCTCGCCGACCACGGTGTCGAGGTCGTCGAGCCGGATGCGGCCCTCGTCGTCCAGCCCGAGCCACCGCAGGGTCGCACCCGTGCGGAACGCCAGCTCCTGCCAGGGCACCAGGTTGGCGTGGTGCTCCGCCTCGGTGACCACGATCTCGTCGCCCGGCGCCAGCGCGAACCGCCGGGCCGCCGCGCCCCCGCGCCCGGCGCTCGCGTTGCCCATCGCGTAGGCGACGAGGTTGAGCCCCTCGGTCGCGTTCTTGACCCACACGAGCTCGTCCGCGTCGGCGCCGACGAAGCGCGCGACCTTGTCCCGCGCCTCCTCGAACGCCTCGGTGGCCTCCTCGGCCAGCTGGTGCGCGCCGCGGTGCACGGCGGCGTTCCGCTGGGCGTAGAAGTCCTGCTCGGCGTCGATCACCACCTCGGGCTTCTGCGCGGTCGCGGCCGAGTCGAGGTAGACCAGCGGCCGTCCGTCGCGCAGCGTGCGGGCAAGCAGCGGGAAGTCCGCCCGGACGGCCGCGAGCTCCGCACCCGTCAGGCCGTGAGTGGTCACCGACATCGTCGACACCCGCCGGTCAGGCCCGGGCCGTCGCGAGGAAGCGGTCGTAGCCCTCGTCCTCGAGCCGGTCGGCGAGCTCGGGGCCACCCTCCTCGGCGACGTGGCCGTCGACGAAGACGTGGACGAAGTCCGGCGTGATGTACCGCAGGATGCGCGTGTAGTGGGTGATGAGCAGCACACCGACGTCGGTGGTCGACTTCACGCGGTTGACACCCTCGGACACGATCCGCAGCGCGTCGACGTCGAGGCCCGAGTCGGTCTCGTCGAGGATCGCGAACTTCGGCTTGAGGAGCTCCATCTGCAGGATCTCGTGGCGCTTCTTCTCACCGCCGGAGAAGCCCTCGTTGACGCTGCGCTCCTGGAACTCGGGGTCCATCCGCAGCGCGTCCATCGCGCCGCGGATCTCCTTGACCCACGCGCGCAGCGCGGGCGCCTGGCCGTCGATCGCGGTCTTGGCGGTGCGCAGGAAGTTCGACACCGAGACGCCCGGCACCTCGACCGGGTACTGCATGGCGAGGAACAGGCCGGCGCGGGCACGCTCGTCGACCGTCATCGCCAGGACGTCGGCGCCGTCCAGCGTGACCGTACCGCCGGTCACCTTGTACTTCGGGTGGCCCGCCAGCGAGTACGCCAGCGTCGACTTGCCCGAGCCGTTGGGGCCCATGATGGCGTGCGTCTCGCCGCTGCCGATCGTCAGGTCGACGCCGTTGAGGATGGGCTTGAGGCCCTCCTTCGTCTCGACGCTGACGCGCAGGTCGCGGATCTCCAGGGTGGACATGTCTCTCCTCGGGAGGGGTTCTAGAGCGGGGCGTCGACGTCGACGAGCACGCGCTCGCCGTCGACCGTCAGGGGGTAGACCGGCACGGGGCGGACCGCCGGCGGAGACAGGGGCTTGCCGGTGCGCAGGTCGAACCGGGAGCCGTGGAGCCAGCACTCGACCGTGCAGCCCTCGACCTCGCCGTCGGACAGCGAGACCTGCCCGTGCGAGCAGATGTCGCTGATGGCGTGCAGGTCGCCGGACTCGTCGCGGACCACGGCCACCTCGACGAGCGCACCGTCGGCCGCGTGCAGCTCCACGCGCAGCGCGCTGGCCACCGCGAGGTCCGCGGTCAGGCAGGCGACCTGTCCGCTCACGCCGTCACCACGTTGTTCTCCGCGCGGTTCTCTGCGTTGTTCTCCACCGTCTCGTCCACGGCCGGCGCCCCGGCGTCCTGGAACTCGGACATCGAGCGGGCCAGCTCGGCCTCCACCAGCTCGAGCAGCCGCGCCTCGATCTGCGGCACCCCGATCGCCTGCACGAGGTCGACGAAGAAGCCGCGGACCACGAGGCGGCGCGCCTCGAGCTCCGGGATGCCGCGCGAACGCAGGTAGAACAGCTGCTCGTCGTCGAACCGGCCGGTCGCGGACGCGTGGCCAGCGCCCTCGATGAGGCCCGTCTCGATCTCCAGGTTCGGCACCGAGTCGGCGCGCGCGCCGTCCGTGAGGACGAGGTTGCGGTTCTGCTCGTACGTGTCGGTGCCCTCGGCCGCCGCGCGGATGAGCACGTCGCCGACCCACACCGTGTGCGCGTCCTGGCCCTGCAGCGCGCCCTTGTACGTGACGCGCGAGCGGCACCGGGGAGCGTTGTGGTCGATGAAGAGCTGGTGCTCCAGGTGCTGGCCGGCGTCGGCGAAGTACAGGCCGTGGAGGTCCACGCTGGCGCCCTCGTCGGCGAACGTCGCCGCGGTGTTGAGCCGCACCACGTCGCCGCCGAGCGTCACGACGGTCCCCCGCAGCCGCGCGTCCCGGCCCAGGCGGGCGACGACCTCGCCGGCGTGCACCGTGCCGGGCTCCCACAGCTGGAGCAGCACCAGGTTGAGCGACGCGTTGTCCCCCACGCTGACGCTGACGAGCTCCGAGTAGGTGGCCGATCCGTCGTGCTCGACGACGACGACCGCCTCGGCGTTGGCGCCCACCTCGATCAGCACGTGGCCCCGCGCGTCCTCGCCGGCGCCCGTGAGCCGCACCGTCAGCGGCTGCTCGAGCACGGTGTCCGGCGCGACGGTCAGCGCCATCGCGCCGCCGGCGCGCTTGATCGCCACGGCCGACGCGCGGTCGCCCGGCGCCTGCACGGTGCGCGCCACGGCCTCGTCGGGCGCCACCTCGGTGATGGTCACCCCCGCCGGCAGGTCCGGGAAGGTCCACGCCAGGTGGCCGTCCGCCGGCTCGTCGGCCAGCACGCGCGCCAGCTTGTCGACGGGCGTGAACCGCCACTCCTCCTCGCGGCCGGTCGGCAGCGGGAAGTCGTCCACCGCGAACGAGCGGGGGCGCGAGGCGCGCGAGCTCTCGGGCGACGGGCCGGTGCCGTGGCTGTGGGCCTGGTCGGCGGTGGCGCGCGAGTGGTCGGTCGACAGACCGCCCCGCGACGTCTCGTCAGTCTCGGTCGTCATCAGCCGACGGCACCTTCCATCTGGAGCTCGATGAGGCGGTTGAGCTCGAGCGCGTACTCCATCGGCAGCTCCCGCGCGATGGGCTCGACGAACCCGCGCACGATCATCGCCATGGCCTCCTGCTCGGGCATGCCGCGGGACATGAGGTAGAACAGCTGGTCCTCGGACACCCGCGAGACCGTGGCCTCGTGGCCCATCGTCACGTCGTCCTCGCGGACGTCGACGTACGGGTAGGTGTCGGACCGCGAGATCTGGTCGACGAGCAGCGCGTCGCACAGCACCGACGACTTCGAGTTGGAGGAGCCCTCCAGGACCTGCACCAGGCCGCGGTAGGAGCAGCGGCCGCCGCCCCGGGCCACCGACTTGCTGATGATGTGGCTCGAGGTGTTCGGCGCGCAGTGGACCATCTTGGAGCCGGTGTCCTGGTGCTGGCCCTCACCGGCGAACGCGATCGAGAGGGTCTCGCCGCTCGCGTGCTCACCCATGAGGTACACGGCGGGGTACTTCATGGTGACCTTGGAGCCGATGTTGCCGTCGACCCACTCCATGGTGCCGCCCTCGGCGACCGTCGCACGCTTGGTGACGAGGTTGTAGACGTTCGTCGACCAGTTCTGGATCGTCGTGTACCGCACGCGGGCGTTCTTCTTGACGATGATCTCGACCACCGCGGAGTGCAGCGAGTCGCTCTGGTAGACCGGCGCCGTACAACCCTCGACGTAGTGCACGTACGAGCCCTCGTCGGCGATGATCAGCGTCCGCTCGAACTGGCCCATGTTCTCGGTGTTGATCCGGAAGTAGGCCTGCAGCGGGATGTCGACGTGCACGCCCGGCGGGACGTAGACGAACGAGCCGCCCGACCACACGGACGTGTTGAGCGACGCGAACTTGTTGTCGCCGGGCGGCACCACCGAGCCGAAGTACTGCTCGAAGATCTCGGGGTACTGCTTGAGGCCGCTGTCCGTGTCCAGGAAGACGACGCCCTGGCGCTCCAGCTCCTCCTGGATCTGGTGGTAGACCACCTCGGACTCGTACTGCGCCGTGACGCCGGCCACGAGCCGCTGCTTCTCCGCCTCGGGGATGCCGAGCCGGTCGTACGTCTTCTTGATGTCGTCGGGCAGGTCTTCCCAGCTCGTCGCCTGCTTCTCGGTCGACCGCACGAAGTACTTGATGTTCTCGAAGTCGATGCCGGACAGGTCGGCGCCCCACCAGGGCATGGGCTTCTTGTCGAAGAGCCGCAGCGCCTTGAGCCGGGTCTTGAGCATCCACTCCGGCTCGTCCTTCAGCCGGGAGATGTCCCGCACGACCTCCTCGGACAGGCCGCGGCGCGCGCTGACGCCCGCCGCATCCGGATCGTGCCAGCCGTAGGCGTAGGTGCCGATGGAGGCGATCGCCTGGTCCTGGGTGAGCGGCTCGGTGGGTGCACTCATGCCGGCACTCCTTCCGTGGTGGTGGTCGTGACGGTGGACGGGCTGGTGCCGGTGTGCGGCAGGGTGGTGGGCACGTTCGTGGTGCACACGTGCCCGCCGGAGCTCAGCGTGGCCAGGCGCTGCACGTGGACGCCGAGGACCCGCGCGAAGGCCTTGGTCTCGGCCTCGCACAGCTGCGGGAAGGCCGCCGCCACGTCCTGCACCGGGCAGTGGCCCTGGCACACCTGGACCAGCGGCAGGCCGGGCACCGTCCGCACCGACGCGGCGAAGCCCTCGGCGTCCAGCGCCTGGGCCAGCGCGTCGGCGCGCCGTGCCATGTCGGGACCGGCCGCCTCGACCGCACCCCGCACCGCCGCCTCGAGCAGGCCCATCCGCTCCTCCGCGAACGTCGCGAGCGCGTCCGGGCCGGCCGTCCGGGCCAGGAAGGCCAGGGCCTGGGTGGCGACCTCAGCGTAGCGGTGGTTCAGCGTCGCCTGGCCGCTCCTGGCCACGACGAACCGACGGGCGGGGCGTCCGCGGCGCGCGGGGCCGGTGCGGTGGGCAGCGAGCTCGCTGATGCGCCCCTCCTGCTCGAGGCACGCCAGGTGGCGGCGCACGCCGGCGGCCGTGAGCTGCAGGTCGCGCGCCAGCTGCACGGCGGTGACCGGACCGTCGGTGGCGATCAGCTCGAGCACCCGGCGCCGCGTCCCGGCGTCCGGGTCGGCCGGGGAGTCCGCACGCACGACGGCGGTGAGCTCGCTCATGGCCACCTCCGTCGCGCCGTGGGTCCCGTCACGCGGCCCCGGATCCCGGCGCCGCGATATTGGCAACATCCTCGTTGTCAATATCCATCCTGGCAACCAAGGCTTACCTTCCTTCGCGCCCGACCGCACCCTGGCTCGACCCCTGTCGCGCGGGGCGCCGCCTCGTCGGCCGGACGCCGCCCCGCCCCGGTCATGCCTTGGCGTCCCCGTACCGCTCCGCGACGCCGACCGTCAGCGGGAACTCCACCGGGAAGTCGCCGAAGAGCAGGCGCCCGGCCGCCGCGGCCGCCGCCCGGACCTCGTCCGCCACCGCGGGCGCGAGGTCCACCGGCGCGTGCACCACGAGCTCGTCGTGCAGGAAGTACACGAGGTGGGGCCGCCGCGCGAACGGTTCCGGCGCGCGACCCGCCGGACCGGGCTCACCCATCGCCCACAGCCGCCGTCGCACCTGCGCGATCCAGGCGAGCGCCCACTCCGCCGCGGTGCCCTGCACGACGAAGTTGCGCGTGAACCGTCCCCAGCCGCGCGACACGGTCCGGGCCCGCGACTCCTCGCGCGCGCCCGCCTCGTCGGACAGGGCCCGCGCCTGGGAGGCCAGCCACGCCTCGCCGGGCGGGGGTGAGCCGCGCCCCAGCAGCGTGGCGACCACCTCGCCGCGCTCGCCCGCCCGCGCCGCCGCCTCGACGAACCCGAGCGCGTCCGGGTAGGCGCGCGCGAGCCGCGGCAGCACCGCGGCGCTCGGCCCCGTGGTGCCGCCGTAGAGCGCGCCGAGCATGCCGACCTTGGCCAGCGCGCGCTCGGCGACGACGCCGGCCTCGACCATCGCGCCGTAGAGGTCGTGCCCAAGGCCGGCGGCGGCCAGCCGCTCGTCGCGGGCGAGGCCGGCGAGCACGCGCGGCTCGAGCTGTGCCGCGTCCGCGACGACGAGCCGCCAGCCCGGGTCGGCACGGACGGCGCCCCGCAGCTGGCGCGGCAGCTGGAGCGCCCCACCGCCGCTGCTGCCCCAGCGCCCGGTGACGACGCCGCCGACGACGTACTCGGGCCGGAACCGGCCACCGGAGACCCAGCCGTCGAGCCACGCCCAGCCGTTGGCGCTGTGCAGCCGGGAGAGCTTCTTGTACTCCAGCAGCGGGGCGATCGCGGGGTGGTCGAGGTGCTCGAGCTCCCACTGCCGGGTGGACGTCACGGGCAGGCCGACGCGGCGCAGCGCGCGCAGCACGTCGGGCAGCGAGTCGGGGTTGAGCGTCGGCGCGTCGAGCGCGGCCCGGACCGCCGCGGCGAGCTCCTCCAGCCGAGCGGGCCGCTGCCCGGGTCGCGGGCGGGGGCCGAGCAGGCCGCGCAGCACGTCGTCGTGCGCCGCGGTGTCCCACGGGACGCCCGCGTGGCGCATCTCCGTCGCGGCGAGCGCTCCCGCCGACTCGGCGGCCAGCAGCAGGCGCAGCCGTGCGAGGGCTGCCGTCCGGTCCGGCGCCGGGTCCGGCGCCCCGGCCGGGGCCCGTTCCGGCGACAGCGCCTGGTCGAGCGCGGCGACCTCGGCGCGGCACGCCCCCTCGTCCGGGGCCGCGTCCCGGTCGTCCACCGCGAACAGGGCGTCCTCGCCGGCGCCCGGCGCGGCGGGCGCCGGCCCGTCGAACACGCCCCGCGGACCGGTGGCCACGGGCGAGGCCGACGCGACCGGCGCGAGCCGCAGCACCCGGTGGGCCAACCGCAGGTCGAGGCAGCGCTCGACGCGCACGCCGTCGACGAGGAGCCGGGGATACCACGCGGACGTGTCGGCCCACACCCAGCGCGGCGCGGCCTCGCGCCCGACGACACCGTGCGGCGCCTCGTCGTCCACGCGCCGCACGCGCACCGGCGCCGCTCCCCCGCCGACCGCGCGCGACACCAGCACCAGCACGCCACCACCCTGCCGCACCCCGCCGACACCCGCCCCGCCCGCACGCTCGTCAGGCACGGACCCACCCGCCGGCACCGGGCCCCGTCACGCGGTGCGGGCGGACGGTGGCACCGGTGGGCGGGATAGAGTCCGGGCCGTGCCGGACTCCCCCGCCCTCGAGGTGAGCGGCCTCGTCAAGCGCTACGGCGCGACGGTCGCCGTGGACGGGCTCGACCTCACCGCAGCCCCCGGCCGGGTCACGGCCGTGCTCGGCCCCAACGGCGCCGGCAAGACGACGACCGTCGAGATCTGCGAGGGGCTGCGGCGCCGCGACGGCGGCGACGTCCGCGTCCTGGGGCTCGACCCCGTGCGCGACGCCCGCGCGCTGCGCCCGCGCGTCGGGGTCATGCTGCAGGACGGCGGCCTGCCGAACACCCAGCGCGCGGGCGACGTGCTCGAGCACGTGGCGCGCATGTACGCGGATCCCCTCGACACCGGCGGGCTGACCGAGCGGCTCGGCCTGGCCTCGTTCGCACGCACCACCGTGCGGCGCCTGTCCGGCGGCCAGCGCCAGCGGCTGGCCCTCGCGGTGGCGCTCGTCGGGCGGCCGCGCCTGGTCTTCCTCGACGAGCCCTCCGCCGGGCTCGACCCGCAGTCGCGGCACGCGGTGTGGGACCTCGTGGGCGAGCTGGCCGCCGACGGCGTGTCGGTGGTGCTGACGACGCACCTCATGGCCGAGGCCGAGGCGCTGGCCGATACGGTCGTCATCGTCGACCACGGCCGCGCGATCGCGTCGGGCACCGTGGCCGAGCTCGTCGCGTCCGGCGCCGCGACGACGCTCCGCCTGGTGGCCGACCAGCCGCTCGACCCCGCAGCCCTCGTCACCGCGCTGGGCCCGTCGTTCACCGTGGAGTCCGCCGGGCGCACCGCCTGCTCGGTCTCGGGCCCGGTCGACCCCGGGGTCGTCGCGGCCGTGGCGCGCCATCTCGCGGCCGCGGGCATCCAGCTCACGCGGCTCGAGCTCGGCCGCCGCACCCTCGAGGACGTGTTCCTCGACCTCACGGGGAGGTCCCTGCGTTGACCCTCGTCACCCGGCTCGGCGGCGGCACGCCCGCACGGCGCCCCGCGCTGCCGCGACCCGGCCGGCCCACCGCGCCCAGGACGGTGGGGCCGCGATGAGCGGCTCGGCCGGGGCTGCCCCCGCGCGCCGCCGCGTCGCGGCCCAGGGACGGTTCGAGACGCGTGCCGTGCTGCGCAACGGCGAGCAGGTGATGGTGACCGTGCTGCTGCCCCTCATCCTGCTCGTCGGGCTCGCTCGGGCCACGGTGGTGACGTTCGACACCGGCGACGCCTCCCGGATCGACGTCGTCACGCCCGGGGTCCTCGCGTTCGCCCTCATGAGCTCGGCCTTCACGTCGCCCGCGATCGCCACCGCCTTCGACCGTCGGTACGGCGTGCTGCGCCTCCTGGCCACGACACCCCTCGGCCCGGCTGGCCTGCTGGCGGGCAAGCTCGTCGGCGTGCTCACGGTCCAGGTGGCGCAGGTGGTGGTGCTCGGCGGCGCCGGGCTGGCGCTCGGCTGGCGACCGCACGCCGCTGGCCTCCTGCCCGCGCTGGTCGCCTGGGCGCTCGGCACCACGGCGTGGGGCGCCGCTGCCCTGCTCGCCGCCGGCCGCGTCCGCGCGGAGGCGGTCATCGCGCTCGCCAACCTCGTCCTCGTCGTCCTCGCCTTCGGCGGCGTGGTGCTGCCGGCGCGCGTGCTGCCGGCCGGGCTGGCGCACGTGGTCTCGTGGCTCCCCTCCGGGGCGCTGGGCGAGGCGCTGCGCGGCGCGCTGCTGCACGGCTCGTGGGCGCCGGCGCCGCTCGCGGCGCTCGCCGTCTGGGCGGCGGCCCTCGCGGCGGCGGCCGCGCGCTGGTTCCGCTGGTCGTAGGCACGGCAGGCGACCGGGAGCGCCTGACAGCCCCTGACACGGTCGCGGGACCACGGCCGGCGCACGCTGGCCGCCCCTCGACCCGACACGGCGAGGTCGAACTGAGGTAGCCCTACCCTGGTGCCCGTGACCAGCGCACCGGTGCCCGCGCACCCCGTCCCCGACCGGTCCGGCTCCTTCCTCGACCGGCTCCGCCCCGTCTGGCGCGACCGTGCCGTGATGGCGAACCTCGTCGCCCAGATCCTCATCATCGTGACCGGCGGCCTGGTGCGGCTCACGGCGTCGGGGCTCGGCTGCTCGTCGTGGCCCAGCTGCACGCCGGGTCACTTCACGCCGACGTCGCACCCGGCCACGAGCTACCACGCCTACATCGAGTTCGGGAACCGGACGATCACCGGCCTGCTCATCGTCGTCTCGGTCGCGGTCGTGCTCCTGGCCGGCCTCGACCGCAGCCGGTCCGCGGGCTACCGGGCCCTGGCGTGGGTGCCGCTCGCCGGCGTGCTGGTGCAGGCCGTCATCGGCGGGATGGCCGTGCGGTACGAGCTGCCGCCGGCACTCGTCGGCAGCCACATGCTCATCTCGATGGCCCTCGTCGCCGCCTCGGCGTGGCTGTGGGTGCGCAGCAAGGAGGGCGACGCCGCCCCGCGGTGGCTGGTGACGACCACCACCCGCGCCCTCGCCACCGTGCTGTGCGCCATGGGCGCGGTGGTCGTCGTGCTCGGCGTCGTGACGACCGGGGCCGGACCGCACTCCGGCGACGACAAGGTCGGGTACCGCTTCGCGATCGACCCCCTGACGATGGCCCGCATCCACGCAGCGTCCGTGTGGGTCTTCGTCGCCGCGCTGGCCCTGACGATCTACCAGCTGCAGCTGCGCGCACGCCGCGCCGGTCCGGCCCCGCGGCCGGGCACGGGCGAGCCGACCGAAGGGCCCGGCGTCCCGCCGGACGCCGCCGTGCTGCGCGCCGGCTACCGCGTGCTCGGCGTGACGCTCGGCCAGGCGGCCATCGGATACGTCCAGGTCGCCACCAGGCTGCCGATCGCGCTGGTCGACCTGCACATGCTCGGGGCCGCCGCGCTCGTCGTCGCCCTGACGCTGTTCGTCGGCCGGCTGCGGGCCCGCGGTCTCGCGCCCGCGCCCGACGTCGCCCCGGACGCGCTCGAGGCCACGGGCACGGCACCGGTCTGACACAGCGTCGCGCGGTCCCGCGGGAAGTCAGCGAAGAATTGTTGTGGAATTCCATTGATTAATGGCGACAAATGTGCTATGAATGGAATTCGGTGGTGTAGACATCTGCGGTGACCACCTCGCCGCTCGCTCCCCCGTTCCCCCTGACCGCTCTCCTGTCAGCCGCGGCGCGCGCCGCGCACCTCGTCGTCGACGACGCACCGCACCTGCTCGCGGACACCCTCGCCGCACGCCTCCTCGGCCCCGACGGTGACGCGCCGATCGGCTACCACCGCGCCGACCCGTCGCACCCGGTGCTGCGCGCGGCGCGCGTGGAGTCCACGGTCCGCGCCCGGTTCGCGGAGGACCTGCTCGCCGCTTCCGGCGTGCGCCAGTACGTCCTCGTCGGCGCGGGGCTCGACACCTTCGCCTACCGCAGCCGGGGCGTCGCCGTGCTCGAGGTGGACCTGCCCGACGTGCAGCAGCGCAAGCGCGAGGCCGTGTCCCGCGCCGGCCTGGCCGGCCCGGTGACGTACGTGCCGGCCGACCTCGCGGTGACGCCGCTCGACCAGGCGCTCCGGGCGGCCGGTGCCGACACCGGCGAGCCCCTCGTGGTCGCCGCCCTCGGCCTGACGATGTACCTGACGCGGGACGAGCTCGCCGGCCTCCTGGCGTCCGTCGCCCGCTGGCCCGGGGGCGCGCACCTCGTCGCCGACCACCTGCTGCCGCCCGACGACGACGAGCGGCGTGGCTACGACGACGCCGTCGGGTCGGCGGTCGCGCAGGGCGGGGAGACGTGGCGCACCAAGCTGGGCGCGGAGCAGGCCGCGGACCTCGCCCTGGCCGCCGGGTTCGCCACGGCGCACGACGAACCAGCGCGACGCCCTGCCGCCCGAGCTGTGGGTCCGCACGGACGGCCTGCGCCCCGGCGGGGTGTCGGGACTCCTCCACGCGGCAACCCGCGGCCTCTGATCGCGTGCCACCACGCCACCGGGATCGACGACGAGGCCGTGGCCCTCCTGGCCTCCTGTCTCGCGCGCGTCCGATCGGACCCGGCTAGTGCCTCAGTCGACCCGCGTCAGCGTCGACCACGCCCGTGCCCGCGCGGCGGCGGCGGCCAGCACCCCGACCACCGTCGTCGGGCACTCGAGCGACCCGTCGAGCACGCCCGCCACGGCCTCGTCGAGCGGCACCCAGACCGGCACCATGCCGGCCTCCTCGTCCTGGCGCTCGAACCGCGAGCCGTCCGGCACCGGCGTGAGGTCGCGCGCCAGGAACACCGTGATGTGCTCGTCGGACCCGCCCGATGACGTGAAGAACGAGGTCAGGCGCCACCACCGGGCCGCGACGAGGTCGGCCTCCTCGGCCAGCTCACGGCGCGCCGCGTCGACCTCCGGCTCGCCGGGAACGTCGAGCAGGCCCGCCGGCGGCTCCCACAGCACGCGTCGCACGGGGTGGCGGTACTGCGACAGCAGCAGCACGCGGTCCTCGTCGTCCATCGCGATCACGGCGACGGCGCCGGGGTGCGCGGTGTACTCGCGCACCACCGGCGCCGGGCCGCCGAGGTCGACCCGGTCGGCCACGACGTCGAACACCTTGCCGTGGTGGATCTGGGCATGCTCGACGACCGGCCGGCTCGCGGCCTCGTCGTGCGGCGCGGCCATCAGGCGGTGCGGTGCTCGATCGCGGCCCCGACGAGCCCCCGGAAGAGCGGGTGCGGGCGCGTGGGCCGCGACTTGAACTCCGGGTGGGCCTGCGTCGAGACGTAGTACGGGTGCGTCTCGCGGGGCAGCTCGACGAACTCGACGAGCGACGTGTCCGGCGAGACGCCCGAGATCACGAGCCCGGCCTCCTCGAGCTTGTCGCGGTAGGCGTTGTTCACCTCGTACCGGTGACGGTGCCGCTCGGACACCTTGTCGGCGCCGTAGAGCTCCTGGACGATCGAACCGGGCGCCAGCACCGCGTCGTACGCGCCGAGCCGCATGGTGCCGCCCATGTCGCCGTCGCCGCCGACGATCGCCAGCTGCTCCGCCATCGTCGCGATGACGGCGTGCGGCGTGTCCGGGTCGAACTCGGACGACGACGCGCCCTCGAGCCCCAGCACGTCACGGGCGAACTCGATGACCATGCACTGCAGCCCGAGGCACAGGCCGAGCGTGGGGATCTTGTTCACACGCGCCCAGCGCAGCGCGCCGACCTTGCCCTCGATGCCCCGGATCCCGAAGCCACCGGGAACGACGATCCCGTCGACGCCGCCCAGCGCCTCCTGCGCTCCCGCGAGGGTCTGGCAGTCGTCGCTGGTCACCCAGCGGATCTTCACCTTGGCGTCGTGGTGGAATCCACCGGCGCGCAGCGCCTCGGTCACCGACAGGTACGCGTCCGGCAGGTCGATGTACTTGCCGACGAGCGCGATCTCGACCTCGTGCTTCGGCTGGTGCACCCGGCGCAGCAGGGCGTCCCAGCCGCGCCAGTCGACGTCGCGGAACGGCAGCGACAGGCGCTGCACCAGGTAGGCGTCGAGCCCCTCGGAGTGCAGCACGCGCGGGATGTCGTAGATGCTCGGCGCGTCCGGGCAGCTGACGACGGCCTCGACGTCGACGTCGCAGAACAGTGCGATCTTGCGCTTGACGTTGTCCGGCACGTCACGGTCGGCCCGCAGCACGATGGCGTCCGGCTGGATGCCGATGCTGCGCAGCGCCGCGACGGAGTGCTGGGTCGGCTTCGTCTTCTGCTCACCCGACGGGCCGATGAACGGCACCAGGGAGACGTGGAGGAAGAACACGTTGGCGCGGCCGAGGTCCTGGCGCACCTGGCGCGCCGCCTCGAGGAACGGCAGCGACTCGATGTCGCCGACCGTGCCGCCGATCTCGGTGATGATGACGTCGACGTCGTCGCCCGCCTGCGACCGCATCCGGGCCTTGATCTCGTCGGTGATGTGCGGGATCACCTGCACCGTGTCGCCCAGGTACTCGCCACGCCGCTCGCGCGCGATGACCGACGAGTACACCTTGCCCGTGGTGACGTTGGCGGAGCCGAGGAAGTTGACGTCGAGGAACCGCTCGTAGTGGCCGACGTCGAGGTCCGTCTCGGCACCGTCGTCGGTGACGAACACCTCGCCGTGCTGGAACGGGTTCATCGTCCCGG
>JAJYTJ010000317.1 GCA_021793115.1 Actinomycetes bacterium | reverse complement strand
GGTGGCGAGCTGCGCGAGCCGCACCTCCATGCTGGCGACGTCGGCGGCGGCGGACTGCACCGCGGCGTGCGCGTTCGCCACGTCCTGCGCGCTCGGAGCTGTGGGCGTGGGGTTCGGGGCCGCGACGGCCTGCTGCAGGGGCGACGCGACGAGCAGCACGCCGCACAGCCCGGCGGCGACGACCGATCGGCGCCCGCGGACGGCCCAGGCGCCGGCCTCGCGGACGACCCAGGCGCGGGCCGCCTCACGGATGACCCGGGCACCGGCCCCACGGACGGCCCCCTCGGCACGTGACAGGTCCGCCACGGCCGGGCGTCCGTCGTCGGGCGCGCCCGACCGCGCCCAGGCGCGCGGGATGGCGCCCTCGCGTCCGGCGGCCGACGAGCGGGCGCCCTGGTGCTCGGCACCCTCGACCGAGGAGCGCGTCACGGCGCCGTCGCGGCCAGCGGCCGACGAGCGGGCGCCCTGGTGCTCGGCACCCTCGACCGAGGAGCGCGTCACGGCGCCGTCGTCGGCCGGCGCGGGCCGCCGGGCATCGTCGGGATCGCGGAGGAGCCGGGCCACGAGAGGGGACGCTACCTGCGCAAATCCCAGAAGTGAACTCCAGTAACACAAGCAACATGAGTCACATGGATGTCATTCGGGACGGAACGGTCAGAAGGACGTCGTCACGCCCTGGGTTCCCGCGCGCGAGGCACCCGCGTCGCCCGGTGCGGGCCGGCCCGCCCGCCGGAACGAGGCGACGTCGTCCTCGACGGGCGCGACCGGGGCCAGCTCGGCGAACCTGCGCCCGGCCGCGAGGCAGCGGACCCGGCGGTCCTGGTCGCCGACGCCTTCGACGACCGCCGTGCCTGCCAGGCGGAGCGACCAGTGCCACCGGTAGCCGCTCGTCAGGCGCACGGCGAGCTCGAGCGACGCGGCGCCGCTCAGCACCCGCTCGAGGCCCGACCGCGCCGCGGCCACCGTCGGGTATGCCCCGGCCGAGCGCGCGAGACCGCGCCCGTTGGCGCTCACGAGGCGCCACCAGACCGCGTCCTCGTCCGTGAAGCGGTAGAGCTGGAACACCGGCGCCACCGGCCGCCACCGTCCTCTCCCGTGGCCATAGCGTCGGACCGATGGAACCCAACCCGTCACTGGGATGGGCGACATGCCGGTGACGGGGGGACGAACACGGGGCGACGTCGTGGTCCACGCGGCTCGCGGAGCACCCGGCGGGGCGGTCGTCCACCGTCCCCACCACGACGTTCCCGAATGGTGAGACACCCGTGTTGCTGCGCGGACGGAGCCGTTTAGTCTCGTTCCATGTTCACCTGCCGAATGTGTCGCTGACCGCGCACGTTCGGCTGTGCCCGCGGGCCGGTCGCCCCCTGAGGCGCCCCCGTTTGCACCGAGCCTGAGGCTCGACGTGCGCCACACCCCACCCCCGCGGGTCGGTCGTCGGCTGCACGCCTTCCTCGTCCTCGCGGGGCCCCTC
This sequence comes from Actinomycetes bacterium, assembly GCA_021793115.1. The sequence continues at coordinate 1,221 of JAJYTJ010000317.1, read as the reverse complement.
CCCCGCCCGAACGACCCGAAGCGAGCAGACCGATGAGCAACGAGAACTGGAACTTCGAGACCCGCCAGATCCACGCCGGCCAGGTGCCGGACCCCGCGACCGGGGCCCGGGCGCTGCCGATCTACCAGACGACGTCCTACGTCTTCGACTCCGCGCAGCAGGCGGCCGACCGGTTCGCCCTCAAGGACCTGGGCCCCATCTACACGCGCATCGGCAACCCGACCCAGGAGGTCGTCGAGAACCGGATCGCCTCCCTCGAGGGCGGCGTCGGCGCCCTGCTCGTCGCCTCCGGCCAGGCGGCCGCCACGCTGGCGATCCTCAACGTCGCGCAGGCCGGCGACCACATCGTCTCGAGCGCGTCGCTCTACGGCGGCACGTACAACCTGTTCCACTACACGCTCGCGAAGCTGGGCATCGAGACGACGTTCGTCAACGACCCGCACGACCCGGAGCAGTGGCGCGCCGCGATCCGCCCCACCACCAAGGCGTTCTACGGCGAGACCATCCCCAACCCGAAGTCCGACGTGCTCGACATCGAGACCGTCGCGGGCATCGCGCACGAGTACGGCGCGCCGCTCATCGTCGACAACACCGTGGCCACGCCCTACCTCATCAACCCCATCCAGTGGGGCGCGGACGTCGTCGTGCACTCGGCGACCAAGTACCTCGGCGGCCACGGCTCCGCCATCGGCGGCGTCATCGTCGACGCCGGGAGCTTCGACTACGCGCAGTACCCGGACCGGTTCCCGGGCTTCAACGAGCCCGACCCGTCGTACCACGGCCTCGTCATCGCGGAGGCGCTCGGCGTCGGCTCGGCCTTCGGCGCCAACCTCTCCTACATCCTCAAGGCCCGCATCCAGCTGCTGCGCGACCTCGGCGCGGCGATCTCGCCGTTCAACGCCTGGCTCATCGAGCAGGGCATCGAGACGCTGTCGCTGCGGCTCGAGCGGCACGTCGCCAACGCGCAGCGGGTCGCGGAGTGGCTTGCGGCGCGCGACGACGTGACGACCGTCCACTACGCCGGGCTCGAGTCCAGCCCGTACCACGCCAACCAGCTGAAGTACGCGCCCCGCGGCGCGGGCGCCGTGCTGGCGTTCGAGCTCCCGGGCGGCACGCGGGCCGGCCAGGCGTTCGTCTCGGCGCTGGAGCTGCACTCGAACGTCGCCAACATCGGCGACGTCCGCTCGCTCGTCATCCACCCCGCGTCGACGACACACTCGC
>JAJYTJ010000316.1 GCA_021793115.1 Actinomycetes bacterium | reverse complement strand
GCACGTAGTCGTCGGCGGAGGCCAGCCGGAGCACGAGTCGACGCTGGATGGTCGACGCGATGGAGGTGGGAACCGCGTTCGGCCGGTCCGCGCTCAGCACGACATGCACACCCACGCCGCGCCCGTCGGCAGCGATCTGCGCGAACATGCCGAACTCCGGCGACATGGCGTTCTCGTAGGAGTCGCGGAACGCGCTGATCCCGTCGACGAGCAGCAGGATCCGCGGTTCGTCCGGCGCCGCGGCCCGCGCGCGGTACTCGGCCAGCGAGTCCGCCCGCACCTCGGCGAACCGCGCTGCCCGCTGGTCGACCAGGTCGCGGATGCGGCGCAGCACCCGCCCGAGGCCCTCCTGGTCGTCTCCGTCGACGACCGCCGCGACGTGCGGCAGCTCGACGAGCGGGCGCAGGCCGTGCGACCCGAAGTCCAGCCCGTACACGTGCACCGGGCCACCGCGGGGCGTCACCGCCGCCGCCACCGCGATCGCCCGCAGGGCGGCGCTCTTGCCCGATCCGCCGGCGCCGTAGATGGCCAGGTTGCCGTCGGTGTCCGGCTCGTAGAACGCCGTCGGCTGGGACTGGGTGGCGGGCGAGTCGGCCACGCCGAGCAGCAGCCGGGCGTCGGTGCGCGGGTTGGGCAGCCGCGCGAAGTCGTACACCGGCGCCAGCTCGTCCAGCCACGGGCGCCTCGGCGGCTCGATCGCCAGGTGGTCGGCGGCGTGCTGCATGGTCCTCACCATGCGGACGATGTCGGTCGGCCCAGGATCCGCCTCGTCGTGCCGGTCGACGGCCGGCAGCTCCCACACCGCACCGGAGCCGAACCCCATCTCGACCACCTCGACCTGCGGGACGGGTGGCTCACCCGTGGTCCAGCCGCCGGCGTAGCCGGTCTGGAACGCCTGGATGCGGCCCGGACCGGTGCGCATCGCACCGCGACCCGGGATGGTCGGGTCGAACTGGGCAGCCATCGGGTCACCGAGGATGTCGACGGAGTCGTCGGCGTCCGCCATCCGCAGCGCGATCCGCAGGTTCGTGTTGGCACGCAGGTTGTCCTTGATGACACCCGCCGGCCGCTGGGTCGCCAGGATGAGGTGCAGACCGAGGGATCGCCCGCGTTGCGCGACGTCGACCATGCCGTCCACGAACTCCGGCACCTCGGTGGCCAGCGCCGCGAACTCGTCGACGACGATGACCAGGCTCGGGGGGCAGTCCGGGTCGCCGGTCCGCTCCAGAGACACCAGGTCCTTCGCCTTCTTCTGGTTGAGCAGCTGCTCGCGGTGGCGAACCTCGGCACGCAGCGACGTCAGCGCCCGGCGGACCAGGTGCGAGGACAGGTCCGTCACCAGGCCGACGCAGTGCGGCAGGTGGATGCAGTCCGCGAATGCGGCACCGCCCTTGTAGTCCACGAAGAGGAACGTCACGCGGTCCGGGCCGTTGTGCTGCGCCATGCCGAGCACCCAGGACTGGAGGAACTCGCTCTTGCCGGCCCCGGTGGTCCCTCCGACGAGCGCGTGCGGTCCGTGCCCGCGCAGGTCGATCGACATCGGCGCGCCCGCGCCCATCCCGACGAGCGCGGTCAGGGCGGCCGCGCGCCGACGCGCGGGCGCCGTCCCGTCGCGCGCCGTGACGGACCCGGACTGCTGCCAGCGCTCGGCGACCGCGGCCGGGTCGTCCAGCAGCTCCGTGCCCGCCAGCGTGGCGTACGAGACGCTGCGCGGCAGGTCGGACTCGTCCTCGGAGACCGTCCCGGCGTCGACCACGGCGGCCAGCGCGCGAGCCCGCAGCAGTGCCTCCTCCGGGGCCAGGGTCTCGACCGTCACCGGGAAGCGCAGCAGGCCATGACGGACCTCGCCGGTGGTCGTGCCCTCGCCGTCCACCACGACGAACGTGCGGCAGGCGGCGGGCACCTGCTCCACCGAAGGCGCCACCCACACGACGTGAACGCCCACGTCGGGCCCGATCTCGGCGAGCCGGATGAGACGCGACCTCGGGGCCGCGGCGTCGTCCTCGACGACGACGACGACGGTCGGCAGCGGCGGCGGCGGCACCTGCGGCGTCGGGTCGTCCAGCGCGCCGCGCACGGTGACCTGCCCGGCCCGTCGATCGATGAGCCCTTCGAGCCGCTCGAGCAGCGCGGCCGCCGCGCCGTCGTTGTCCGCGAACCGCCGCCCGCCCAGGGGGTCGTCGGGGCCGCCCGCATGGGGCAGCCACTGCAACCAGTCCCAGCCCGGCCGGGAGGCGCGGGACGTCACGGCCCCGACGAGCACCTCCTCCGGGGCGTGCAGCGCGACGAGCTGGAACACCAGCCCGAGCGCGATGCCGCGCGCGGTGCCCGCGGGTCCCGCGACGCCGAGCGAGCCCGCCACCCGCAGGTCGCCGACGACGGGCACACCGGTCACCCGACCGGCCTGCTCGGCAAGCTCGCGCAGCGACGTCCAGTGCCGCGGCTGGGTCGAGGTGGACTCCGGCAGGCGCATCGACAGCGCCGAGAGCCCGTCCCCGACCCCGAGGCGGACGGTGCCGAAATCCCGGTGCTCCGGCCGTCGCGTCCAGAGCAGCGGTCCCAGCCGGTCCACGGCGTCCAGGCAGTCGGCGAGCGAGGGATAGGTGGTGAGCCGGACGGCCCGCTCGACGTCGTGCTCGGAGTCGATGTACGCGCTCATCGCCGCCACCGACTCGTCGAACACCTGCTCCTGCATCCGCAACGTGCGCCGAGCGGTGCTGCGGTTGTCCCACCAGC
>JAJYTJ010000315.1 GCA_021793115.1 Actinomycetes bacterium | reverse complement strand
CTGCCGCCTGCCCCCTGCCCCCTGCCGCAGCCCGTACTTCGTGACCCGTCGCTTCCCGTGTGGCTCCGGCGACGAGTGGTGGCGGCGCGGGATGCGTGGGACAGGGACGTCGCTTCCCGCGTGGCTACGGCGACGAGCGGTGCACCTCCACGTGATGGGTGCACGAGGGAGTGCACCTCGCGCGTGGAAGTGCACCTCGCGCGTGGAAGTGCACTGCCGGGCGGCGCCCCGGGACGCCGCCTGGGGTCCGCTCCGCTCGTGGCACCCCGCTCGCGAGACCCGCTCCGCTCGTGGCCCCCGCCCGACCAGGTCCCCGCCCTCCGCTCCTCCGCTCCCGCCCGCTCCCGCCCTCCGCTCCCGCCCTCCGCTCCTCCGCTCCCGCCCTCCGCCCCCCCCGCTTCCGCCCTCCGCTCCCCAGCCCCGGGGCCCGGGTGACCAGGGGTGCACTCGCACGCGACGGGTGCACCAAGGGGTGCACCGATCGCGTGGACGTGCACCTCGCAGCGCCGACGTCGGTGGGGCGCCGGCGCGTGGGGCGGTGAGGGGTTGTCGCAGGCGTGGGGGAGGATGGGCGCATGCCCCGTGCCGGACTCGACAAGGACACCCACGACGTCGCCGCGATGTTCGACGCCGTCGCCGACCGCTACGACGTCACCAACGACGTGCTGTCGATGTTCCAGGACCGGTCCTGGCGCCGGGCGACGCTGGACGCGCTGGGCGCCGGACGCGGCGACAGTGTGCTGGACCTCGCGGCGGGCACCGGGACGAGCGCGGCCCCGCTGGCCGACCGGGGCGTGCGCGTGGTGGCGTGCGACCTGTCGCTCGGCATGCTCCAGGTGGGCCGGCGGCGGCGCCCGGACGTGACGTTCGTCGCGGGTGACGCGACCGCGCTGCCGTTCGCGGACGCCTCGTTCGACGCGGTGACGATCTCGTTCGGCCTGCGCAACGTGCCGGACGTGGACGGCGCGCTCGAGGAGATGCTCCGTGTCACGCGCCCCGGCGGCCGGGTGGTCATCTGCGAGTTCTCCCGGCCGACGAACAAAGCCTTCCGCGCCGTCTACGACCAGTACCTCGCCAAGGCGCTGCCCCGCATCGCGGGGGTCGTGGCGAAGGAGTCGGACGCCTACACCTACCTGGCGGACACCATCGCGGCCTGGCCGGAGCAGCACGAGCTGGGCATGAGGATGCGCGCGGCCGGCTGGGCGTCCGTCGCGTACCGCAACCTGTCGGGCGGGATCGTGGCGCTCCACCGGGGCTTCCGGACCGCATCGGCGACACCATGAGACGCGCATCGTGGCTGGTCAGAGCCATGCCCCAGGACGACGGTCCCAGGGATGAGCGGCAAGTCAGGTAAGCCTAAGCAGACAGCCTCACGACGGCGTGTATAGAGTCGCCGGAAGGGGGCAGGTGAACGTCGTCACAAGAGGGGTATCGAGTGGTGGCCGCAGGCTCCGATGACGCGGACGTCGTCGTCGTCGGCGCCGGCCCGGGTGGTGCCGCCACCGCCTACTGGGCCGCGGCCTCCGGCCTGAGCGTGCTGCTCCTGGACAAGGCGACGTTCCCGCGCGACAAGGTGTGCGGCGACGGCCTGACGCCCCGCGCCGTGGCCGAGCTGGTCCGCATGGGCGTGTCCCTGCGCGAGGAGGACGGCTGGATCCGCAACCGCGGCCTGCGCGTCCACGGCGGCGGCCACACCCTCGAGCTGCCGTGGCCGGAGCTGTCGAGCTACCCCTCCTACGGCCTGGCCAAGCGCCGCTCGGGCCTGGACCACCTGCTCGTCGAGCACGCCCGGGCCGCCGGCGCGAAGGTGCTCGAGGGCACGGCCGTCACGGGCCCGCTGCTCGACGAGCGCAGCGGCCGCGTCGTCGGCGTGCGCGCCAAGGGCCAGGGCGGCGAGGAGCTCGTGCTGCGCGCGCCGCTCGTCGTGGCCGCGGACGGCGTCTCCAGCCGGCTGGCCACCGCGCTCGGCCGCACCCCGCGGGCCGACCGACCCATGGGCGTCGCGGTGCGCACGTACTTCCGCTCGCCGCTGCACGACGACCCCTGGATGACGAGCTACCTCGAGCTGTGGGACGGCGAGCCGGGCGCGAGCAACCTCATGCCGGGCTACGGCTGGGTGTTCGCGCTGGGCGACGGCACCGTCAACGTCGGCCTGGGCTCGGTGAGCTCGACGAACGCGGCGACCAAGGTGGACTACCGGCACCTGTTCGCCACCTGGATGGCCAACACGCCGGCCGAGTGGGGCTTCACCCCGGAGAACCAGGACGGCCCGGTGCGCGGCGCCGCGCTGCCGATGGGCTTCAACCGCGGCCCCCTGTACGGCAACGGCGTCATGCTCGTCGGCGACGCCGCCGGCATGGTGAGCCCGTTCAACGGCGAGGGCATCGCGTACGCGCTCGCGGCCGGCCGGGTGGCGGCCGAGGCCGCGGCCCAGGGGCTGGCCCGAGGGTCGGCTGCCGGACGCGAGCGCGCGTTCGCCGCGTACGGGACGAGGATGAAGGACGACCTGGGTGGCTACTACACGCTGGGGCGGATCTTCGTGAAGCTCATCGAGCATCCGCAGGTGATGCGGGCCTGCACGCGCTACGGTCTACCCCGCCCGCTCGTCATGCGGTTCACCCACAAGCTTCTGGCCGACTGCTACGAGCCCCGCGGTGGGGACGCGTTCGACCGCGTCATCGCCGCCATGACGAGGATGGTGCCCCGGGCATGAGAATCGGCATGATCTGCTGTCCCGCGACGACTGCG
>JAJYTJ010000090.1 GCA_021793115.1 Actinomycetes bacterium | reverse complement strand
CCTTCTTCGAGTCGGTTATCAGAGATCACTCGAAGGGTCACGCGGTGACCGCGTCCTCGTCTACGACGACACGATCACCGAGCTACCGGTACACCACTCTGGCGGACTCCACTGGCGCAACCGGCCGGCGAGAAGTGCCAGCAGGCTCGACTTCCCGTCTCCGTTGCGGCCGACGATGCCGATCCGGTCACCCTCGTTGACCCCGAGAGATACAGAATCGAGGACAACCTTGGTTGGGTACTCAAGATGCAGGGCCTCGGCCCCCAGCAGGTGCGCCATGTCCCCGCAAGGCTAGGCGACCGCCAGAGCGCCCTTCATCCAGCAGAGAGGTCGACTCGACAGGACTCGGTCGCCCGCGCGACACCGAATTCACCGTGTACGACGTTCGGCCAGGCCGCTGATCGATCACCCATCGAACTCCGCAGGCGCGGCCCTCACCAGCGCAATTGCCGACATTGGGGTCCGCGCGGCGGTACTGTCCGATGCTGTGCCGGACAGACCTGCGATGGTCCGCTTCCAGGGAATCCTCGCCACCCATGAACGTGAGTTGGCGGCTGCGTACGAGAGGTCCGCGGCTGCTGCTACGCACTCGACAACTCGCGGCGGCCAGCGCGAAGAGGCGCTCCGTGACTTCCTGCGCGAGCACTTGCCGAAGCGATACGCGGTGGCTCAGGGACACGCGATCGATTCCGCCGGAACGGAATCTCCCCAGCTCGACATCGTGATCTACGACAGCATGTCTGCGGCCCCGCTGAGCCAGGACGCGGGCATCGTCACGCTCGCGGCGGAGGCGCTTCTTGCAGTCGTCGAGGTCAAGTCGACACTCGATGGTGCAGAACTAGAGAAGATCGCCCGCTCGCTACGCACGCTCTACCGCCTCAGGCCGTTCGGAGCGGGGTGGGGGTCGCCGATCCTGGGCGGCAGACCCTCTGGCGGATTGCCACAGCTCTACTACTCGGTCTTCGCCTACGAGACCGCATTCGGGAAGGCCAACTGGCCTGGCGGTGAATCGCAGGCGTGGATCGCCGCGTGTCGTGAGGCGAAGTCGCCCGCCTACGAGCTTGACTCGCTACTCGTGCTCTCGCGGGGCCTCTACGTCCCGCTTTCGGGTAAGGCGCTGCCGACGAGGACGAGCGACGGGCGCCACCTTGCTCAGTGGTACTTCGGACTACTCAACTTCCTCGTGCGGGAGTCCCAGCGGCGACTCCCGACTCCGTGGAAGGACTACCAGCTGCAGCACGACGGTCAGTGGGAGAGGGACCTCACTTGGCGGGTGTCGTCACCGCAACGCGACCAGCGTGCCCCATTGAGTCGCACCCAGCGTGGCCGGCAGAGGCGACTGAACAACATGAGGGCGAACGGCTGAGACTCCCCCGGGGGGAGGCTCTTGTCTGCGCCGTTGTGTAGTGTCTGCCTCAACTTCTAGTACCCCCCGAATCTGCACTCGACGAGCCGACGAACCACCTGTCCGTCGCGCTGGTCGACGAGCTCACGGCCGCGCTGCGCGCCACCACCGCGGCGGTCGTCGTCGCGACGCACGACCGCAGGATGCGCGCCGACCTGGCCGACTGGCCGCGCCTCGAGCTGGGGTGAGCGGCGCCGTCACCACGCCGGCCGTCGCCCGGCCGGTGGCACGGTCCGGCGCTACGGCATCCGTCCGACCCACGCCATCGCCTGCCGCAGCAGGAGTCCCCGGCCGCCCGCCATCTCGACCTGGGCGGTGTCGGCGCACGCCTCCTCGGGCGTGAGCCACGCCAGGTCGAGCGCGTCCTGCTGCGGCCGGCAGTCGCCGAGCATCGGCACCACGTAGGCCAACGAGACCGCGTGCTGCCGGGGGTCGTGGTACGGCGTGACGCCGAGCGTCGGCAGGTACTCGGCGACCGTGAAGGGCTGCGGCGACGCGGGGACCTGCGGCAGCGCCATGGGGCCGAGGTCCTTCTCGATGTGCCGGAGCATGGCGTCGCGCACCCGCTCGTGGAACATCACGCGCCCCGACACCAGGTCGCGCGTCATCGAGCCGGTGCTCGTGACCCGCAGCAGCAGGCCCACGGCGATGACGTCCCCGCTGTCGTCCACCCGCACGGGGACCACGTCGACGTAGAGGATCGGGAGGGTGGCCCGGGCCAGGGCGAGCTCGCTGTCGGAGAGCCAGCCCGAGGGCCGCTCCGGCTCGCCCGGGTCCCTGGGGAACTCGGCGGTGTCGGTCACCGTGCTGTTCTACCGTGCCCCGGCCGTGGTGGGGTGGTCGGCACGCACGACCGCGCACGACGAGGCGTGGAATAGCCGGACCACCCGGTGCGCTGAATGGTCGAGTACCACGGAAGCGAGGAGAGCAAGCGAATGGCCACCACCATCCTGACCGGCGAGACGATCGGCGCCGCCGTCAAGGACAACGACATCGTCCTGGTCGACTTCTGGGCCACCTGGTGCCCGCCCTGCCGGATGTTCGGCCCCATCTTCGAGAAGGCGTCCGAGAAGCACGAGGGCATCGTCTTCGGCAAGGTCGACACGGATGCCGAGCAGGAGCTTGCAGCCGAGCTGCAGATCACGTCGATCCCGACGCTCATGGCGTTCCGCGACGGGATCCTCGTCTTCAACCAGCCCGGCGCGCTGCCCGCCCCGGCGCTCGAGCAGGTGATCGACGCCGTCAAGGGCCTCGACATGGACGAGGTCCGCAAGCAGATCTCCGAGCGCGAGACCGCCAAGGCCTGAGCGCTCGCTCACGTGCGAACGGCCTGCCCCGCTGACGGGGGCAGGCCGTTCGTCGTCGTCGTCGGGCGTCGCCGCCCACCCGCTCAGCGGGGCGAGGTGGCCGCCGCGTGCTCGACGGGGTCGTTCGCCTCGTCGACCACCACGACGATCGGGGTGTGGTGGTGCGCCTCCGCGTCGCTCATCACGCCGTAGGCGATGACGATGACGCGGTCGCCCACCGCGACCAGGTGCGCCGCGGCGCCGTTGATCTTGATGTCCCGGCCGCCGCGCGGGCCGGGGATCGCGTAGGTGGTCAGGCGCGCGCCGTTGTCGATGTCGAGGACGTCCACCTGCTGGTGGGCCAGGATGTCGGCGGCCTCCATCAGCTCCTCGTCGATCGTGATGGAGCCCACGTAGTCGAGGTCGGCCTGGGTGACGGTGGCGCGGTGGATCTTCGAGAGCATCATGGGGCGCTGCAGCGTGCTCATGATGGCCAATGGTACGTGCCGACGCACGGGACCGCGGGGTGGGGTGCGGGAGACGGGAGTCGAACCCGCACGCCCTCTCGGGCACCAGGACCTAAACCTGGCGTGGCTGCCGTTTCACCACTCCCGCGCCGCTGATTGTGTCAGGAAGCGGCGGCCTGCAGCCCGAGGTCCTTGAGCAGCCGGGCGACGTGCCCGGTGGCGCGCACGTTGTACTGCGCCAGCTCGACCCGGCCCTGCGGGTCGACGACCACGGTGGAGCGGATGACGCCCGTGATGAGGCGCCCGTACAACGTCTTCTCGCCCCAGGCGCCCCACTCCTCGAGCACCGCGTGGTCCTCGTCGGCCAGCAGCGGGTAGGTCAGGTGCTCGTCGGCCGCGAACGTGGCCAACCGGGCCGGGCTGTCCGGCGAGACGCCGAGGAGGTTGTAGCCGGCAGCCGCCAGGGCGGCCGACGAGTCGCGGAAGTTCACCGCCTCCAGGGTGCAGCCCGGGGTGCCGGCGGCGGGGTAGAAGTACACGACCACGTGGGACCCGCGCAGGTCGGACAGGGTGATCGACCCACCGTCGGCGGTGGGCAGGGTGAAGTCGGGGACACGGTCGCCGGCGGACAGTCGCGGCACGAGGGCTCCTCGGTGCGGGGGACGTTGTCGACCAGCCTACGGGTGCGGGTACGGTCCGGTGTGTGACCGCCACGACCGACCCTGGCCGCTCGGCGCTGCCGATCCGGATGCTCAACGACCGGGTGCTCGTCGCGGTCGACGGCGAGGCGGCGGAGCGCCGCTCGGCGAGCGGGATCGTCATCCCCGCGACCGCCGCCGTGGCGCACCGGCTCGCCTGGGCCACGGTGGTCGCGGTGGGGCAGCACGTGCGGCAGGTGGCCGTGGGGGACCGCATCCTGTTCGACCCCGAGGACCGGGCCGAGGTGGAGCTCGCGGGTGCCACCTACCTGCTGCTGCGGGAGAAGGACGTCCACGCGGTGGCCGAGCCGCACGGCGAGGGCCAGGGGACGGGGCTGTACCTGTGACCTGCGATTTCGCGTCGCCGCACGCCGGCTGGTAATCTCTTTCACCGCGCACCGCTAGCTCAACTGGCAGAGCAGCTGACTCTTAATCAGCGGGTTCAGGGTTCAAGTCCCTGGCGGTGTACCAGTCGAGGGGCCGTCACCCGAGCAGGGTGGCGGCCTTCGTCATCTCCTAGGCTCGGTGCGTGCACCTCGCCGCCCGCGCCACCGCCGACGGCACCCCCAACGCCCTGGCCGTGGCGCGCGCCGAGCTGCGTGACGCCGGGGTCGAGGTGCTCGACCTCACGGACTCCAACCCCACGCGGCACGGGCTGACGCACCCCGCTGTGCTGGCGGCGGTCCAGCGGGCGACGCCGCTCGCCGGGCGGTACCGCCCCGACCCGCACGGCCCGGTGGCTGCCCGCGAGGCCCTGGCCGCCCGCTTCGGCGGCTCGCCCGACGACTACCTCCTCACCGCCAGCACGTCGGAGGCCTACGGCTGGCTGCTCACGCTGCTCGCGGACCCCGGCCAGGCGGTGGCGGTGCCGGCACCCGGGTACCCGCTCGTCGAGCCGCTGGCCCGCCTCGCGGCGGTGCGCACCACGGCCTACCCGGTCACCTACCTGCACCCGTACGGCTGGTCCACGGACACCATGGCGTTGGCGCGGGTCGCGGCGCGTGACGACGTGCGCGGGATCGTCGTCGTGAACCCGGGGAACCCGACAGGCGCGTACCTGGCCTACGACGAGCGTGGCCCGGTCGTCGAGGCGGCGCGGCGCGGCGACGTGGCGATCATCTCGGACGAGGTGTTCGGCCCGTTCCACCTCGACGCGCCGGCACGGCGCACGCTCGCCGGCGAGGAGCGCGTGCTGACGTTCACGCTCGACGGGCTGTCCAAGCTGCTCTGCGCACCGCAGCTCAAGCTCGGGTGGATCCGGGTCTCCGGGCCGCACGGCGAGGTCGCCGCGGCCATGGCGGCGCTCGAGACGATCGCCGACACGTACCTGTCGGTCGGGGCACCGGTCGCCGGGGCGCTGCCGGAGCTGCTGACCCTGGCCGACGAGGCGGTGGCGGCGACGCGCGACCGGCTCGTCGCCAACCTCACGACCGCTCGGGCGCTGCTCGACGACGGCGGGTGGCGGGTGCGCCGCTGCGACGGCGGCTGGACCGTCCTCGTCGACGTGCCGCGCTGGCGGCCGGACGACGAGCTGACGCTGCACCTGCTGCGCGACGCCCACCTCGCCGTGCATCCCGGATGGTTCTACGACCTGCCGACGCCCGGCGCGCTGGCGCTGTCCCTGCTGCCGGAGCCGGAGGCGTTCGCGGACGGATGCCGACGGCTGCGCGCGGCCGTGGACGCGCTCGGAGCCTGATTACGATTCGATGGTGACGACCCCACCGCCCGGACCGGCCCGCCTCGCTCTCGCGACCTGCGCCGAGCTCCCCGACCTCGACCCGGACGATCAGCTGCTGCGCGACGCGCTCGTCGCCCGTGGCATCGCGGTCGACGCCGCCGTCTGGGACGACCCGACCGTCGACTGGGCCTCCTACCAGCAGGTCGTCGTCCGCAACACGTGGGACTACACCGAGCGGCAGGCGCAGTTCGTCGACTGGACCCGGCGCGTGGAGCAGACGAGCGAGCTGTTCAACCCGGCCGACGTCATCGCCTGGAACACGGACAAGACGTATCTGGCGGCCCTCGAGGAGCGCGGCCTGCCGATCGTGCCGACGATCTGGCTCGACCCCGAGAAGAACATGACGTCGCGGGCCATCAACTCGCGGCTGCCCGCGTTCGGCGAGTTCGTCATCAAGCCGACCGTCTCCGCGGGCTCACGTGACACCGGCCGGTACGACGCCTCGGCCACGCAGCAGCGGATGCTCGCGATCACGCATGCGAAGAACCTCATGGCGGTGGGTCGGCACGTCATGCTGCAGCGCTACCTGCGGGCGGTCGACACCGTGGGGGAGACCGGCATGGTGTTCCTCGACGGCGTGTTCAGCCACGCGGTGCGCAAGAGCGCCCTGCTGTCGGGACCCTTCCGTGCCGGCGACCTCGACGGCGCGCTCTACCGCGGCGAGGTCATCGCGCCTCGCGAGGCGAGCCCGGCCGAGCGTGAGCTGGGCGAGCGGGTGGTCGCAGCGCTCGCGGACGTCTTCCCGGGAGTCCCGCAGCCCTTCCTCTACATGCGGGTGGACGTCATCCCGGACGACGAGGGCACCCCGGTGATCCTCGAGGTGGAGCTCACCGAGCCGTCGCTGTTCCTGGGGTACGGCGGCCCGGAGTCCGTGGCGCGTGCCGCGGACGCGGTCGAGGCACGGTTGTAGCCGGTACGGCGGGCGTGCCGCGGACCGTTACACTTTTCGTCGGCCCGCCCGCCGCGGCGGTCCGTGGTGGCTGTAGCTCAGTTGGTAGAGCACCTGGTTGTGGTCCAGGGGGTCGCGGGTTCAAGTCCCGTCAGCCACCCCATCCACGGCGTCGACCCCAGGGTCGGCGCCGTGTCAGCTCCCGGCGCTACCGTGCCGCATGGCCATCGAGGTCGTTCCCGCGACCGTCGAGCGGTTCGCCGACCTGGCGACGATCGTCGGGCCTCCTGTGCCCGGCGGGCAGGCGTGCTGGTGTCTCGCCAACCGGCTCCGGTCACCGGAGCGGTCGGCCCTCGGCCCTGCCGGCCAGCAGGAGCACGTCCGCGAGCTGTGTGCCGGGGACCCGGCGCCTGGCCTGCTGGCGTACGACGAGGGAGTCGCCGTGGGGTGGGCCGGCGTGGCACCACGCTCCGAGCTCTTCGCGTTCCGACCCGGCGGGCGGGTCCCCTGGATCGACGACAGGCCGGCGTGGTCCGTGTTCTGCTTCCGGGTGCTCGGGGGGCACCGACGCCAGGGTGTCGCGAGCGCGCTGCCGGCCGGCGCGGTCGAGTTCGCCCAAGGGCATGGCGCACCCGCCCTCGAGGGCTATCCGGTGGACAACGCCGGTGCCCGCGTCAACGCGTCCGGAGGCTACGTCGGCACCCGCTCGATGTTCGAGAAGGCCGGGTTCACGAAGGTCGCCGACACCGACTCGCTGTCCGCGCGGACGCCTCGAGTGCTGATGCGGCTGGACCTCGCCTGACCGCTACGCGGGCTGAGTGCCGGCGACCGAGGTCTCGATGATCTTGGCGGCGATCGCCTTGGCGGTCGCGGAGTCGGGCCCGGGCTCCGGAGGCATGAGCGCTGCGCGGTAGTAGCGCAGCTCGTCGATGCTCTCCAGGATGTCGGCGAGCGCCCGGTGGCCGCCGTGCTTGGCGGGGGCGTTGAAGTAGACCCTCGGGTACCAGCGGCGGGCGAGCTCCTTGATGCTCGACACATCGATGACGCGGTAGTGCAGGTGCGCGACGAGCTCGGGCATGTCACGGTCGAGGAACGTCTTGTCGGTGCCGACCGAGTTGCCCGCCAGGGGCGCCTTCCCGGCATCCGGCACCCAGCGGCGGACGTACTGCAGCACCGCGGCCTGGGCGTCCGCCAGGGTCATCCCGCCGGCGAGCTCGACCAGCAGTCCCGACGTGGTGTGCATGGTCCGCACGTAGTCGTTCATCTGCGCCAGGGCCGCCTCGGGCGGCGTGATGATGACGTCGATGCCGCCGTCGAGCGCGTGCAGCTCGGAGTCGGTGACGACGACGGCGACCTCGACCAGGGCGTCCGCGGCGAGGTCCAGGCCGGTCATCTCGCAGTCGATCCAGACGATGCGGTCGCTGGTCCCGTTGGCGGCAGTGCTGGTCACAGGGTCAGCCTACGGCGGGCCGATGACACGTCAGGACGGCGACGGGCCGTCGGTGCGCTCGTCGGGAGCGTCCGGACCGGGCACCGTGGAGCCGACGCCGGCGGCCGCGGCGGCGAGCAGACCCGCGCCGGCGGACACCCACACCCGGATCCCGGGCAAGGAGCCCGCCCACATGAGCGCCCCGAGCGCGGCGGCGCCGACGACGACGCCGAGCAACAGCCACAGCCCCGCGCGGCGCGCCCAGAGCAGCGCGAGGGCACGTCGCTCGGGCGGCGTCAGGCTGGTGCGGTGGCGGGCCATGTGCGCCCGGGGAGACTCGAACTCCCAACCAGCGGATTAGAAGGCCGCTGCTCTATCCGTTGAGCTACGGGCGCGGGGATGGGGAAACCAGCTGAGGTGACCCTGGGGAGGAATCCAGGGAGAACCTCGGCGCGTTCGGCCATCGCCGGTGGCAAGGCTACCGGGGTGGGCCTGGGGGCACGTTCATCCGGGAGCTGGCGCCGTGGCCCGCGTGGCGGGCGATCTGGACAAGCCGAGCATCGCTTCGCTACTTTACGGTGGTAATGAGAATCAGTTTAAGCACCACTGATGACCACGGGCAGTCGCCCGCCGACCCCGGGCCTCACTACCGCGCCGCCATGCCGGCCCCGGCCGGCGGTCGCACGCCTCGCACCACACGCCAGCGTCTGGCCGTCGTCGAGGTGCTCGCCCAGCTCCACGACTTCCGCAGCGCTCAGGAGATTCACGCCGCCTTGCGCGAGCGAGGTCACGACGTCGGGATCGCGACCGTCTACCGCAACCTCGCGCTCATGGCCCAGGCCGGCGACGTCGACGCCCTCACTCGCGAGGACGGCGAGACGGTGTATCTGCGCTGTTCGCACCGGCATCACCATCACCTCGTGTGCCGTGCCTGCGGCCGTGCCATCGAGGTCACCGGTCCGGGCCTCGAGAGATGGGCTGACGAGCTGGCCGAACGTTACGGGTACTCCGACCTCAGTCACACCCTGGAGGTGTTCGGACTGTGCCCGGACTGCTCGCGCACGAGCCGTGACGTTCGGCTGGAAGGGGGCTGACGGCTGGTCGAGGGATGACGACGAGGCGCCGAGATCGAGTGCTGGGGACGTTCAGGTGGACATGGGCGTCGTCCCGGTCGACCGGGAGATGGCGAACGAGCAGCGGGCATCGCGGTGTGCGATCGGCGTGGTGGTCGTTGGCGACGGCGTGGTCGACGAGGGCTGGTTCGGTATGTCGGTCATCGCTGAAGCCGTCGGCCTTCCCTGCCCGGGCCCGCCGCCGCGATGCGCGCTCGTGCACGACGCCAGCACGACCTGCTGGCGTCGTGCACGTTCGACGCGGTGGCTGAGCCGGCGGGCGTCACGCTCGGCCGTCACGACGAGCCCCTCGCGGATTCCCGGCAGCGGTGGAGATCCTGGCCGGCCTCGCCGGCTGGGGGTCTCCGCGGCACGGAGGGGGCTGCAGGGGGTCCGGTCGACCGATTCGCTCGATCGCTGCGCGTCATGAGAAGGCCTTCGACCGGAGCGATTCGCGATGAGGCACCGGAAGGGCCTGGCGATCGCGCTGCTCACGAGCGCCGCACTGGCCGTGCCAACGGCCGCCGACGCGGCCAGCACCGCGCCGGCCGCTGCCAGCCTGACACCGGTCGTGCAGACGGCGCCTTCCGCCGACGCAGTGACGATCGAGATCCTGATGCGGGTCGCTCCCCAGCAGTCCTCGGGTGGTGGGGTGACCCCGGACGTCGTCGTCCCGGGGAGCTGCGGGACGGCCTTCCGGTGCGCCTCGCGCACGGGCACGGGCACGGGCACCGGCCAGGCCCACGTCGACTTCGGCGTCGAGTGCCTGACTACCCCGGCGGTCGACGTCGGCGGACACGTCGGGATGATCAACCTGGACAACCAGGGCGCCGCGTACCAGAGCTGGGGCGAACTCGCCTGGGGCACTCGAACATGGGAGAAGCAGACGAACCTGACAGCCAGCCCGCAGTACGGCGGGGAGTGCCAGGTGACGGGGTACATCCACGTGACGGGAGCTCCGTACAGCTGCACGAGCTCTCCAGACCTCCGGCAGGACGTCTGCCCTTGGTCAGGTGTCAGTCAGGAGAATCGGGATGTGACGACATCTGGGTTCCTGTGGTCCGAACCCGCGGTGCGGCTCGATCCGGCTGAGGACTATCGCCCGGTGGTGGAGCCCTACGGCGAACGCCCTGGCTAGCGGTCCCGCGCGGGCCTGGCGACGTCTGGCCGATCCGAGGTGCGGACGGTGCTGCTCGCTCGCGGCAAGGGCGCAGAGTGGATGCCTTCCATCCGCTTGCTGTGGATCGCCTCGTGGACACGGATGGCGCGAGCGTCGTTCGTGACCGGGTGTTCACTCCGCACGTCAGCCATGACGGGCCTCCTAATGAAGTTGAGAGTCATTCTCTCTCGAGGATGTGCTCGAGGTCAACACTGCGGCATCCCCGATGCTCTGCCGCCGATGGGTCATGTGCGCCCCACGTCTGTCGAGGCCGGGATGGCAACGGCCCCCGACCGGGGTCGCGTCACGACCCGACCGGCCTTCGGTCGCCTCCACCACCATCCACAGGGCCGGCGGGCACCCGCCTCTGTCGACGCCGCGCGAGGGGCGGCCCCTCGAGGCCGTGCGAACACCCTTCGGGTCCTGCCGCGGACCGGACGGCACCGTGGACCATGCTTCGACTGTGGTCGATGCAATCCAGTTTGAACCACTCCGAGAGCTCCCTGCCCTGGGGGCCTCGGCGTCTCCCTGAGGGACGATCGGGCCGAGGCTGCGGGGCGCCACCGGGCGCGGTCTCGCTGCTGGGTCCGGATCCATGTCGTCGTCCTGGGGAGGAGTGAGGTCGTGACGCCTCTGTCAACCGAGGGTCCGCGATCCTCAACGGCCCCGTCCTTGGCGCAGATGGTCCGCACCGCCACCTATATCGGCGCGATCGGTTACGGTGGTCCCGCAATTCTGGCGCTGATGAAGCAGACGTACGTGCGGGACAAGAAGTGGATCTCCGAGCAAGAATTCATGAATGCCTTGAGCCTGGCCCAGATCCTGCCTGACGCGACCGGTGTCACCGTGACCGGGTACGTAGGATTCAAGCTGAAGAGCGTCTGGGGTGGCATCCTTGCCGCGCTCGGCTTCGTCACCCCGGCCGCCGCCCTGGTGACACTCCTCGCCTGGGCGTATTTCCGGTTCGGGCAGCTGCCGTTCGTCAAGTCCCTGTTCGCGGGGCTCGGGGCGTTGGTGGTGGCACTGCTCATGAACGCCGTCCTCGTGCTGGGCAGGTCGGTCTTCCCGACCATCGGCCTCCAGGACTGGAAAGGCCTGACGATTGCTCTGGCGGGCTTCTCCGGTCTCTTCTTCCTGCATATCAATGTGCTCTGGGTGATCCTCGGCGCTGGGCTGCTCGGTTTCCTGATGTTCTCCTTCGCCGATGGAGAGCCGCCATCGGGAGCGCGTGCCGACAGAACGACCACCGACGCCGTTCTGGTGACCCCTCGGCTGAGGGTGCGCGACGGTGTTCCGGCGGCTGTCCTGGCGGGCATCCTCATCGCTGCGCTGGCGGTGCCGGGGACCCGTGCGCTGGTGGCATCGTTCCTCGGGGTCGGCACGACCGCTTTCGGCGGGGGGTTCGGGAGCATCCCGCTGATCCAGAGCCTGGTGGTCGATGCCCGTGGCTGGCTGTCGGTGAGGGAGTTCCTGGACGGGATCGCGCTGGGCCAGATCACTCCGGGGCCGGTGTTCATCACCGCCACCTTCATCGGGTATCGCGTGGCGGGCGTGCTCGGCGCGGTCCTGGCCACACTGGCGATCTTCACGCCGTCGCTCGCCGCGATCATGCTGCTGGCCGATCTTCATGGGCGCGTTCAGAATCTCAGGTCGGTCCGGAGCGTGGTCAGCGGGCTCCAGGCCGGATTTGTCGGTCTGATCCTGTCGGTGGCTGTCAGTTTTGCCTTCAAGTCCCTGCTGACCTGGCAGGAGTGGCTGATCTTCCTCGCCACCATCGGCTACGTGGTGTTGCTCAAGAAGAGCACCGTCTGGGCGATCCTCGCCACCATCGCGTTCTCGTTCGTGTTCATCCACTGACGCGTTCGTCGTCACCGCTGGCGCGACTGTCGCGGGGCGCGACAACAGATATCACCATTGCCGGTGGGTCGCTCCGTCGACCTGCGGTCCCGCCTGCTGTCCTCGTGGACGGGGAACGGCGGGGCGGGTGCCCCGTGGATGGACGCCCGGTGCGGGTGCGCTCACCACGGAACGGTGCGGCCCGCACGGTCGAGGTACGCCAGGCCCGGGCTGCCCCGGCGGGACAGCAGGAGGTCCACCAGCAGCGGGACGCTCTCCTCGAGGGTGAACGGTGCGTCTGGCCCGCCGAGATCCGTGCGGATCCAGCCGGGTGCCAGCAGGACGATCGCTCGCTGCGTCGTGGCCTGGCGCACCGCGAAGCTGCGCACGAACATGTTGAGGGCCGCCTTGCTGCCCCGGTAGACCTCCCGGCCGGCGGTCGTGTTGTTGGTGATGCTGCCCTGACCGGAGGACATGACGGCGATCAGGCCGTCGGGCACGACGAGGTGCTCGAGCCCCTCGACGACCCGCATGGGGCTCAACGCGTTGGTGACCATCACGTCGACGAAGTCCGCGACGGGTACCTGCCCGATGGGGGTCTGCTCGTTGTTGGTCACGCCTGCCGTGACGAGGAGGAGGTCGAGCCGGCGTCCTGCGAGGTGTGCGCGCAGCGGCGGCAGATGGTCCGGTTCGTTGACGTCGAGGGCCTCGACGGTGAGATGTCCGTCACCGCGGCGCGCCAGCTGGCGCAGCGGGCTGTCGGGCTCCGGGTGCCGGGCGGTCCCGATGACGTCCCAGCCGCGGCCCAGCAGCTCGGCGCAGATCCCGTGGCCAAGGCCGCGGGAGGCGCCGACGATCAGTGCGGTGGGGCGAGGCTCCGCTGAGGTGGGGGCCATACCGCATGGTGCCATTCGTCCGGCAGCCCCGCGCAGCCCGGGACGCCGCGCGGCTGTGGCCGCCCCCTGGTTGCGGCGGCCGCCGAGGGGGGCCACCGTCGCTGCATGGCTTCGACGTCCGCAGTGACCGTCCGCGCCGTCATGCTCGGTGTCGCGGCCGGCTGCCGCGCATCGCTCGGCGTGGCCGCTCCGCTGCTCGTCGGCCGGGCTCGGGGAACCGGTCCCCGCACGCCCGTGCGGGTCGGCCTCGCGCTCGGTGTCGTGGGGGAGCTCGTCGGCGACCTGCTCCCGGCCACACCGAGCCGCCTGCTGCCTCCCGGGCCGCAGGCGAGGACCGTCGCCGCGGCCCTCGGCGGCGCGCTGCTGGCGCGTCGGGCCGGCGTCGCCGTCCTGGTGCCCGCGATGGCGGCTGCCGCGGCGTCGGCCGCGGGCACGTGGGGTGGCGCCGCGTGGCGGGCGTGGGCGGCACGCCGTGGACCCGACTGGCCCGCCGCGCTCGCCGAGGACGTCGTCGCGCTGGCGCTGGCGAGCGCCGCGGGAGCAGGCTTCGGGCGCCGCTGACCGCGCGGCGAGGACCTCAGGAGGCGTACTGATGCAGACCCGGCAGCACCTGGTGCTCATGGGCGTGGCCGGGACGGGCAAGACGACGCTGGCCGCGCTGCTCGGGGACCGGCTGGGATGGCCGACGGCCGAGGGCGACGACTTCCATCCGGCGGCCAACATCGCCAAGATGTCGGCCGGCACGCCCCTGACCGACGACGACCGCTGGCCCTGGCTGGAGGCGATCGCGGCCTGGATGCGCGACGAGGACGAGGCTGGCGCCAGCACCATCGTCACGTGCTCGGCCCTCAAGCGCGCCTATCGCGAGGTGCTCGCCGCCACGCCGGGCCACGTGCGGTTCGTCCACCTGACGGGACGGGCCGGTCTCGTCGCGGACCGGATGTCGCACCGCACCGACCACTTCATGCCGACGACGCTCCTGCCGTCGCAGCTCGCCACGCTCGAACCGCTCGGGCCGGACGAGGACGGCATCACCGTCGAGGTCGACGCGACACCCGAGGCGCTCGCGGCCAGGGTGCTGCGCGCGCTCCGCCTCGCCGCTCGTTGACGCACCCGATCGGTCCGCCTCGGCCGCCCCGTCGGCCGGCGGGTCCGGCGACGTCGGTCAGCGCGCCGGCAGGTCGACCGTGACGGACGGGGACGCGGCGGCGAGCGACACGTCGGCGGAGGCGCCGGCAGCGGCCACCGTGTAGCTGCCCCGGAAGGCGTCGAGCGTGAAGCGTCCGTCGTCGTCGGTGCGGATGGTGGTGGGTGGTAGCCACCACTGGCCCTTGACGTGGGCGAGCAGCGCGTCGTAGGCGGGTTTGGTGGTGCCGTCCTTGCGGACCAGTCCGGCCGGGGCGCCGAGCCAGGCGCCGTCGTCGGTCAGGCCCCAGTAGGTCACTGCGTGGACGGAGGGGTGGGCCAGCAGGGTGCGGTAGTGGCGCATGAGCTCGTCGGCTTGGCGTTGTTCGCCGTCCGGTGTGGAGGGCCAGTGCGGGATCTGGTAGTCGTTGAGGTCCTCGATCTGCGGGGGCATGAGGTGCCCGGAGACCAGCGTCGTCTCGGTCCAGTGCAGCGGCAGGCCGAAGCGGGCGAACCGCTCGAGGATGCGCTGCGTCTTGTCCTCGCCCCAGTAGCCCTGGTGCATGTGGGACTGCAGCCCGAGGGCGTCGATGTGGATGCCGGCCGCCAGGCACTCCTCGATCAGGTGCTCGTACCGCGCTGACAGGTCGAAGTCGTTGAGCAGCAGCCTGGCCCCGGGGTTGGCGTCCCGTGCGGTCTGGAACGCGAGCTGCACCATGGCGAGGCGGCCCTCGCGCTGCGCCAGGCGGGTGACGGCGTTGTCCTCGGCGGTGAACACCGGCAGGATGACGGCTTCGTTGATGGCGTCCCAGGTGTCTACCAGCCCGGCGAAGTCCGCCACCTCACGGGTGATGCGTGTGCGGATCGCGTCGGCTACCTCGTCGTCGGACAACGGCAGCAGCCACGGCGGCGCCAGGGTGTGCCACGCCAGCGGATGACCCTTGAGCGCGACCCCGCGATCGCGGAACCATTCGGCGGCCCGCCGCAGCCGGGCGGTGTCGGGCCGGCCGCGAACCGGCTCGAACCGGCGCCAGTAGAACGGCAGCGTGGCGGTGTTGAAGAGGTCCAGCCAGAGGTC